>NZ_CAXBDN010000099.1:0-13807 GCF_963974375.1 uncultured Marinobacter sp.
CTTGGTAGTGGCCGCATCGAAGTAGGGGTGGCCGTCGACAAGCAGGCCAACGGCTGGGAAGTCGCCTTGAATTGTGAAAACGCTTTTACTGTATGTCATCTCATGCACTCCTCGAAACAGTTACCAGTTACCTCTTCCGTACCACTCATTCATATCCACGTCGAATTGCTGCGCCTCGAATGCTGCTTGTGACTGGGCCGCAGACTTCGCGGTGATCCAGCCATCTACTATTCCTGTCCTGCCGTTTCCGCCTGTTGACATGCGACCGCAGTCGGGACACTCGACACCGCACACGTCGAACCCGTGATCGACTATTGGTACGGGTAGACAGGATCCGCAGGGACAGGTTGTTGTGACCGCCGGCGTGAACGCAGTGTCCTTAGCGATGTCCCACGCGCTATTCCACAGATCCATGTCCGTGGTCACGTCAACATCAGTACACAGACCCTCATCTACCTGAGATGGGAGCCAGCTCGGCCGGCCAACGGCCCTCTCGAAGGCAGCAGACATGGCCTCATTCGCATCGCAGAAATCGTGACTGTGGCAGACGTGTGAATCATCCTCAGACTGATTCAAGTCGATCACGTTTTCCATCACATCAGGCGTGAGCCACGACCGCAGGATTCGCGAGAACTCGTTTGCGATTTCCGTTTTCATAATGCACTCCTCGGGTTAAGGTTCGCGGGTTATAACCGGGATCGGTAAAAAGCACAACAGGACTTGAGCAAAAAGTTTTCTGGCGTGTTTCAATGTCGCCAGCTGGCGGTCGAGGCGGGGTTACCTACCAGGCAGCCTGGTTCTTGGCAGTTCACGCATGGTTGCACCATTTCTGGCGTGTTCTAATGTCGGCACAACGCGGGGACCGGCATTCCGGCCCAGCGCAGCCCCCCGGAATAGGGGTTTTTTACCGATATTGTGGTCAGTGGGGCTGGCTTCTATTCTCTGGCACTCCAGAATTCAGGGGTATATTGTATCGGGTTAGGTTATCGAACGGCCGTAGCGGGGCAACTGGGGATCCGTTTTCAGCGGTTGGCGCTGGTTTGCCGCCAGTAGCCGGCATGTTGCCTACCAGGCAGCCTGGTTCTTTAGATACTGGTAACGCGCGTAAAAACAGGGCGGAAAGTATCCGCCCTGCTTGAGTCTGGATCGACTAGGGGTTAACTGGAAACGTAGAACGTCGGCAACTCGACTAGGGGTTTAATGTTGGGAAGCGTAACCGCAAAACCGTTTGCAATCATCTTATACGCTTCATCAAAACTAGAATACTTCAAGCGTAGACCAATCACACGCGGCGCCGGGTCGGTAAATCGCAGATCTGTATCATCGCCCGAGTACACTTCGTGGTCTAGATACGATTTCGGAAAGTCAGAATTCGCGTGATTGAAAACCACTGCCACATTTTTACCAGCATTCAACACGGTCCGCGCTTGAGTATCGCGCCCCTCTTTCCGTGAATATGTCAAATGGTAATTGGCTGGCCGATCATCGCGCAGGATCCGTTTGAGGTGCGCCGTGTAATCGTAAAACTGCAGCGCCGGCCGATCCGCGATAACTTGGCGACCGTGTTTGTTGCGTTCGTGCATGAGATCCGAAAACACGTTTAACCGCGCGGTTAACTCCATACCAGCGCGCCGCGCTTTACTTTCCGCGCGGTCTAGATCATCCGCCAGCATTTTATAGAACAGCGCCGGCTTGTGTTTTGCTAGCCATAACTTGGCGGCGCGCCAAACGTGAATAGATCGTAACCAAGATCCCATACCCTGATGATCGATACAGCCGCCAATACAACCAGCGCTGGCGCTTGAGCAAGCATTGATGCCCTCGACAGAATTAGCAGGGGACAACGATACTCCCATAGTCAGCCAGTGTTGCTTGGCGCTCTTCTCAAGCTTCGGGTTATCGGCTGCCAGTATGCGCCGCACGACAACTGGTACAAGCGCGCTCCCCTTATCATCGGTAACGATAACATCGAGCGCAGGAAACTGGTCAACATATCCAGTGAATGTAACTTGCATTCTAAACGTCATTGATAGCACTCCAATCAAAATAGTGGGTTAAATGCTGCGAGATCCGAACGGAAAGTCTAGCGTTCTATTTTCTTCAGCGTTGCGCAGCACTGCTAGAATCTCATTTTGCTGCTCTAGATTTTCTGTCGTGATGACTAGTGTTGGGCCGCGTTTGATTTTTACTATTTGATGCTCGTTGTCGGCTATTAACTCCGGCCGCAGCGAAACAGTAAAAGTCTGGCTAGTCTGGAAATCTGGATCCAGTTCTACCCATAGTGTCCGCTTGTCGTCAATTTTTAGCTTGTCTGTCATTTGTCAGCACTCCAATCAAAACAGGGGGTTATAGTAGTCGCTGGCGTGTAGAAACCTGGTAACCAGGTTTTGTCGGGATACCCTGCCAGCTGGCAGGGGGCAGGGGGCTAGGCCGTTTCGCATACGTCCGCCGCCAGTAGCCGCGTCAACGCCGCTAGGCACTCGCTGCGGGATCCGTTGCGGATGATAGACTCCGGCTGCATCCAGATTTCCAACGGGATTACAACCAGCGTAAAGCCGGCTTGGCGGTCTTGTTCGTCATGGTAGAGGTGAACGATTTCACCGCTGGATAAGACTTCACGTTGATATACGTCAATCATTGTCAGCACTCCAAACAGGGGTAAGTAAACACAATGACCAGCTGCGCTACCAGCTGGCGGTTGTGGCTACTTAAAACCAGTCTGATTGTCTATCCAGCCGGTCCTGTTTGCCATACAGCTCGTTCAGGTGAGACGACATAACGTAACCAGTCTCGGGAAAAGAATAGGTACGGCCGTTCTGGCTCTGTCCGCAGAGCGCCATCCTGATCGAACCGTCATATTCGAGATAGCTAAACTGATCTCGAATCAAGTCAAACCAGTAGCGCGGCAGTGCGGCATAGCTTACAGACTGCTGCTGCTTGTCAGCATCAGCCGGTAACACTGCCAGCGCGGTTGTACCGGCCGGCATAGCGTATTCATACAATGCCAGCTGGCGACGATCATCCACCGCCAGCAACAGCGCCGGCCGTTTGGCCTGATTAGATTCGATATAAACGGCGCGGTCCCAATCCGGCCGGATTCTAGGCGCGGTCAATTCGTCCGCGCTGAAATCCAATAGCATAAACAACCGATCATACTTGTCCTGATACTTAGAATTCAGCCGGATACGAACAGTGAAGTGAGTAGCGCCGTGTTGGACTGCGTCATTAATCCAGCGCCGGCCGTTGTAACGGCCGTCACCGGTAACATCGGCCCAGCCATCAACCGAATCGAATCGTTGTAGAACCCTGATCACTTCACCGTATTTAGTGTGGATAGAATCGTTCATTATGCACCTGCTTTCCGCGTGAGAACTAACGTATTATCAACGGCCGTCACTTCTACAGTGCAATGGCCGAAAAACGCCGTAACCGATTTTGACGTCATATCGATTATGGGCCGGCCGGATGACTTATGCGCATGCACTCGGCGGCGGCCGTTTTCGTGAAATCGAATAACCGCGCTACCAGTTTTCATATCAACATCGTAAGCGCTACCAGCTGATGCGCCGGCCGCAGCAAACAGCGCCGTACCCTGTAACCAGATCTGCATAGCGCCCTTGCGCCGTTCGCGTGTAGTGACAGTGGATAGAACAACGTCATACTGCGCCTCGATCTGCTTATCTGCTTCGGTCTGCTGTTCCTCTACTGGTTCGGCTAGGATCTCAGCTTCCAATTTATCTAGCACTGCCAGCGCCGCGCCGTATTCTTTCCCGTAGGTATCAGTTGTCATCGTATGCACTCCAGAAAAACAATTAGCCGATCTAGCGCCGGCCATGTAGTAATAGTATCGGCTATTACCGATGTCGGCAATACGGTTAGGCGTGTTTTTCTTGCGTCCCCCCGACAGTAGTGCTGGCAGATCAGTGGCAGGGGATCCAGTAGGGGAATCCCCGCAGTGGCGGCCCAGTAGCGGCAGGGGATCGGGGGAGCCAGCGCGGATCTGTTCCGCACCATACTAACGGGGGGCAGGTTATCGCGCGGGAGTAGGCGGGGGCGGACGTAAGTGCATGCGGCGTAACGGGTTACGTCCACGGGGGGGATGACCCCACCGAGCCACGACCCCCATTTACGTCCTGTGGACAGATTTTTTCCAGTTTTGGGGGACAAAAGTCCCTTATTGGGCCATGCAGCAGCCTTGTTTGGCCTTTGCATGGTCATCCGAGGGCTATGTAGAGCCTTCCTCGGGGGGTGCATCCTTTATATGACGCACTGACTCGCACTGTCTGAAGGTCAGGTAGTGTTGATCGCCTGGATCTTCCAGGTCTTCTGCCGGCACGATTTCGACTACATGGTTCCTTGCAATGGTCATCCAAGGGCCTGTGTAGTCGTATATGTACCTTAAACCGAGTGTATCTGGCCTTCCGGTCAGTGATTTCTTGTATAAATCGCCTTCCCAGACCATTAGATCACCCTTCCACGGTCCTGTGCTGTGGTCCCCGTGGGTATACACGAAGTATCGTTTCATACCTTCCACTGCTCCGTTAAGACCCGTAAGGCGTTCCCTCCAAGGATCTTTCGGATAGTTTCGTCGGTATATCGCGTTCCACGCGCAAATGTCTCTGCACACAGGCGTCTGGTCAGCTGGGACAGCCCTGAAGCGTCTGTTATCTCGTCAATTGGGTCTGTCAGGCCGTCCAGATCAGTGCCTATGCCCACACACTCTTTTCCGCCCACACTGATGATGTGCCGGATGGTCTGGCTCATTGCGTCCAGGCCGAGCCCCTTGCCATAGCCAAGTAGCCAGTACGTCATGGGAATCACGCCTATTACCCCGCCTTTACGGGCTATTGTCTCAATTTCCCAGTCTTCCAGGTTCAGTGTGGATGGGTTCAGCTCATAGGATCCGACGTGGGAAGCAATGATGCCCGATTGGCACATATCGTAGACTTCTCGACGGGCCATTTGGGTGCAGTGTGTGACGTCGATAAGCATGCCAAGCTCTCTGGCACGCAGTACTACTTTCTCTCCTAGAGAGGTGAGTCCTTTGTTTTCGTCCCACCTCTGCACGAGATTACGCCATTTTGATAGCTTCAGTGCATAATCTGGGTACGGGAATACTGAAGGGGAGCAGTAGTTCTGGTAGAAATGCGACAATCCGAGGTATGCGCAACCCCGTTTTGCCATGTACTCGAGGTTAGACAGTATCTCCTCTTCGACTTCAGGGGTTATCTCTGCTGGTATCTTGCCGCATTTATCCTGCAGATTGTGAGCCCCTTCGATGCTGTGAACGATACATATCGCATTATTGAGTAGATCTGTCTCCAGTTCGGTGGGGCTGCGAGAGATAACAACCGGTCTTTTGCCCTTGTATGCCTTTGCCTGCTTCTCGATCTGATCCAGGCACCAGACAGCGCCTTTGAAGTAGGATTTCTTCCCGAAAGTCCTGTACCAGGCGAATGGCCGCAGGAATCTCAGTAGGTGGATGATGGGCAGATCTTTGAGCATACCGGCTTCAGGCATGTATACCGTAGACAGGGATACGTCATATTCTCCCTGCTCGAGCATCTGAAACCCCGATCTGGTCGACATCGGCCAGAATCCCTTAAGGCCCTGCCGGAATCGTTTAGCCAGGTTTCTCTTGAAGAGCGATATCTTCAGCGTCGGGTGAGTATGCAGGTCAACAATGGTCGCTTCACTGTGAATTCTCTGCCAGTCTCGCATGCTACCTACCTCTTGGCCCTGAGACAGTTATGCCGTAGTACCCCAATCATAACGGTAAGTCACTCTGGCTGAGAGGCTAGAACGCCCCCTGAGTCAATGACCGGGCAGGTTCACTCCGCAGAGCTACGTCCGCTTTCCGGCTACTCCTGTATTACTCGCGCAAGACAGGCAGGATATTCGACCTCGCCATCAACCAGGGGCTAGCCACACTTTGATGGGTCTTAGGTTTTGACTCCTTTTGCGTTCAGGCTTATCGGCCTCGGCCAATGGGTGCTGAACCATGACCCGCTGCGGATACCAAACGTGGGCTTACGACGAACCGCAGCAAACATCGGAAAGAGCGAATATATCTTCTACCCCACTTTGGGACAACACTAATTATTGCTCCACCAGACATGGCCGCAGACCATGCCGAATATGAAGGCGATGACCGGATGGTCAGCGGACGCCTCGAGAAGTACTCGGCTGAATGTCGCTTCAGGGTGCCCCAGAATACCTGTAGCCAGATCCCAAATAATTACGATAAGGATAAAAGATGTGAGAATCGCTTTTGGTATTAATGTCCACCACATGTGTCCATTTTATCGAAGTCGTTGATACGGCGAAATGTGGATAGCGGCGGATTTGAGTACCTGCCTATAATTTACCGGTATAGACAATGTCTTACTCGGCTATTGGAGGTGCTATGGCTAGCGGTATTTGGCGAGAGAGTGAAGAGGAACAGCTACTGAAGCTGGCGTCATCAGGGGCGGACGCCATTGAAATTGCGACAAGCATGAATCGCTCGCCTGACGCGGTGCGGAGCAAGCTGAAAAGATTGCACCAAATGGGACGTGAACCGATTTCGGAAGACGTTAGAGAGGAGGTGGTCGAGTTTGAGAACGTGGCGCTCAAGAGTGAGGTCGCGGATCTAAAGAAGGCGGTGCTGGGATTTCAGGAGAAGTCCGCTGCCGCAGAGGCTGGCGTGGTCATACCCGAGTGGAAAGATGACTGGGATGGCAACGATGCGTGGACGAAAGCCGAGAAGCTGGGTATCAGGGAAATCAAGAAGGCAAAGCTGCGGGGGAAGTTCAATGTGAACTTTCCTACCGGCCCTATTGCCATTGCCTGTATCTCGGATCAGCATATCGCGCCGGGCACGGCGTGTGACCTGAAGCGAATGCGGGAGGATGCCGAGCTGATCCACGACACACCCGGCCTCTATGCGTGTCTGGCGGGGGACGGCGTGGATAATCACATCAAGATCCAGCAGGCGTACCTGGCGGCCCGCAGCACACCTAACGACCAGTGGAGGCTGTTCGATCATTACCTGAAAATCTTCGGTGACAAGATCCTCGTATTGATCTCCGGCAACCATGACGCTTGGACGACGCAGATCGGCGGTGTGGATTACCTGTCGAAGATAGCGGAGAACAATAAGCTCTGTTATGCGCCGGCAGAGGCGAGGCTGAAGGTCACAGTCGGTGGACAGGATTATGACATGCTGATCCGGCATCAGGTGGGACGGTTTAACTCAAGCCTGAACCAGACACATGTGGTCAAGCGGTTCTGGGAAATGAATGACGCCCCTTTTGATATCGGTGTCATAGGGCATCATCATGCTGCCGCTCTGGAGGCCGTGACCAAGCATGGCAAGAGGATATATGCAGCCCGGCCGGGCAGCTATCAGATTACGACACAGTACGCACATCAGTATGGATTTGAACACAGTATCCCGACCTGCCCGACTTTCATCCTCTTTCCCGGCGAGAGAAGGATTATCGGATTTGATGATGTACGGGATGCAGTCTGGGCACTGAAGGGGGCTAGAGGTGAATAAGCTAGAGAAATTGGTGCTGGGTACGTTTTGCCTGTCCGGCAGTACATATTTCGTGATTGAGATATGGCGGCAGGTTATCTGGTTCAAGTGGTGGTGGGCTTTACATTAGGGGGATTCACAACTCTAATCTCTTGCCAAAATCTCAGTAATCCTTTATTATCGCGAGCGGTAATGGAGGGTAGGACATGGATGTAACATTTCTGAGCCTGTTCGCGGGCATCGGTGGTATTGACCTCGGTCTTGAGCGGGCTGGAATGAGGTGCGTGGGGCAGGTGGAGATAAACCCCTTCTGCCTGCAGGTACTCCAGAAGCACTGGCCTGACGTACCCCGCTGGGAGGACGTGCGGGAGTTCCCTCCTCCGGGCGTTGAAATCATATCGCCGGATCTTATCGCAGCTGGGTTTCCATGCCAGGATTTGTCTTATGCGCAAAATAAACCAGAGGGGCTTTCCGGTGAAAGGAGCGGGCTGTTCTATGAGGTCATTCGCATTTCTTCAGTCCTCCGACCACGGTACATCTTACTGGAGAACGTCCCAGCGCTCCTTGCTCGAGGAATGGGAGAGGTTCTCAGGAACCTGGCCGAGATCGGGTATGACGCGGAATGGCACTGCATACCAGTTTGCTCACTTGGTGGACCGACGATTAGGGACAGGGTCTACATCATTGGGACGTTATCCGACTCCCACGAGCAGGGACTGGAAGGATGGGACGGCGAAGTCATGCAGGAACGTGCCGGCCAACGCATTATTGGGGAGGGTGGTTCACTTGAGGAATTCAGCGGAAGGTCTGGAGGAAGATGGTGGAAGCCTCGACCCGACCTTTGTCGAACATCTTCAGGGGTTCCCAGACGGGTGGACAGAATTAAATCGTTAGGGAATTCAGTCTCGCCTCCAGTGGCACAGTTCATTGGCGAGCAGATAATGAAAGCGGCGGAAGAGGAATGGTTAAGTGCCCACAATGCGGTTTGAGGACACAGGTGATCTACGACAATAGTGAGAGGTCTGCCCATCACTGTCACATGTGTGACATCATCGTTCAGAAATGGAAATCTTATGGCCCAAAGGATATGGGATCTGAGCGCATACAAGGACGTGATAACGGCGTTGTCGGAGGCGAGGGAGAACCAGAAGGGGGGCTTTGAAAGCACCCGCAACTGGGCAGATGGATCCACGCATTTCCTTGGTCTGGCCGGCGAGCTGACGGTCAGCCTCGAGTCCGGTGTCCCAATGGACGTGGAGCTTCTTATTGAGGGTGACGGGGGAACGGATTTTCTCGTCGAGGGCCGGCGATGCGATATCAAGACATCGACTTACTGGGAAGACCCGCACCTCCGTCTTCCACCAGATTTAGAACGCCGGGCTGACATCTATATCCTGGTCAGCGTTAACGAGCAGCTGCAGTCTCGCATCTGCGGATGGGCCACGGCAGCAGAGATGGATGAGGCAGAGCTGGTCGATTATGGTCGAGGGGCCATTCACAGCATTCGGGAAATCGAACTACTCGAGCGAAAACAGTGTGGCCTGCCGCCGTTCTTCCCTCGCCGGATCGACTGAAACAATCCGGTACTCAGGGCATCCGCAACTCGGACATCGCCCATCTCGGTGCAACTGATTGCACCGGTTGCACCCCTTGCTGATTTCACCGATCTTGCTTGGGGTACTCTTTTTTTGGGCCATCTTGGAAACTTCTCTTGAATCAATCCGGTGGTTTGAGCGACACTTTCAATTGTACCCAGGACTCACCCGAGGAGAGAATTTATGTCAACAGATATTACCCAAGACGAAGCCATTGAAGGTGAGGTGCAGGATGAGTTTACGGAGGCGCCGGCGGTCGAGGAGCCAGTAGCACCGGAACTTGACTTGACCGAGTTTTTCGATGACGAGCCCGCACAGGAGCCCGTCTACGAGGAACCGCAGGAGCCGCAGGAAGCGTACCCCCAAGAGTATTACGAGCCAACACTGGCAGACCAGGTGAGGCAGCTTGGGTTTTCCGATGTCGCAGATGACGGCGAGGCGCAAAATCGTTTACTTGAATCCTACCAGCAACTGGCTAACCAGAATCAGCAGTGGGCGAATTACTCCCAGCAGCTGCAAGGTCAGTATGACCAGCAGTTGCAGGAGCAGCAGCAATACGCTGACTACGGACGGGAATACCTGCAGCAGCAACAGGCCCAGCAACAGGAGCAGACCCCAGAGCCGGGAGAGCAGCATTGGTGGGCGCCCCCGGAATTCGATCTCCATAACCTCGACCAATACCGAGAGCAGGTATTCAACCAGGAAACTGGAACCGCACAGTGGGACTGGCGAGACGGGACACCGCTCAAGGTCAAGACAGCAGCCGAGGGATATTCAACTTACTTGGAAGACTGGGCCGAGAAGCTATTGCGACGGCCACAGGAAGTCCTGCCGGAGATTATCAAGCAGGAATTCGACAAGTATTTTCCAGAGGCGTATTCCAAGGTCGTCGACTACACCAGCAACTATTACCAGGGAATGCAGCAGCAGGCGGCCGTCGAGGATATTAATGCACGAAACGCCGACTGGGTGTACCAGCGTGATCCCAGAACCCAACAATTTGTACAGGATGTGAATGGTAGTCCTGTCCTCTCCTCCGAGGGCGCGGCTGTCACGAACTATGTGAACTACTTCCGCCAGCAGGGTATCTCTGACCCAAGCACATTGTGGGATCTTGCAACGCGGATGTATGCGGGCGACTTGTCGACAAGCATGTTATCTCAGCAGCAGCAGCAAGTGCAGCAAACATATGCCGCGCAGCAGCGAAACATGCAGCACCTGCAGTCGCAGTCGCCCGCATCTCATATACCTAGCGCAGCTGGAAGTGTTCCGGCTGCATACGAACCCGAGGCGCCGTCGCAGAATCCGCATTTAACTGCGGGTGAAAAACTACGTCAGCAGGCCATAGCAGATGGCTTGTTCTAATTTGTTGTGACTTTTGTGAGAAGGGGTTTTTAAAATGGCATATAAGGGATTCAATCCTGTTGCCTTCGCCCGGACTAGCGCCACAACTCTTGCGAATCATATCCGCGAAGTTGAGGAGTCAATGCTCCGAAACTTTCAGTTGGGTGCATTGCTCGAGTCAGCTGGACGGGTGAACTACAACAACAGCGGTGAAGGTTTTGACTGGCCCGTACAGTACCGACTCCACAAGGTGGAAGGAAATACTGGCGAGACTCAGCGAAACTTTGCACGTCGCAACCTCTGGAAAACTGCGAGCCTCGAGTTCCGTGGTTACCAGACAACTGACGCGATGTACTACCGTGAATTCCGTTCCAACAAGGGGCCGGAAGGCATTGTCAAAGTATTCGACAACTTCGTCCAGCGACTGGAAACTTCCATGACGCAGGCGTTTGGTGGCGAGTACTACGTTGACGGTTCCGCCTCGGGTAACGAGCAATCCTGGCATGGCCTGGAATCGATGTTCGTTCTCAATGGTACGGTGAACAGCACGTCCGGTGCCCAGCGATCAGCGAATGCTGCTGACATCGTTGGTTATCCGAACGACAGTTACGCCGCACTGTCGACAGTTCTCGGCAACTACGGCGGAGAAAACGAATCGGGTCAATACTGGCCTGATGGTATCGCTGATGGCGAGTATGACTTCTGGTCGCCGCTGGTTGTGAACTACACGACCACGCACGCCGACCTTCCCAGCAGCACCAACACTTGGGCTGGGCAGGGCGACGAGGCTTTGCGTTACGCCATCATTAATAGTCAGCGTAATGCCAGCAAGACCGGTCAGATCACCAACATTCTGTTGGCCCGTGATCTGTACATGGGACTGCTGAACATCATCGATGACAAGGAACGCATCGCGATTTCCAACGAGACGTCACTTCGCGCTCTCGGGTTCAAGCAGACAGTGAACTTTGATGGCATCGAAGTATCGTGGGAAGCTGGAATTGAATCCGGTGTTGGGTACGGCCTGAACTACGACAATATCGAACTGAAGTCCATGGATGAGAGTCTTCTGCGGTCGGAAGGCCCGGAATACGACATTCATAGCCAGGCGTTTGTCGCAGCTGTTAGCACGTTGAGCAACCTCAAGTTCTCATCGCCGCGTAACTTCTTCAAACTGGCCGCACTTGCATAGTGCTTTTTGACAAGGAAAGAATGACATGATTTACGTTGATCCTCCTTTTGATTTGGGCGAAACGCTCTCGGGGACTGACAGCGACAGCAACTTGACTAATGCCCATTGGGTTGGTGCTGTCTTTGAATTCCCTGACGTTGATCGCACACCCGCGATTCGCGGTGGCAAAAGCCGCCGCAGTGGTCAAGCCCTCCGGGCAGTGTGCGTTCGTAACACCAAAGGCTCGGCCCTGACTGTAGCTACTGCTACTTATGGCCTAGTCCTTGGATTTGATACCGCCGCTTCTGGACGACTAGCTGCCGGTGCTTGTGCAGGCGCTAGTTTGACTGAGGGCGATTGGGCTGGTGTTGGTGATCCTGAGCTTGGGGCAACCACTGTCGCAGATGACGACCTTTTTTGGTTGATTATCGGCGGGGTTGTGCCAATTTACGCTGAAGGTGGCATCGCTGTGGGCGCTCCGGTTGTTGCAGATGCAGGTACTGACGGCCATGCTATGGCTGCCACGGCTGCTCACATCGGCAACATCATGGGCGTTGCGGTCGATGCGATAAGTGACAATAACGCAGGTTTAGTTCACTTACACGTTCCTTACTAAGACCGGACACCTGGCTGCGCAGCCACGCAATTCGGGGTCTTGGGTTGCGCCGCCGGGTGTTCTTCGGAATGCTCGGCGGCGTTTTTTTATGAGGGGTAGTGCGTCAATGGTTAATCCTGGTCAGCGACCGATGACAGGCAGGGCCAATCAGCGCCTGCGGAAGCCACGTCAACAGAAGAAGAACAAACCATTTCAGTTGTTGAGTAGTCCAGCAACTGTCCAGAAGCAGAGGGCTCCCAACTACCGTCCCGGCGATCAGTCTCGTCGGTCTAGTGTGCAGGGACCGGGTGCCGGCGCTTATCAGCCACCTCGTCCTCAGACGCCTCGTCCTCAACAACCGCGTCCCCAACAGCCGCGCCCCCAGACACCTCGCCCTCAACCACAGCAGCCGCCCGGTACAGTTGTTGAGCAGTTGCAGACGGCCGGCCAATGGGAAGACTCGGGTTCACCGAGGGTGGATAGAACCCGCTCTGCTGTTGCTCGAAGACAGCCGGCTCCGCTCTCGGCGGCACTTAGCGGCCAGCCTGCCGGCGGTGGACAGCAGCAGGGCGGAATGGGTGGCCCCGGTATGGGTGACCCAAGCGGTGGAATGCCCGGCGGTATGCCCGGCGGTGGACAGCCCGGCGGAATGCCGGGTGGTGGAATGCCGGGTGGTGGACAGCCCGGCGGAATGCCCGGCGGTGGTATGCCCGGCGGTGGACAGCCCGGCGGTGGAATGCCGGGCGGTGGTATGCCGGGTGGCGGAATGCCGGGTGGTGGAATGCCGGGCGGCGGAATGCCGGGTGGCGGAATGCCGGGTGGCGGTATGGGGCAGCCTGACATGGGACAGCCCGGCGGCGGACCGCCCGACACGGGACAGCCCGGCGGCGCGATGAGCCAGGTCGAAGTTGTTCGTAGCCTCCTTGGCGGAAGAGACACCTCGAAAGTTATACCGTGGAAGGAGTTCTTGAAGAAAGCAAGCTCTGCCATGGGTAACCTGACCCATCAACAGCTACGTAAGCTGTGGACCAATGAGTCTGAGCGGAAGCACCGAATCCAAAACTGGAAGAAGAGTGGCTACTCATCGGCAAAGGACGCTTACGATCAACAATTCGCAGCTGGCTATAAGCCTGTTAACCAGTTGAAGATCATGGGGCCTGAACATCAGGGCACAATGCATACTCGCCAAGGTGCTGTCGGTTTGGGCGAAACCGTGCAAGGTATGCCCGGTGGACCTCCCGTAGCTGGCGGAATGCCCGGTGAAATGCCCGGTGAAATGCCCGGTGGCGGTGCAGATGACGGCGGATTCAAATGGACGGACGTTGGGGACACGGGCAATCAGCAGGGGTGGAAGAAGGTCGGTGACGACTGGATTCAGGTGCAGGATGCGTGGCGTAAGAAGCCTTCAGGTGTCGACCAGCAACAGCCAGCAGGTGGGATGCCGGGCGGTATGCCGGGTCCGACAGGCGGTATGCCGGGTCCGACAGGCGGTATGCCGGGGTCAGCAGGCGGTATGCCGGGGTCAGCAGGCGGTATGCCGGGTCCGACAGGCGGTATGCCGGGTCCGACAGGCGGTATGCCGG
>NZ_CAXBDN010000100.1:0-13792 GCF_963974375.1 uncultured Marinobacter sp.
TTCGAATGCACTGAAATCGATATATTTGCGATAGACAAAGGGCCGCAGGCTTTCCATCAGCGCCTGGCCAAGGCGCTCATCGCCGGCAACCACCCGGGCCTTGACCATGGCGTAGCGCTCCCAGTCACGCCCCTGATCCTGATAATAAGCCTCCAGGGCCGCGTAGCTGAGGGCTAGCGCGCCGCTCTGGCCATAGGGTCGCAACCGCATATCAACCCGGAACACCCAGCCATCTGCGGTGATCTGGTCGAGGGCCTGAATCAGCCGCTGACCCAGCCGGATAAAAAACTGCTGGTTATCGATGGTCCGGCGCCCGCCACGGGTTTCACCTTTACCGGGAAAGGCAAAGATCAGGTCTATATCAGATGAAACGTTGAGCTCACGGCCACCCAGCTTACCCATACCCAATACGACCATGGACTGGGGGCGCTCCTCGCGAGTGACCGGGTCCGTCCCCCAGGGGGTCCCCATTTCCTCACAGGCCCGGTCATGCAGCCAGTCCAGTGCCCCCTGAATGCAGGTATCGGCAAAGGTGCTGGTGGCCTCGATGGTTTCCTTCAGTCCCGCACCCGCCACCATATCCCGCCAGATCACGCGGAACTGGACTTCCCGGCGGAAACGCCGCAACCCCCGCTGCAACGAGGGCTCATCGGTGACCTCCGCGAGATACTCCTGCCAGCGGGACGAGAGGTAGTCGGGAGTCGTCGGCTCATTCAGGCTGCGGGACATCAGCAGGTCCTGCACCTGCTCCGGATAGCGCTCAAGGGTCTGCGCCAGAAACGGGCTACAGGCCATTGCTCTGGCCAGCGAATTCACATCAGCCCCCTGCTCCGGAACACACCAGGCCGGCACCCCGTCGGGAAAAACCTCAGCCCAGACTCGGGCCACCTCGGCGGCTAACGGCTCAGGCAACTGGCGCCACGGCTCTGACATAATGCAAACCCCTGTGTCTCTGTTATATTTCCGGTACTGTATAACGAACCGCTGCCAGACTGAACCGCCCAGGGGGCCCATGAAAAGCTATCAACGCCCGCTGACTCCGGAACACCAGCTCGCTCACTTACCGCTTTCGGGAATCATACGGGCCCGAATCAAGCGACTGTTTCTGTTTCTGGCCGGCCTGCTGTGCCTGCAAGTCATCGTCCTGAGACTGGTGGAAGACCTCAGCCTGTTTGAGGCTTTCTGGCTGACCATCACGACACTGACCACCACCGGCTACGGCGATTATTCTCCAGAAACATTCGCAGGACGACTGAGCACCGTGGTGCTGATGTATTTTGGCGCCATCACCATGTTGACGCTGATTATCAGTGACTTTATCGAGTACCGGTTTTATCGACGGGAACGGATCATTACAGGACGCTGGAAATACAAGATGAAGAATCACATCATTATCATCAACACGCCACGGCAGGGTGGTGAGCAGTATTTCATGCGCATTGCCACCCAGATTCGCGCGGTTCCGGGCTATGAGCAGACGCCTATCCAGTTATTGACACAGGCATACCCCAACGGTCTGCCCCCGGAACTGCGGGATCTGGGACTGGTCCATTATCACGGCTCCGGCAGCGATCAGAATTCCCTGAAAGCCGTCCATGCCGGTGATGCCCGCCACATCATTCTGTTGGCACTGGATGAAACGGACCCCACATCGGACAGCTATACGTTCGATGTGGCCCACCGGCTATCGGAGCTCAGCCTCGAGAGCAGGGTAACGCTGGAGTGCGTCAGCGATCAGAACCGTGCGCGCTTCCGTGGCATAGGCATTCGCTCCATTATCCGTCCGGTGCGCACCTACCCGGAAATCATGGTGCGGGCGGTGGTCTCACCGGGCACAGAAAAGGTCCTGGAGGATCTGTTCAACTATCAGGAAGATCATCCACACCGGTACAACATTACAGTGGACGACCTCACCTGGTCTGATATAGTCAGCGCCCTGATTCGCCATGGCATCGGTACTGCACTGGCCTACATCGATAACAATGGCGAAGTCATCTGCCATCCCCGACCGGAAGCTGAGGTCGAGGGCAAAGGACTGATTGTATTGGTCAAGTCTCAGGATACGCCGGAGGTGGAAGTGGTCGAGGACGCACTGGAGCGCTATCGCCAGTTCATCACGAAATGGCACGAGATGCAGAAAAACGCAGGCAACGGCTGAACAGATATCAGACCGAGCCTTGAACTGAGAGGCAGCACCGTGTCGTTTCTTGACTCAGAATTCTTCCAGCCACTTTTCGAAGCCCTCAAACGGGATCATCCGGAGGATATACGGGCAGCCACCTCCGCCTATAACGCGGCGGATCTGGCCGAGTTTATCGAATCGTCCATCCAGGATGGCGACGCCGGCCTGAAGCTGCTGCGGCTGCTCTCTCTTGAGCAGCAGGCCAAGGTTTTCGGCTATCTTGGTCCAGACATGCAGCTGGTGCTGGCCAGACTCATTCCCAACAAGGAACTGGTCACCCTGGTCACCGCCATGTCAGCGGATGAACGGGCCGACTTTTTCAACCTGCTTGATGAAAACGAACAACACGCCCTGTTTCAGTCCCTTGCCAGCCGTGAACGGGAAGACCTGCGGCGCCTGGCAAGCTTCGAGGAAGGCACCGCCGGCGCTCTGATGACCTCGGACTATGCCATGGTCAGTTCCGGCATGTCGGTTGCAGCGGCATTGTCACTGCTGCGCAATACCGCCCCGGACAAGGAAACCATTTATCAGGCCTACGTGATTGATAAGGACCATCGGCTCAAGGGCGCCATTTCGTTGCGCAAGCTGATCACCAGCGCACCGGGCGCCATCGTTGACACCCTGATGGCCACCGGCCTGGTTTCTGCCCGGACCCATACCGGACAGGAAGAAGTGGCCCGCCTGATCTCCCGTTACGACCTGCTGGCACTGCCCATTATCGATGATAATGAGCGCCTGGTGGGCATTGTCACCTACGATGACGCGATGGATGTGGCGGAAGCCGAGGCTACGGAGGATATCCACAAGGGTGCCACCGTTGGTCGCATTGATACCAGCCTGAAAACCGCCTCACCCTTCTCGCTGTATCGGTCCCGGGTGCAATGGCTGGTCATTCTGGTTTTTGCGAACATTTTCACCGGTGCGGGTATCGCCTACTTCGAGGACATCATTTCCAGTCATATTGCGCTGCTGTTCTTCATGCCCCTGCTGGTAGCCAGCGCGGGCAATGCCGGTGCCCAGTCGGCAACGCTGATGGTGCGCGGTCTCGCCACCGGCGATGTCTCCGCCAAAGACTGGGGCAGGTTGCTGGTCAAAGACATCATGGTCGCCAGCGGACTGGGCCTGACCATGGCGGCCGCGGTCATGGTGGTTGGCATATTCCGCGCCGGTCCCGAAATCGCACTGGTCGTTTCCATCACCATGGTCGCCGTAGTGCTGATTGGCAGCGTAATTGGCATGCTGCTGCCATTTTTACTGGCCAAACTGAAGTTTGATCCGGCCACCGCCAGCACCCCGCTTATTACCACCATCGCTGACGTCAGTGGCGTACTTATCTACTTCAGTATCGCAACAGCAATACTCGGGTTGTAAGCAACAATCCGGATGATTACGGTTGCAGCAAGGCCAGCTGCAGCCTTCCCAGGCGTGGATCCCGGGCGAGATCCGCAACTGCCTGCCCCTCGTCAATGCAGCATTCAAGCCACGCCAGCTCCTGACTCACGGGAGAACCCTGCAGGTCTCTTGTGACAGCGGTCAGTGCGTCACGACTATCGTCATCAACAGAGCCGCACAACCAGGCACGAGACAAACCATGCAATAAACGCTCAAGCGCAGGGCGATCATCGCCCAGTGCCTGCGGTGAGTGGATGCCCGCCAGGGTGTAGCCCTGTTCCGCCTTGCTGATCAGATTCAGAAACACCGGTACCTGCTCCGCAAGGCGGCGCGCCCAACCCAGCAGTGCTGCAGACTGACCGGACTTCAGCTCCAGCTCCAGTTCACAGAGGGGTTGATCCTGATCCCCTGCCCGTACTACGCCAGAATCCAACGCACACTCGATAACCGCATCGCTGCCCTCAAGCATGAAGATCCGGCGTGTGAAGCGGGTTTCAAACACCGGTTTCAGGGCCGCAAGATTAATATCCTGCCCTACCGGCGTATCGGCTATCAGGCCGATATTCAGCGTGGTGCCCATCAACGGCCATTCCCATTCCTGCCGCCGGTGAGCTCCGTCCACAAACTCGCCCTGGGTTTTCAGCGTCTGGATGTAATCACCACCCGTCTTACGCACCCGCAGGGCCACTTTCTGTCGGTTCAGTTCCGCCTCAGGCGTGTCAAAGTAATGATTTTCCAGCAACCGGGTATCAGCTTCCCGGGCACCGGGCTGTGTCAGCAGCCAACTGCCGGCCTGCTCAAGAGCCTGTTCGGTCAGGCTCAGTTTTATCTCCAGTTCCTCGGCCATGGGACCTCCTCTGCTGACGGGGTGTTGACGACAGCATAACAGCTTGCTCCCGCCATAAAAAAACCGGAAGCCCTTACGGACCTCCGGTTTCGGTTACTGCTTCAGGTCGGGCTCAACTAGCCGGATCAGAAGTAGTAGGTAGCCCCAACCGATGCGATAGAGCGCTCGTCGGAAGCAGCGGTTGCACCAGTGCCATCGGTGTACTCATAGACGTCATCGCCGCCACCCAGGTAGCCTTCAACGTAGACATACAGGTTGTCAGACAGATTATGTAGCGCCTGCAGAGTGATGGTGTCACGCTTGTTTTCTGCGCCAAAATCATCTTTCTGTTGCTCGTAAGCCAGGGCAAACTGGTTAGCACCCAGAGTGTAGATACCCATAACGCCGAAGGTGTCCGAGACATCCTTACGGGTGTGATATTCACCGGTCAGGCGCAGATTGTCCAGGGTGTAGCTGGCCCGGAAGCCATAAGTGTTTTCATTGTTCAGGCTTGGGTCGTTCCGTGAATTGAAGGCGGTACCGCCGTCGTTGGAATCAACCGCGAAAGCCAGCTCGAGGTTATTGACCTCATAGAGTGCGGCCAGTTGCCATGGATAGGACTTCTTGATCGAGCTGTCACCATTGAACTGGACTGAACCGGCCAGGGACAGACCATTAAAGACTGGAGACCGATATTGAATCAGGTCGCTCTCGCCGGTATCAAAGGAAGGCGCCAGGCTCAGAGTGCCTACTTCAAAAAACTCGGAGATTTCTGCAACGGCCGTTTCATAGGCCGAGTCATCTGTACCTAACCAGATCTGACCGAAGTTTTCGCCGCGAACACCGATGTAACCGTGCTCAACGCGGAAGCGATCATCATCTTCCTCGAAGCTGGTAATATCATTGGCAAACAGACGGTCAATTTCCAGACGAAAAAAACCGGTAACACCAGGGGCCAGCATATGGTCATGCAGAACACCGAGTGTGGAGCCATTGTCGAAATGTTCAACTGTAGATGGGCCGCCATCGATATTGTCATGAGAAATGGCGAACTGGATATTGCCATACACCGTTGGCAGATTGGAGGACTATGCCAGCACAGTGCCCGAGAAAGTTGCTGCAGCAATCGCAGATGCAATCAGCGTTTTTTTCATTTTTGCGTCTTCCTTTTGAGTTAACTCAGGTTTTTTAGCGACGGGGGCGAGCCCGTCTGGTCTTCCTCAGCAAACCCAGCACCTGCCAGACATCGCCGGCAAGACTGGGGCGATGACGTCAGGCTTCTTTTTTTGAGCCCTTCACAGTCAATCACTTACAATGCTTTCTTAAAGCTCTGCATTGAGAGCCTGTTGTAATATAGCCAAGCTCTGTTTGCAAACAGTTTGGTGGTATTTCTTAGGTTAAATTGCCCCAAAACAATATTTTTTATGCCTGGTTCGCGTCGGGTGTTTTCTACCGGCGCGACTACCCCGCAGCCGCGCCCTCCGGTTCGACCTTCAGGAGGAAAGTGACGGGGCCATCATTGACCAGAGCCACCTGCATACTGGCTCCGAAGCGACCTTCGGCTACCCGAGGGGATCCGAGCTGCTCCTGGCAAACGGCGATAAAGTAGTCAACGAGGGGTTTTGCAAGATCAGGGGGCGCGGCCCGGGAAAAGCCCGGACGGGTTCCGGAGCCGGTATCGGCGACAAGGGTAAACTGGGGCACAACAAGCAACGAACCGCCGCTGTCGGCAACACTGAGATTCATGCGGCCCTGAACATCGGGAAAAACACGATAACCCAGGATCTTCCGGGCCAGCGCCTCTGCCACACCACGGGTGTCTCCCTGCTCTACCCCGAGTAACAACAATAAACCGGTCTCAATCCCGGCAATCACCTCACCGTCGACGGTCACCTGTGCCCGGGATACTCTTTGTATCAGTCCCTTCATTGAATCCGTTTCGCCAGTGGTGTGTTGAAAGCGCTGGCATTCTAGCGATCGCCTTTACCGGGCGCAAGGCGACTTGAGGTCGGTAAAGCCGATCCTTTCAGGCACTGCGGGGATGAATCTGATCCATAAGGTCGTCCACCGCCCGCATCAATGCATCGGTAATGGCGGGCTCCGATGCCGAATGGCCGGCATCCCGGATGATGCGCAGGTCCGCCTGGGGCCAGGCCGAGCTCAGCGCAAACGCGTTGTCCAGCGGGCACACCATATCGTAACGACCGTGAATGATGATGCCCGGAATACCCGCCAGCCGTCCGGCGTCTCGCAGAATCTGCCCGGGTTCCAGAAATGCCTGGTTCATGAAGTAATGGCATTCTATCCTCGCCAGAGCGATTGCCGTGTGGGGATGAGCAAAATGCTCAACTACGCGGGGATTTGGTTGCAGCGTTGCACAGCGCCCTTCCCACACTGACCATGCCTTCGCGGCCTGAATCTGCTCCAGCTCGTTTTCACTGGTCAGACGACGATGGTAGGCAGCGACCATGTCACTGCGCTCGGCCACAGGGATCGGAGCCAGGTAATCGGCCCAGTAGTCCGGAAAAATCCGTCCCGCACCATCCTGATAGAACCAGCGAATGTCTTGTGGCCGGCACAGGAATATGCCCCGCAGAATCAGCCCAAGCACTCTCTCAGGGTGCGTCTCTGCATACACGAGACTGAGGGTGGAGCCCCAACTGCCGCCAAACAGCAGCCATTGCTCAATACCCAGAAACTGGCGGACCTGCTCCATATCTTCGACGAGACTCTGGGTGGTATTGCCCGCCAGCTCCGCCAGCGGCGTTGACCGGCCGGCTCCGCGCTGATCCAGCAGAAGAATCCGGAAACGCTCGGCATCGAAAAACCGGCGGTAATAATCCTCGCAGCCGCCACCCGGGCCGCCATGAACCACAAGCACAGGAATGCCCTCGGGGTTACCCGATTCTTCCAGATAAAGCTCATGGGGGGACTCTACCGTCAGTCGGTGACGGGCATAGGGCTCAACTTCGGGATAAAGATTCAGCATGATGAACTCCGTTCAGGGGTAACGGAAGTCTAGCTGAGAATGCGGGAGAGATTCACTGGCCAGAGACCAGACAACAACCAAAAAACTGACTGGCCACGAAATCCACTGAAGTACACGGATAAAAACAGGATAAGCTTATTCTGGTTTTCTTTCCGTACGTTTCGTGGATTCCGCAGCCATATCAGATCTTTACTTCTTGCCGGCGCGCTTGCGGTCGTTTTCGGTAAGATGCTTCTTGCGCAAACGGATCGACTTGGGGGTCACCTCAACCAGTTCATCGTCATCGATGAACTCCAGCGCCTGCTCAAGGCTGAACTTGATGGGCGGTACCAGAGCGATGACCTCATCTTTACCTGAGGCACGCATGTTGTCGAGTTTCTTGCCCTTGGTCGGGTTGATGACCAGGTCGTTGTCACGGCTATGGATGCCACACAGCTGGCCTTCGTAGATATCCTGGCCCGGCTCAAGAAACAGCTTGCCGCGGCTTTGCAGGGTTTCCAGGGAGTAGGTCAGCGCCTTGCCATTGGCCATGGACACCAGTACGCCATTCTGACGACTGGTAACCTCACCTACCTTGATCGGGCCGTAATGGCTGAAGGTGGAGGTTAGAATACCGGTACCCGACGTCATGGTGAGGAACGAGTTACGGAAGCCGATCAGGCCACGGGCGGGAATGGTATATTCAAGACGAATACGCCCTTTACCATCCGGAACCATATTGGTCAGATCGCCCCTGCGAAGGCCCATCTGGTCCATCAGCGCACCCTGATGCTGCTCTTCAATATCGATGATTACGTTTTCGTAGGGCTCCTGCTTTTCACCGTCAACTTCCTTGATCACCACTTCCGGGCGACCCACGGCCAGCTCGAAGTTCTCACGACGCATGGTTTCGATCAGAACCGACAGGTGCAGCTCGCCACGACCAGACACCTTGAACTTGTCGGCTGAGTCGCCTTCCTCTACGCGCAGGGCAACGTTGTGCAGCAGTTCTTTTTCCAGCCGCTCCTTGATATTGCGGCTGGTAACGTATTTGCCTTCCTTACCACAGAACGGCGAGTCATTGACCTGGAAGGTCATGGATACTGTGGGCTCGTCGACGGTCAGCGGCGGCAGTGCCTCGACATTATTCATATCGCACAGGGTGTCGGAGATGTACAGCGAGTCCATGCCGCTGACACAGATGATATCGCCCGCCTGGGCTTCATCAACCTCAACGCGGTGCAGACCGGAGTGGCCCATGATCTTGAGGATACGGCCCTGGCGTTTCTTGCCATCGGCACCAATGGCAATAACCGGAGTGTTGGTCTTGACCTTACCACGGGCAATCCGGCCAATACCGATCACGCCCAGGAAGCTGTTGTAGTCCAGCTGGGATATCTGCATCTGGAACGGACCGTCCGGATCCACGTCGGGAGCGGGCACATAGTCAACGATGGCCTGGAACACCGCGTCCATGTTCTCTTCCATCTTCTCGTGATCAGTTCCTGAGAGGCCATTCAGGGCACTGGCGTAAACCACCGGGAAGTCCAGTTGCTCTTCACTGGCACCAAGGTTGTCGAACAGGTCAAAGATCTGATCAACAACCCAGTCCGGGCGCGCACCCGGGCGATCAATCTTGTTGACCACGACAATCGGACGCAGCCCGGCATCAAAAGCCTTCTGGGTCACAAAGCGGGTTTGCGGCATGGGGCCATCGATGGAATCGACCACCAGAAGCACGCAGTCAACCATGCTCATTACCCGCTCCACTTCACCACCAAAATCGGCGTGACCAGGGGTATCAACGATGTTGATGTCGTAGCCGTTCCACTTCAGCGCCGTGTTCTTGGCGAGAATGGTGATGCCACGCTCCTTTTCCTGATCGTTGGAGTCCATGACCCGCTCGCTTTCGAGCTCCTTGCGGTCCAGCGTGCCGGACAGGCGCAACAGCTTGTCCACAAGAGTGGTCTTGCCATGGTCAACGTGGGCGATAATAGCGATGTTACGAAGTTTCTCAATCACAACTGATATCCTGCGGCATGCACTGATGACCTGAGAGGGTCGCCGGGGCCAAAAGCCCCTCACATGCCGTCTCAAATCTGTAAATGAAGTTATTGCGGGGTAAACACAAAATACCCGACCCGATATAACTGTACTCGTCGGGAACAACTATCCGGGCGTTATCCAGCGCGCGAAGTATATAGGAAGTTGCTTGACGTTTATATGAAGAAAAGCGCCTATCCTTAATCAATGACAATTGCACCATTATGGAGCGACAAAAGTATCCACGCACCAGGATAGCGCACCAAAATGTCACCAAGCACCAACCCCAAACCGGACTGTCGCGCCAAAAAGGCCCGGCAATGCCGCTTCTGCGCCGTTCTGGAGCACCCGCCAAAAATTGGCAAGCAGATTGCATCGAATATGACACCTGATTCCTGAAGGCAAGCGCCGCCGGCTTCTGATAAGCTGCGGCAAGCACTCAGACAGACCGGCCGACCGGCAAAATGCCTGCCGGCCAGACATAACGAACACCGATACCTCCCGCGGTGCGGGGTAAACTACGGAGTATGACAATGTCCAAGACGATTGATCTGATCAAAGAACATGAAGCCAAGTGGATTGACCTGCGCTTCACTGACAGCCGCGGCAAAGAACAGCATGTCACCATGCCCGCAACCGAAGTTAACGACGACTTTTTCACCGACGGCAAAATGTTCGATGGCTCTTCAATTGCCGGCTGGAAGGGCATCAACGAATCCGACATGATTCTGATGCCGGATGACACAACTTCCGTAGTCGACCCCTTTACTGAAGAAAGCACCATCAACATCACCTGCGACATCGTGGAACCGTCCACCATGCAGGGCTATGAGCGTGATCCCCGCTCCGTTGCCCGTCGTGCCGAGGAATACCTGAAATCCACCGGTATTGCCGATGGCGCACTGTTCGGCCCGGAGCCAGAGTTCTTTGTATTCGATTCCGCGAAGTGGAAGACGGATATGCAGGGCTCAATGTACTCGCTTCATTCCGAGGAAGCCGCCTGGGTTTCCGGCGATGACTTCGACAAGAACAACATCGGCCACCGCCCGGGCGTCAAGGGTGGTTACTTCCCGGTTCCCCCGGTTGACAGCCTGCACGATCTGCGCGGCGCCATGTGTGCCGCCATGGAATCCATGGGCCTGGTCATCGAAGTACACCACCACGAAGTCGGTACCGCCGGCCAGTGTGAAATCGGTGTCGGTGCCAACACTCTGGTTCGCAAGGCTGACGAAGTCCAGATCCTGAAATACTGCGTGCACAACGTTGCTCATGCCTATGGCAAGACCTCTACCTTTATGCCGAAGCCGCTGGTAGGCGACAACGGCTCAGGTATGCACGTGCATATGTCCCTGAACAAGGATGGCAAGAACCTGTTTGCCGGTGACGGCTACGCCGGTCTGAGCGAGATGGCCATCTATTACATCGGCGGCATCATCAAGCACGCCAGGAGCATCAACGCATTCACCAACGCCTCCACCAACAGCTACAAGCGCCTGGTTCCGGGTTTTGAAGCTCCGGTCATGCTGGCCTACTCTGCCCGCAACCGCTCGGCCTCTATCCGTATTCCGTACGTAAACAGCCCGAAAGGTCGCCGTATCGAAGTGCGCTTCCCGGATCCGTCCGCCAACCCGTACCTGGCCTTTGCAGCACTGATGATGGCCGGCCTCGACGGTATCCAGAACAAGATCCACCCTGGCGATGCCATGGACAAGGATCTTTACGACCTGCCGAAGGAAGAAGCCCTGAACATCCCGACTGTGGCCGAAACCTTCCAGGAAGCTCTGGATACACTGGAAAGCGATCACGAGTTCCTGACCCGCGGTGGCGTCTTCACAGAAGACATGATTGCTGGCTACATTGATCTCAAGCGTGGAGAAGTTCAGCGCCTGAACATGGCCACCCATCCGGTAGAATTCGAACTCTACTACTCGGTCTGAACCCGCCCCGGGCTCATGCCCGGAGCACTTCAGATATCGAAAGCCCCGCTTCGGCGGGGCTTTTTTCGTTGCAACTGGCCCCATCGCGCACTCAGCCACTCACCTGCCAACACCCTCAACCAGAAACTGTGACCCTTACCTCACCGTAATCGCGACCGCTCCGATGCTCATTGCAATGGCTGGCGCTGCTGCCGATAATCGGTGCATGTCTGACAAAAAGGCCTCAGCATTATGGATTACAGGTTCCCATTGATCACCGGATTACTGCTGGCACTCACTGCACCCGCCATGGCTGCGGTGTACCGCCAGGTGGACGCCCATGGCAACGTGACCTTTACCGACGAACCCGGCGGTGGTGCTGAGGAAATCGAGGTCAAGCCGGTGACCACCATCACCCTGCCCAAGCCGGAAGCGGTTCAGGAGCAGCTTGAGCAGGACCAGAACAGCGGTCAGCTCAATCTTTATGACATGGTTGGATTCACCTCACCGAATAATGACGACGCCTTCCACAGCGGCAATGGTGACGTCGAATTTCAGGTAAGCAGCTCTCCTTCGCTGCGACGCGGCCACCGGTTTGAAGTCACTCTGGACGGACAACCCGTCGGCCAGACCAATTCCGGTACCGTCACGGTACGCAACGTTGACCGGGGCAGCCACAGGGCTGGCGTACATATCATCAACCAGGCCGGCCAGCGCATTCAGACCGGAGAAGAAATCACTTTCACGATCCACCGCCCCTCTGTGCTTCGCCGCAACAATAACTGACCCCCCGAAAGAATGCGCACCATTTTAGTGCGCATGCACCAGAAAAAAGCGATACTTTGACCAACGACGGGGCGTAATGACGTCAAACCTTGCCGTTGGTGCAAGCCGCTGGCACCGCCTGACCGCCCTGAACCACCATTGCCCGTACTCTTTGCTCGCTTTCAGCGCACGCGCAAAAAAATATGCGCCTGAGATGCAACTCTGGATCGTTTTTTGCAGTTAGTAGCTCACCAACAGGGGAGAACCATGGCAGCCGCAATGGATTACAAAACCATACTCGACAGCCTTACAACATCCGTGCTGATCGTTGATAGCAATCTTGGCATCCGCTACCTGAATCCTGCCGCGGAGAATCTCCTCGAGACCAGCCTTACCCGGACCCTCGGCACCAGCCTGGGGCAACTGTTGCTGGAAACCGACGAAGCCCTGGACACCCTGGTCTCCGGGATTCGTACCGGGCAGACCTACACCCGCAGGGAGGCCGAATTTGTGCTGCTCAGCGGCAACCGGCTTATTGTCGATTATTCGGTGTCGCCCGCCGGCCAGGAAGCCAATCAGGTCCTGATGGAGATTCAACCCAGGGACAGGTTGCTGCGAATCAGCCGCGAAGAAGACATGCTGACCCAGCAGGAAACCACGCGCACTCTGGTGCGGGGTATGGCCCATGAAATCAAGAACCCACTGGGTGGGATCCGGGGAGCGGCGCAGTTGCTGGACCGGGAACTGTCAGACGACGGCCAGAAGGAATACACCCAGGTCATCATTGCCGAGGCCGACCGTTTGCGTGGGCTGGTTGATCGAATGCTGGGGCCAAACCGGGCACTGAAAATGGCCCAAACCAACATTCATGAAGTGCTTGAACGGGTCCGTACACTGCTCGAGGCTGAAAGCCGGGGCAAGCTGATGTTCCGCCGCGACTACGACCCCAGCATACCCGAATTTCCAGGTGACAAGGAGCAACTGATTCAGGCCTTCCTCAATATCGCGCGCAATGCCATGGAAGCAGCTTTCGAACACCAGTGCAGCGACAAGGCCACAGAATTTCCGACCATTACCTTCCGGACCCGGGCCTTGCGTCAGTTCACCATTGGTCAGAAACGCCATCGTCTGGTAGCCCGCATCGACATTATCGACAACGGTCCCGGGGTCCCGCCGGAACTTCTGCAGAACATTTTCTACCCGATGATCAGCGGCAGGGCCTGTGGTACCGGTCTTGGCCTGTCCATCACCCAGAGCATCATTGGCCAGCACCACGGACTCGTTGAATGCGAGAGCGAGCCTGGCAAAACCGATTTCATCATTTTCCTGCCGCTGGAGGAGACAGCATGAGCCAACCGGCAAACGTCTGGATTATCGACGACGACCGAAGCATTCGATGGGTCCTGGAGCGCGCCCTGACTCAGGCCGGTCTGCAACCCCGGGTTTTCGAAAGCGGCGACGGCGTTCTGGTGAGACTGGACCATGAACAACCCGATGCCATCATCAGCGATATCAGGATGCCCGGTATTGACGGTATTTCCTTGCTGTCACGCATTGTCGAGCAGCACCCGGACTTGCCGGTCATTATCATGACGGCGCACTCCGACCTCGAAAGCGCCGTGACCAGCTACCAGACCGGTGCTTTCGAATATCTGCCCAAGCCCTTCGATGTGGACGATGCTGTGGCGCTGGTCAAACGG
>NZ_CAXBDN010000101.1:0-13676 GCF_963974375.1 uncultured Marinobacter sp.
CCTATGAAAAGCTCAGCTACGGCCTGATCCTGACCGCTACCCGGTCACTGTCCGTCGGTGACACGGTTGCCAATCCCTGAGGGATAGTTCTGCACACAGAGGGCTGCCAGGATGGCAGCCCGGATGACAGGGATGTTGCCTCATGTCCGATCGTTCGCCCTCGTTCCCGAATGCCTTTTTTGATGATCCGGCCTCGCCGTGGCTGTTGCTGGCCCATGTGCCTGGTCTGGGTGTAAAGCGCTGGCAGGCGGTCTGCGATGCATATACCAATCCTCTTGATCTGCTCAAGGCCTCGTCTGCCACTCACAAGGCTATGGGGCTTCCGTCAGCGGCCTGGCAGTTGCTGGCGGCCTGGCAGCGTCGGGACGAGTCTTTTCCGCCGTTGGCGGAGGTGATTGCCCGGTTCCATGAAACCCGCGCCGGCAATATTGCCCTGGTGGGCTGGGGTCATGACGATTATCCGGAAGCACTGCGGCATATCCAGGACCCGCCCCTGGTACTGTATGCCCGCGGGGATACCCGTTTGCTGGCGCGGCCCCAGATTGCGGTGGTCGGCAGCCGTAACGCCACCCGGTCGGGCCTTGATAATGCCCACAGTTTTTCCCGGGCGCTGTCGCAACGGGGTTATCTGATTACCAGCGGTCTGGCCCAGGGCATCGACGGCGCCGCCCACAGCGGCGCGCTGGCAGCCGGCGTTGGCACCATCGCGGTGATTGGTACCGGCGTGGATGTGATCTATCCCAATGCCCACAGAACGTTAACCGCAGAGATCATCCACCGGGGCCTGGTTATATCGGAATTCCCGCCCGGCACGCCGCCAAAGCCCGGTCATTTTCCCAGGCGTAACCGGATCATCAGTGGTCTCAGTCGGGGCATTCTGGTGGTGGAGGCCAGTCTGCGCAGCGGCTCGCTGATTACCGCACGACTGGCACTGGAACAGGGGCGGGAGGTGTTTGCCATCCCTGGCTCTATCCATAACCCACTGGCCCGTGGCTGCCATGAGCTGATCCGCCAGGGCGCCAGGCTGGTGGAAACCGTGGACGATATTGAAGAGGAGCTGAGTGCCTGGTGGCGCGGGTCCGGCGATGTGGAGCCAGTACCGCCTGAGCAGGAGCAGCAGGTTTCCCGGCCTGAGGTCGCCGTGGCGGAGCCCTCCGGGCATCCATTACCGGAGTTTCTGGAGCCGCGGGAAATCGCGGTACTGAAGGCTTTAGGGTATGATCCGCGTTCAACCGATCAATTGTGCCTGGCAACCGGTTTGCCCGCTGATCAGCTGATGCAGTCGCTGCTGACGCTGGAGATGGAAGGTCTGGTGGCATCCGCCCCAGGAGGGTTCCAGCGGCTGGCCTGAGCCGGGCAATGTGATGATGCGCCCTATATGACTCCAGCCCTGAATCTGTCCTCCCCCTGGTCCCGCCAACTTGTCCGCCATACCCTTGATTCCGGCGGGGTGATTGCCTATCCCACAGAAGCGGTCTGGGGGCTGGGATGCGATCCCTGGAACGAGGCTGCCACCCATACTATTCTGGATCTCAAGAACCGGCCTGAACACAAGGGGCTGATCCTGGTGGCATCGAGCGTTGACCAGATCCGCTTTCTGCTGTCGCCGCTGGCGGAAGAGTTGCAGGAGCGGGCGACCCGCCACTGGCCAGGCCCGGTGACCTGCGTGATTCCTGATGTCCGACGCCAGATTCCGCCGTGGGTGCGGGGCCGGCACAGCGGCATTGCGGTCCGTATCAGTGCCCATCCCCTGGTAAAATCCTTGTGTGAGCTCAGCGGGGGACCCCTGGTGTCCACTTCCTGCAATCCGGCCGGCCGCGCGCCGGCGCGCCACCCCTGGCAGGTGCAGAAGTATTTCCCGGAGGGTCTGGACCTGCTGGTTGCCGGCCGTCTGGGTGATGCCCGTAAACCCAGTACCATTATCGATATCGTCTCTGGTCAAACCCTTCGTTAGGAGCCCCTTATGTCCGCTACATCAAGCCCGGATTCCGGCGCTGTTCACCGATACCTGCTGGAGTT
Organism: uncultured Marinobacter sp.; assembly: GCF_963974375.1. Classification (GTDB taxonomy): domain Bacteria; phylum Pseudomonadota; class Gammaproteobacteria; order Pseudomonadales; family Oleiphilaceae; genus Marinobacter. The sequence goes on from NZ_CAXBDN010000101.1 coordinate 2,020, forward strand.
GCAGGAGGCCATCTGTGATCGCCTGGAAGCGGTTGATGGTCAGGGCCGCTTTGTCGCCGACAGCTGGGACCGGCCGGAAGGGGGCGGAGGCATCAGCCGGGTAATCAGTGACGGCGGGGTGTTCGAAAAAGGCGGTGTCAATTTCTCCCATGTCATGGGAGCCACCATGCCGCCTTCGGCAACGGCACACCGGCCACATCTGGCGGGCGCACCCTGGCAGGCCATGGGGGTGTCCCTGGTGATGCACCCGAAAAACCCCTATGTACCAACGTCCCATGCCAATGTCCGCTTTTTCATCGCAACGCCGGAAGGTGGTGAACCGGTCTGGTGGTTTGGCGGCGGCTATGACCTGACGCCCTATTACGGATTTGATGAGGACTGCCGGCACTGGCACCAGACTGCCCGGGCCGCCTGCGAGCCTTTCGGTGCGGACATCTACCCCCGCTATAAGCAGTGGTGTGACGAGTACTTCTACCTCAGGCACCGGCAGGAGCCCCGGGGCGTGGGTGGCCTCTTTTTTGATGATCACAACAGCGGCCATTTCGAGGAAGATTTTGGCCTTATGCAGGCAGTGGGGTCGAGCTTTATTGCAGCCTATGAGCCTATCGTCCGCCGCCGCATGGTGCATCCCTGGGGCGACCGTGAGCGCGAATTCCAGCTTTACCGTCGTGGCCGCTATGTGGAGTTCAATCTGGTGTATGACCGGGGTACCCTGTTCGGATTGCAGTCCGGTGGCCGTACCGAGTCTATACTGATGTCGTTGCCGCCACTGGTGCGCTGGGATTACAACCGGGTGCCTGAGCCCGGTAGCGAAGAGGCCCGGCTCACGGAGTATTTCCTCACTGGACGGAACTGGCTGGAGGACGACGATGACGAATCAGCTACCAAATAAACTCTACGGTGTGGTCGGCAACCCCATCAGCCACAGCAAATCTCCCCGAATTCACAGTCTGTTCGCCGCCCAGACCGGCGAGCCGGTGGAGTACATCGCCATTCAGGCACCCCTGGACGGCTTTGCCTCTACCGTCACCGAGTTTTTTGACCAGGGTGGTGGAGGCCTCAATGTCACCGTACCCTTCAAGGAGCAGGCCTGGACCCTGGCCGATACTCATACCGAGCGCTGCGCCCGGGCCGGTGCAGCCAATACCCTGTACCGTGACGAGGCGGGCCGGCTGGTGGCGGACAATACCGACGGCGTGGGCCTGGTGACCGACCTGATGGTCAATCACGGGCTTGAACTGGCCGGCAAACGCCTGCTGGTGCTGGGCGCCGGTGGCGCTGTCAGAGGTGTACTCGGGCCAATACTGGCCTGCCAGCCGGCGGCCCTGGTCATTGCCAATCGCACCCTGGCGAAGGCCGAAGCCCTGGTTGATCTGTATCAACCGGAGGCAGGGCGGTGCGAGCTGTCTGCCTGTGGCTTCGAAGCCGCTCACGGCCATTTTGACCTGATAATCAACGGCACCAGCGCCAGCCTGCAGGATGATTTGCCGCCAATACCCCCGGAGCTCATCACGGTGGATACCGTGGTTTACGACATGATGTACAGTGCCAGTATCACCACATTTAACCAGTGGGCCCGGGACCAGGGGGCCAGAAAGGTGTTCGACGGCCTCGGCATGCTGGTCGAGCAAGCTGCGGAAGCCTTTCATGTCTGGCGCGGGGTGCGGCCCGACACTAGCGGTGTGGTGAAGAGCTTGCGTCCGGGTTAGTCAGAACACAGGGAACTGGGCTATGCTTGGGCCAGCATCCCGATTTGCCGGGGTTGGTGTGTAGATTCACAGAAACGGTGTTCCTTCCAATATAAAGGCGTTCCATGGACATACTGACCCTCGTTGGCCTGGTTGCTGGTGTTGCCATCGTGTTAATCGCCATGCTGGCCAACGCAACCGCACTCACGTTTATCAATCTGCCGGGCCTGGCGATTGTCTTTGGCGGCACCTTTGCGGTAACCCTAATCAAGTTCCGCTTGCCAACAGTGGTCAGTGCGTTCCGGCTGGCGTGCGCTACCGCGTTTACCGACCGCCTTGACCGGCCTACGGACCTGATCCGGGAAGTGGGTGAACTGGCCCGGGTGGTTCGCAAGGACGGTATTCTGGGCCTCGAAAGCCACGAGACCGGCAACGAATTCCTGGCCAAGGCCATTAATCTGTGTGTCGATGGTCACCCGCCGGAAATGGTCGAGGAGTCGCTGCTGCAGGATATCGACCAGACCATGGAGCGTTATGAAGTGGCGGAGCGGGTATTCCGTGGTATCGGTGAATCTGCCCCGGCCATCGGCATGCTTGGTACTCTGGTGGGTCTGGTACAGATGCTGAACAGCCTGGATGACCCTTCCAGCATTGGCCCCGCGATGGCGGTGGCGCTGCTGACGACGCTCTATGGCGCTTTTATTGCCCAGCTGATTGCCTTGCCACTGGCCGACAAGCTGCAACTGAAAGCAGAAGACGAGCGCCGCAACCGCCTGCTGATTGCCACCAGCATCCAGAACATTCTGAAAGGCCAGAACCCGAGGGTGATTACGGAACTGTTGTCCGCCTTTATCAGCCCGGACCAGCGCCGAAGCGCCGATATCGGCCAGGAGACCTGATTGCTGTGTCGGTTCTGCTGGGAGGCGCCATCCGGCGCAAGAAAAAAAATGCGGTGCCCAACTGGATTGTCACCTTTGCGGATCTGGCCACCCTGCTGTTGACGTTCTTTATTCTGTTGCTGTCCTTCGCCGAAATGAACATGGAGAAGTACCGGGCCATGGCACAGTCCATGGCCGCTGCCTTTGGCACCGCCAACGTCATTGGTGAGGGTGTCGGTGGCTCACCACTGAGCCTGATCGAGAGTGATACGGTGTCGCTGCCGGATGTCACCGACACCACCCGGGACGATGCCCGCCTGATAGACGAGAGAGGCCAGATCAGCGATCTGACCGTGGTTTCTGATGGTATCGTCGAACTTTCCTCCCGGCTGATCCGTGAACTGGAAGCCGAGGTGGCAGACGAATCCCTGAATATTGCCTATGACCCGCAACAGGTGATTATCCGCTTCTCCGAGCAGGCCACTTTCAACTCCGGCGAGGCCAATATCAAACCGGAGATGCTGCCGATTATCGACCGGGTGGTGGCGGTGGTGGCATCCTGCCTGGGCGACGTCATCGTGGCCGGCTATACCGACGACGTGCCCATCACCAGTGGCCGCTTCCGCTCCAACTGGGACCTTTCTGCGGCCCGGGCGGTCTCGGTGGTACATGAGCTGATTCTTGACCAGCGCATTCCCGCTGAACGGGTAATCGCCGCAGGACGGGCCGAAACCAAACCCCTGGTGCCCAACGATTCAGCGGAAAACCGGGCCCGCAACCGGCGGGTCGAAATTGCCATTCGTGATCCCGAATGCAGCGATGCGGTACCAACCCGGGATCTGCCGGTGGAAGTACTGCCGTGACTTATGACCGGGTGCAAGGTACTCATACAGAATTTGTCTAAATCCTCAGTGACTTAACCGGTATACTACCGCCCTGAATTTAAAGCTACGCTATACACGGCATAAGAGAGTGATCATGAGCGGACCGGAAAAACCCAAGGTCATTGGCGAGGAATGGAGCGACGAGCGGGTCAAAGGTTTTCTGTTCCTGAGCCCCTTTGATGCCCGGATTAACCCGGACTACCATGTGCTGATCAAGGCCTACCAGGCCATGAGAGCGGGCGATTTCGAGCGTTTTATCGGCTTTTTTACCGAAGCAGGACGTGACCTGAATGCCCTGAACGGCGATGGCGAAACCATTCTGGATGAGGTGTCCCGCCACGGGCGCAGCCAGGAATACGCCGCAGCACTTATAGCCGCAGGCGCAAAGAAATCGGCAGAAGCGGGCGCCTGACGCCCGCCCTGCCCGAAAACTTCAGGGTCGGGGCTGAAAATTCAGCCTAGTGAACTTCAACCTCGATCGCTTTTGGCTCTACTGGCTCCGCCTTTTTCAGAGTCAGTGACAGCACCCCGTCCTTGAAGGTCGCTTTGATGCTGCTCTCGTCCACATTGTCCGGCAGGGTGAAGCGCCGCAGGAAGCTGCCATAAACCCGCTCAATGCGGTGGTGTTTGTCGTCCCCGGACTCTTCTTCTTTCCGTCGCTCTCCCTGAATGGCAAGCACACCATCGTGAATGGTCACTTTCACATCTTCTTTCTGCATGCCCGGCAATTCAGCATCAATCATGAATGCCTCTTTGGATTCCCGGATATCCACGGCGGGCGCCCAGTCACTGCGCCGGAACGCATCCTTGCCTTCCGCTTCACCATTGGTCTGACGGCTCAGGCCAAAGTAGCGATTGTAGCGATCAATCAGATCTTCAAACTCGTTAACCGGATTCCAGCGGGTAATGTTGGTCATAAGGAAACTCCTCCTGTGAACCTGAATGTGGCGTGTCTATCCAGCCTCAGTCGCGGAACAGCTCCATCCCGGTGGCGCCTGCCGGATGGCAAATCCGTGAACCTCTGCTGAGATTCAATGTAGGTCTGTGAGGGGAGATTTCAAGGGATTGGTTGGTTGTTTTTTGATCTGTGTCAGTTTGGGCAGGATATCCGGACAGAGGACAACGCCTCCATCCGGTTGGAGCCTATCCTCAGGCTTCCGCCAGATACTCATCCTTCAGCTTCACATAGTTCGCTGCGGTATAGCTAAAGAAGGTTTTTTCCTTGTCCGTCAGGGCGCGCGCCTGTTTGCAGGGGGAACCCACGTACAGGTGGCCGGATTCCAGGGTTTTGCCTGGCGGCACCAGACAGCCGGCGCCGATAATGACATCGTCTTCCACCACAGCGCCGTCCATGATGATGGCTCCCATGCCCACCAGCACCCGGCTGCCGATGGTGGCGCCGTGGATCAGGGCCTTGTGGCCAACGGTAACGTCATCCCCCAGGGTGGTGGGCCAGCCGCCGGGATTGAAATCCGAGGCGTGGGTGATGTGAATCACCGTGCCATCCTGAATACTGCAGCGATGCCCGATCCGGATCTTGTGCATGTCGCCCCGAACGACAGTCATGGGCCAGACCGAGCAGTCATCCCCCATTTCCACGTCACCGATCACCACGGCAGAGTCATCAACCCAGGCTCTTTTACCGAATTGTGGGGTATATCCCTTGTGAGAACGTATCTTCGCCATTACATACACCTATTAGTAAACCGTCGACCATAAGGTTATCTTCACAGATAACGAAACGAATATCACTGCCCCGTAAAGCGCGCCTGATCTGTTTAAAAGGCGATATCTCCGATGTCAGAGAGGCGGATGCCGGGGGCGTTTTCGCAGCAGGGCCAAGGATGGCCCGGAGCAAGGCCGGCCCATGGAAGGGCCGTGAATTGCGGCGAAGAAAACACCCCCGGCATCCTGCCAGGCACTGGACGCCCAGGCTACCGCTGAACCCGAATGCAACGATTAAGGAAAAGAGGCACCATGACCAATCCACTGCTGACCCACGACCTGCTCCCAAGGTTCAACGACATCCGGACCGAACACATGGAGCCCGCCATCGACCAGATCCTCAGTGACAACCGGGTCCAGCTCCAGAGCCTGGCGAGTCAGGACGACCCCACCTGGGACACCCTGATCCAGCCCATGCAAGAGCTCGAAGACCGGCTCAACAACGCCTGGTCCGTTATCTCACACCTCAACGGCGTGAAAAACAACGACGAGCTGCGGCAGGTCTACAAGCGGTGCCTCGAAAAGCTGACCGAATACAGCACCGAAATCAGCCAGAACGAAACCCTGTGTGCGGCCTACAAGAAAGTCGCCGACCGGCCCGACTTCAAAGAACTCAGCGAAGCCCAGCAGAAAATGGTGAACAACACCTTGCGGGACTTCCACCTGGGCGGTGTTGACCTGCCGGCGGACCAGAAGAAAACCTACGCCAACCTCTCCAAAGAGCTGGCGGAAATCTCCAGCCGGTTCAGCGACAACGTGCTGGACGCCACCCAGCACTGGTTCAAGCACATCACCGACGTCAGCGAGCTGGCCGGAGTTCCGGAAAGCGCCCTTGAAGGTGCGCAGCAGGCGGCGAAGCAGCGGGAGCTGGATGGCTACGTAATCACCCTGGACTTCCCCAGTTTCTACCCGGTGATGACCTATGGTGACAACCGGGAGCTGCGGCGCGAAGTCTACGAAGCCTTTGTGACCCGGGCCTCCGACATGGGGCCGGACGCCGGCAAATGGGACAATACTGAGTTGATGGCGGAGATTCTCAAGCGGCGACATGCCCAGGCCCGGCTGCTGGGTTTCAACAACTACGCGGAACGCTCTCTGGCCAAGAAAATGGCCTCCAGTGTTGATGAAGTGCTGGATTTCCTCAACAAGCTGGGTCATAGGGCCAGGCCCATGGCCGAACAGGAAGTGGCCGAACTGCAGGCCTTCGCCCGGGACGAACACAACCTCGACAGCCTGGAGGCCTGGGACATCGGCTATTACAGCGAAAAACTGCGGCACCAACGCTACGACATCTCTCCGGAAGTGCTGCGCCCCTGGTTCCCGGCGGACCGGGTCATCAATGGCCTGTTCCAGGTGACCGAGAAACTGTTCGGTGTGCAGATTGAAGCCAGGCCGGAAGTGGAAACCTGGCAGGAAGACGTCACCGCCTACTGTATTTCCCGAGACGGCGAGGAACTGGCCTGGTTCTACTTTGACTGCTTTGCCCGCCAGGGCAAGCGTGGTGGCGCCTGGATGGCCGATTGCCGGGTCCGTTGGCGCAACCTGCAGGGCCATCTGCAGCTGCCGGTGGCGTTCCTCACCTGCAACTTTACCCCGCCACTGAACGGCAAGCCGTCACTGCTGACCCATGACGAGGTCACCACCCTGTTCCACGAATTTGGTCATGGCCTGCACCACATGCTGACCCGGGTGGATGTGGCGGATGTATCCGGCATCAACGGCGTAGCCTGGGACGCGGTGGAACTGCCCAGCCAGTTCCTGGAAAACTGGTGCTGGAACCCGGAATCTCTGGCCATCATCGCCCGCCACCACGAGACTGGCGAGCCGTTGCCGAAAGACCTGCTGGACAAGATGCTGGCGGCGAAAAACTTCCAGGCCGGTATGCAGATGGTGCGCCAGCTGGAATTCTCGCTGTTCGATTTCCGCCTCCACGCCGAGTACACCGAAGACGTGCCTACCGTAGCCCTGGACATGCATCGTCAGGTTCGCAAGGAAATCGCGGTGGTGGAAACCCCGGAGTTCAACCGCTTCCCCAACAGCTTCTCTCATATTTTCTCGGGCGGCTATGCGGCCGGGTATTACAGCTACAAATGGGCGGAAGTACTGGCGGCGGATGCCTTCTCGCTGTTCGAGGAGAACGGCATCTTTGACGAGAACACCGGACGATCGTTCCGGGAGAACATTCTTGAGATGGGTGGCTCCCGGGAACCGGCAGAACTGTTCCGGGCGTTCCGTGGCCGTGACCCCGATGTGGAGGCACTGCTGAAGCAGTCCGGCATCACTGACCACGCCGCCTGAGGAACCATCATGCCGACGCCGAAACGCTTTATTGCCGGTGCTGTCTGTCCTCGCTGTGCCGAGATGGACAAACTCACCATGTACACCGATGACAACGAAACCCAGCACCGGGAGTGCGTGTCCTGCGGCTTCACCGATACCCAGGGCGATCCCGCCCCGGGTAATGCAGAGCTGCAGACCCGGGTCAACAAACGCAAAAATGAGGACGACCATACGGTGAAGCAGGTGGTGTTCTTCAAGGCCGGTAGTTCTGACGAATAAGAGCGATTCAGCTGCGGATTCCGCGGCTAAATCAGATCCCTCAGAGTACCAGTGCAGCCAGCCAGCCGAACGCCAGCAATGGAATGTTGTAGTGCACGAAGGTCGGCACCACGGTATCCCAGATGTGGTTGTGCTGGCCGTCTGCGTTGAGGCCGGCGGTGGGGCCGAGGGTGGAATCTGAGGCGGGAGAGCCGGCATCGCCCAGGGCACCGGCAGTGCCTACCAGGGCAACTATGGCCAGCGGGCTGAAGCCCATTTCCAGGGCCAGGGGCACATAGAGCGCTGCGATGATGGGAATGGTGGAGAAGGACGAGCCAATGCCCATGGTAATCAGCAGACCCACCAGCAGCATCAGCAGTGCCGCCATGGCCTGATTGTCACCAATCAGTCCCACTGAACCCTGCACCAGACTGGCAATGTCACCGGTCTCCCGCATGACCTCGGCAAAGCCGGAGGCGGCAATCAGGATGAAACCGATCATGGCCAGCATCTTCATGCCCTCGGTGAACAGGTCATCCGCCTCCTTCCACTTCACCACGCCGGACAGATTGAACAGCACGAACCCGGTCAGTGCCCCCAGAATCATGGAGCCAAGCCAGAGCTGAACCACAAAGGCCGCAACGATGGCGACCACCGCCATGACCAGGGTTTTCGGACTGTAGCGGGTGCTGGTCCGCTGTTCCTGGTCGATCAGCGCCAGATCGTAGCGACGATCACCGCGATAGGTGAAGAACACTGCGATGACAAGACCACACACCATGCCCAGGGCCGGCAGCGCCATGGCTGAAATGACGCTGAGACCGTCGGTGGCAATGCCGTTTGCCGCTATATTGGCCATCAGGATTTCATTCAGATAGATGCCACCAAAACCCACGGGCAGGAACATGTAGGGGGTGATCAGGCCGAACGTGAGCACGCAGGCTACCAGGCGCCGGTCCAGGTGCAGTTTGGCCATCACGAACAGCAGCGGTGGCACGATCAGTGGAATAAAGGCGATATGGATGGGCAAAACATTCTGGGACGACATGGCAATCAACAGCAACAGCCCGATGATCAGGTAGCGCACGCCCCTGCGGGCGGACTCGCCGCCAGTGGCGGCGGGCTGATTACCCACCAGTGCCAGAGCCTTGTCCGCCAGCGCATGGGCCAGACCTGACTTGCCGATGGCGACAGCAAAGGCGCCCAGCGTAGCGTAGGACAGGGCCACGGTGGCACCGCCGCCGAGTCCGCTGTTGAAAGCCTCAATGGTGGCTTCAAGGGAGAGTCCGCTGATCAGGCCTCCGGCCATCGCCCCCAGAATCAGTGCGACGACAACGTGAATGCGGCACAGGCTCAGCACCAGCATGATGAGAACCGCAGCAACAACGGCGTTCATGGTCAGACTCCGATAGCGCGACAGATGCCCTTGTGGGGCCGTTTGCCGGGGGTGATCAGGAATTGCTCAGAATTGAACGGGCGCTAATGTGCCGCAAATGCAGTCAGGAGTCAAAACCGTCAGGCCGGAGCCCACCCGGGGCCACTAGTGTCCCAGAGGGCTGAAGCGGGGCACCTGCTCCCCCGCCACCTCCACGGTCTCGGTAAACATGCTCAAAGGCCTGGCCCACAGGCTGAAGTCACCATAGAGACACCGGTAGATCACCAGCCACTCTTCGGTTTCACTGTGGCGGGCGGTACCGATGACCTCGTATTCCTGACCCTTATAGTGCCGGTAGCGTCCCGGTGTGACGGTGCGGTTCATAGTGCGGTCTCAGCTTTTCATCTTGTAGCGGCCGGGGCCCAGGAATACCAGTGCCAGCGCAACGAACAGGAAAAAGCCCTGAAGTTCCAGAGCCCAGCCGCCGTTGCTGCTCAGGCGCATCAGCTCATGGGTATGTACCAGAGCGATGGCCACCAGCATGTTGAATACAATCAGCAGTGCGCCAATGCGGGTGTGATAACCGAGAATGACCATCAGTGGCGCCAGCAATTCGCCGATGAATACACCATAGGCGAAAAATGCCGGAATACCATGACCGGCCAGCAGGCCCTCGATAAAGCCGGTACCGTTGATCAGTTTGCTGATGCCGTGAAACAGCATCAGACCGCCGAGGGTCAGGCGGACAATCAGTTTTCCAAGATCAGCATTTTCCAGCACGTTGGTCGCTCGCAGTCAGTCGGTGAAATCGGTGGCATTCAGGCGGGGCGCAAGCTTACCGCCTTCCGCATGCGTATCAAAGCCACAGGCTGTCAAAGATGGGTGATCTCCGGGTGCAGCGGGATCAGCTTTTTCAATAACCGGTTCTGGGCGCCGGTGCTGACGCCCTGCTTTTCCATGGCAAGAATCAGGTGTTCGGCCAGGGCATTGAACTGACTTTCGGTAACATTCATTCCGGTGTGCACCTCCACCATGCTACGCCCGGTGTAGCTGCAGGGTCCGCCACTGAGTTCACAGAGCTGGTCGGTCAGATTCTGGTGGAACTGGCCTACGTCCATACCGCGAAACTGGAAGGCGATGCGGGGGTCATCCACGATGCGATACAGCAGGTCTTCAACAATATCCGCGATGCCGCTGCGTTCGCCCAGATCCTGATAAAGCGTGTCCTGCCGGTCATTGCCGGTGGCGGCGCAGCCGCTCAGCACAGCGGTCAGCAGTACAAGGCTGATGATTTTACGGGCATGTTCAAGAATAGGCATGGTCCGGTCTCCTGTCAGAAACTGCCCTGAAGTGAAAGGTAAAGGCCCCGCTGATCTTCCAGCCCGGCGACATCACCCAGACTGACCCAGGCGGCGGTCACCGACAGACGGCGGTCTGGCACCCAGGCCACAAACAGATCCCACCAGTCGTCCTCTGAAGCAAAGTCCAGGTTGTCCGGCTTCTGGCGATATTCCGCACCCAGCAGCCAACTGCGGTTCAGGAACAGCCCGACGCTGGTTTCAAACATGGCCTCATAGCTGTTGTTGCGGTCGCCACCAAAGCCCAGCAGCCCACCCTGATTGGCCTTGGTACCCCGCAGGGTGGCGTTGACCAGCAGGTTGCGGTCAAGAATAGCGGCGAAAAACAGTTTGCTTCCGGCCAGATACACGTCAGTGCCCTGCTGGCTGCGGGCCCCGATGGCGTCCGGCACCGTGAAGTTGCGCTGCCGTTTATGCTGCAGGCCCAGGGACCATTGGCCGTAATCGGTATACAGGAGATCACCGAAGAGCCGGACCTTGAGGCCAAATATATCCTGGTTCAGCTCATCCTCGGCCAGCGCTGCGCCAAGGGTGTCCAGATCCAGGGTCTGGCGAGCAATACTCAGCTCAATGCGGTTATTCCAGTTTACCGCTGCGCCGGCAACACTCAGGGTGTAGTCATCGAATTCGGCGCGGGACAGGTTCAGGGTGCCGCCCCACTCGTCATCACTGGCGTAACCCGCCATCAGTGCCCAGGGCACCAGGCCACCGCCGGCGCTGCCTTCAATGGTGGTAACGCCTCCTGTCGCCCAGATCCGGCTGCCGGGATCTGCGGAAACCTGAAAGGTAACGGTCAGCAGCAGGCCCGCGAGCAACGGGCCCGCTGTCAGTGAGCGTAAAACATTCAATGTCATCAACGGTCTCCAGAGGTTGCGGTAGTCAAGGCGCGGGCTTTGTGCTGAAAGGTGCTGGCCCAGTCAGCCAGCTGACCGGAAGGCATGGGGCGGGCCATGAAATAGCCCTGGCCCTTTTCGCAGCCCCAGTCCCGCAGCAGATTCCAGCTTTCCTGATTCTCGATACCTTCGGCAACCACCGAAAGCCCGAGGCCATGAGCCATATCAATGGTGGACTGGACGATGAGCTGATCCTGGGGTTCCTCATTCAGTTTCATGACAAAGGATTTGTCGATCTTCAGCTCCTGTACCGGCATCTGCCGTAACTGGGACAAAGAGGAATAGCCGGTACCAAAGTCATCCACCGACAGGTTTGCG
>NZ_CAXBDN010000102.1:0-13630 GCF_963974375.1 uncultured Marinobacter sp.
CCGGTAACCATTTCCGGCGAGGTACCCCAGCTGACCTGCGGCATGATGTCAGAGGCTTCCAGCTCCACCACCTTATCGAACACCGCATCATCATCACTGCGCAGGGTGCGCCAGTAGGCAACCGCCTTTTCCCAGTCATCACCCCTCGGCGAGAACGGACGTCCTTTCACATAATCAATGGTGGTATCGTCCACCGCCACCATGCCAACCCGGGCACCGCCTTCAATAGCCATGTTGCAGATGGTCATGCGGCCTTCCATGGACAGATCCTGAATGGCCTCACCACCGAATTCCACTGCGTACCCGGTGCCACCGGCGGTACCGATCCTGCCGATGATGGCCAGCACCACGTCCTTGCCGGTGACGCCCTGGCCCAGCTTGCCGTTGACCCGCACCAGCATGTTCTTCATCTTCTTCTGGATCAGGCACTGGGTGGCCAGCACATGCTCCACTTCCGAGGTGCCAATACCGTGAGCCAGGGTGCCGAAGGCGCCGTGGGTAGAGGTATGGGAATCGCCACAGACCACGGTCATGCCCGGCAAGGTGGCACCCTGCTCCGGCCCGATCACGTGAACAATACCCTGGCGCTGATCCATGATCTTGAACTCAAGAATGCCGTACTCATCACAGTTCTTGTCGAGGGTTTCCACCTGGATGCGGGAAACGGGGTCCACAATCCCTTCGATGCCCATGGCGCGATCCGTGGTTGGCACGTTGTGGTCCGGGGTGGCCAGATTGGCGTCAATCCGCCAGGGTTTACGACCCGCCAGACGCAAACCCTCAAAGGCCTGCGGAGAGGTAACTTCGTGCAGCAGCTGCCGATCGATGTAGATCAGCGCCGAGCCGTCATCACGCTGCTTGACGAGGTGATCGTCCCACAACTTGTCGTATAAGGTTTTGCCCGCCATGGTTGTCTCTCTCAATCCTGGGGTTGTTCGGAATAGTGCTGTGGTTATCTTATGCGCCTTTTAAAATAACCTCAATTCATGTTATTTATTAATATGATTCCATAATGGAATGCAATCCCGATCCGAGACAGACAGCACCCCAGGAGAAGCGGCATGGACTCAGGTGCCCTTAAGGCCTTTATCACCGTGATCGATCACGGCTCATTTTCAGAAGCCGCTGAGGTGCTTCATTTAACCCAGCCCGCCGTAAGCAAACGCCTGGCAGCCCTTGAAAACCAGCTGGGCGCCACGTTGCTGGATCGCAGCCAGCGCCAGTTGCGCCTGACTGACGCCGGCGCAAGGTTGCTGCCTTACGCCCGCCGGATACTGGACGAAGTCCACAATGCCCGTCAGGCCCTGAACTCAAGCGGTAATGGTGTATCCGGTAACCTGGCGCTGATTGCCAGCCACCACATCGGCCTGCACCATTTACCCGCCTGGCTGCGAAAACTGAACCGGGACTACCCGGACGTATCGCTGGGACTGCAGTTCATGGACTCCGAAAGCGCTTACGACCGCATGGCCAGACGCACCGCCGAGCTGGCCTTTGTCACCCTCAGCGAAACCATGGAACAGCGTTTTGAAGTGCAGGTGCGCTGGGAAGATGCCATGGCATTTGTGGTAGCCCGGGAACACCCCCTTGCGGACCTGGCGAACCCGAGTCTGGAAGATCTTGCCCAATACGACGCCCTGCTGCCGGAAGCCGGCACGGCCACCTACCGCACCATCAGCCGGCTTTTCCTGGACCAGGGCCTGGACCTGAAACCCCAGATGCCCACCAACTACCTGGAGACCATCAAGGTCATGGCCGCCGTAGGCCTGGGCTGGAGCGTACTGCCGGAACGCATGGTGGACGACACCCTCACCGTCATTGACCTGCCCCACCGGGTAACCCGCTTCCTCGGCGGCATCAGCCTGCGGGGGCGGGAGCTGAGCCCCCAGGCCCGGGCCTTGCTTGCAATAGCGGAGGAGCTGCAATGAAATCTCTGGCCAGCAGCTGACGAAACGAAGCTGACCTAACGCGCTGGTCCGACATACTCAGAACAAGACTGGCGAATGAGTGCTCGAACCATAAATCTAAATGATTCTATTTTAATGTGTCATTAAGTTCGCTACCCTTGGCGCGTTTCTGGCGCAAGCGGAGTGGACCATGAGTAAGCCTTTCCAGAAGAACACCAGCAGTTACGCAGCCCTGGTGCGACTTTTGCGCTATGCCAGAGGCTATAGGCGCCAGCTCGTCGCCGCGACCACCTGCTCTATACTTAACAAGCTGTTCGACATTGCCCCGGAAATCCTGATTGGTGTTGCTATTGATGTGGTGGTCAATCAGGAAGAAAGCTTCGTGGCGGGCCTGGGGTTTGAAACCGCCCAGGAACAGATCACCATTCTGGCGGTCCTCACCTTCTTCATCTGGGCCGGCGAATCCATATTCGAATACCTGTTCCAGATCCTCTGGCGCAACCTGGCCCAGCGCCTGCAATCCGACTTGCGGCAAGACGCCTACGAGCACGCCCAGAAACTGGACATGAGCTTCTTTGAAGCCCGCAGCTCCGGCCAGCTTGTTTCCACCATGAACGACGACGTCAACCAGCTTGAGCGCTTCCTGGACGGCGGCGCCAACGCCATGATCCAGGTGGTGGTGACCGTTGTTGCCGTTGGTGCCGTGTTCTTTGTACTGTCTCCCCTGATCGCCCTGCTGGCATTCACGCCGATTCCGCTGATCGTCTGGGGCACGTTTTATTTCCAGCGCAAGGCCGGCCCTCTGTACGCGGATGTGCGGGAGAAGGTGGGCGACCTGTCCAGTCGCCTGGCCAACAACCTGGGTGGCATAGCCACCATCAAGAGCTTTACCGCTGAAAGGCGTGAGGCCGCGCGCCTGAAGGCCAGCAGCGAGGCGTATGTGGAGGCCAACCGCAGGGCCATTCGTATCAGTTCAGCCTTTATTCCAGTCATCCGCATGGCGATTCTGGCGGGATTCCTGGCCACCTTTACCGTCGGCGGCATGATGGCGCTGGAAGGTAACCTGAACGTTGGCGCTTACGGGGTTCTGGTGTTCCTGACCCAGCGCCTGCTATGGCCATTGACCGGCCTTGCAGAAGTGATCGACCTGTTCGAACGGGCCATGGCCAGTACCCGCCGCATTCTCGACCTGCTGGCCGAGCCGGTGCATGTGCGGGACGATGCCAGCGAAACCCTGGAGCAACCGGTAAAGGGTGAAGTCAGCTTTGCAGGGGTGAGCTTTCACTATCCGTCCAGCGGTGCCGGTATCGACAACATCTCCGTACAGGTGCCGGCCGGGAACACCCTGGCGCTTGTAGGCGCGACCGGCTCCGGCAAGTCGACACTGATCAAGCTGTTGCTGCGTTTTTACGATCCGACGGGCGGCCTGATACTCATCGACGGGCAGCCCATCCAGTCCGTCAGCCTCAAATCCCTGCGGGAAGCCATCGGGCTGGTGAGCCAGGATGTTTACCTGTTCGAAGGCAGCATCCGCGATAACCTCGCCTACGGCTTCCCGGAAGCCAACGATGAACAGATCATTGAAGCGGCAAAAACCGCTGAAGCCTGGTCGTTCATTGAAGCGCTGCCAGAGGGATTGTCTACCGCCGTGGGAGAACGGGGTGTGAGGCTGTCCGGCGGACAGCGCCAGCGCCTTTCCCTTGCCCGCGCCTTGCTGAAAGACCCTCCCATCCTTGTTCTCGACGAAGCCACCAGCGCCGTCGACAATGAAACCGAGGCCGCCATCCAGCGCTCGCTGAAGCGCATCGGCCATAACCGCACGGTGATCATGATCGCTCACCGCCTGTCCACCATTGTGGACGCAGATACGATTGCGGTAGTGGACGGAGGTCGGATTGTGGAGTCCGGCCGACACGAGGATCTGCTGGAAAGCAACGGCGCCTATACGGCCCAATGGCGGGTACAAACCGGCCAGGCATAGCGCCTGGCCCAGCTATCAAGAAACACAAAACATAATTGATAGTAATTCGCATTTAGATTATGCTGCAGGCCTTCAGAATCATTGGAGCCTGCATGCCTGCGTTCTTCGAAGTATCCCGCCTGGATGTGAACATCGGCGACACCGCCATCCTCAGGAACATCAACATCGACTTCCGGGAAGGCGAGGTTACCGCTTTGCTCGGGCATAACGGCTCCGGCAAATCCACACTGCTCAAGGTTCTGGCTCGCCAGATCTCGCACACTTCCGGCGACGTCAGCCTGCTGGGCACTTCCTTCCGCACCACAGGCGCACGGGAATTTGCCCGCACCGTTGGCTACCTGCCCCAGCATCCACCGGGCACCGATGGCCTCACGGTAAGGGAGCTCGTTGCCCTGGGCCGATATCCCTGGCGCGGGCCACTGGGCCGCTACAACAACGAAGACCATCAGTTGATCGACCAGGCTATCGCAGACACCGGGCTCAACCGCTTCCAGCATCGCTCTGTGGATACCCTGTCCGGGGGCGAACGTCAGCGGGCGTGGATCGCCATGCTACTGGCCCAACAAACCCGCTGCCTGCTGCTTGATGAGCCCATCTCGGCACTGGATGTAAAACACCAGGTGGAAACCCTGCGCCTGGTGCATCGCCTGGCCGAAGAAAGGGAGCTGACCGTAATCGTGGTTCTGCACGATGTGGACCTGGCCGCCCGCTTCTGCGATCGGCTGGTGGCACTGAAAACCGGGCAACTGATTGCAGACGGCAGCCCCCTGCAGATTATGGATTCAAAGATACTGGAAACCATCTACGGTGTCCCCATGGGCGTGATGGAGCGTGCACCGGGGCAGTGGGTTTCCTATGTCCATTAAGTATTTCCCAAGAGCCCTTGTAGCACTGCTGTTTATCGGCTTGCTCTCGTTACCGGCCAATGCTGAAACCTGGCAACACGAGTACGGTACCATCACCCTGGATGACACCCCGAAGCGAATTGTCACCCTGAACTGGGCTGCCACCGAAGCTCTGCTTTTGCTTGGCGTAACGCCGGTGGGCGTGGCCGACCGGGATGGCTACGATGTATGGGTGAATGAGCCGGTGCTTCCAGCCGGTGTTCCCAATATCGGCACCCGCGTGGCGCCAAGCCTGGAAGCCATCGCAGAACTGAAACCGGACCTGATCGTCACCAGTTCGGAAATGGCGCCTGCCTCCAGCCTGCTTGAACGGATTGCACCGACCTACGTGATCAGTGTGTACAGGGAAGGCAATCGGCCCTTCGAGAAGGCCCGTGAAATGCTGACCACACTCGCTGACATGCTCGGCCGGGAAGACCGGGCCAACGCCATTCTGGCAGACATCGAACAGACCCTTAAAACCCAGCGCCAACGCCTGGAAGACGCAGGCATGACCGACAAGCCGGTGGCCCTGGTGAATTTCCTGGATGACCGACATGTGCGTGTATACGCGCCCAACAGTCTGTACCAGACCACCCTGACGGCTCTCGGGCTTGAAAACGCCTGGCCCCTGGAGGGCAATTTCTGGGGATTCTCGGTTGTCGGGCTGGAAGCCATCGCCCCGTACCAGAACAGCCGCATTGTAGTGATCTCCCCGATTTTGCCCGGGCTTGCCGACACATTGGCCAGCAGCCCTTTCTGGACCTACCTGCCCCCGGTCAGGCGTAACCAGGTGTACCGGATAGACGCGGTGTGGCCCTTCGGCGGTGTGTTTCCGGTAAAACGGCTGGCCACCATGCTGACGGATGCCCTGCTGGAAGGAGGCTCCGACAATGTACGCTGAAGCCTCCGGCCTGCCTGCATCGCGCCCCACCATTCCCGCAACACTGCCAGTAGCGGCGGTTATTCTGTGGGTTGGCGCGCTGATTGCCAGCTTCGCACCCTGGTTGGGCGAACTGGATACCGGCGCGCTGGTGTCGGCGTTCTGGACCTTTGATCCAGACCACTATTCCTCGGTTCTGGCCCACTACAGCTGGGCACCCCGGGTGTCCATCGCCATCCTGATCGGCTGCGGGCTGGGGCTGGCCGGGGCCATTACCCAGCAGGTGCTGGGCAACCCGCTGGCCTCCCCCACCACCCTCGGCGTGGAAGCGGGCGGTCAGTTCGGTATTACCGTAGCCACACTGTTTGCGCCCGGACTGCTGGCCTTCAGCCCCGACCTGGCAGCGATTGGTGGTGGTTTGCTGGCCATCGGCATGGTGATCGCGCTCACCTGGCGGCTCGGATTCTCTCCGGTCACGGTGATTCTGGCGGGGCTGGTCATCACCTTCTTCCTGGGCGCCATGAACATGGCGTTCCTGCTGCTCAAGGGTGAATGGCTGGGCAATCTGTTTATCTGGGGCGCCGGTTCGCTGGTACAGAACAACTGGGGGCCGTTCATGGAACTCTGGCCCCGGGTAATTGTCCTCGCCATTCTGATGTTGCTGCTGATGCGGCCGCTGCAATTACTGCAACTGGGGCAGACCTCCGCCAGTGCCCTGGGCGCCAGAATCGGGCTTATACGGGCACTGGCGCTGTTTCTGGTGGTGCTGATGACGGCCACGGTTGTCAGCCGGGTTGGCGTGGTGGCCTTTGTGGGCCTGGCTGCGCCAGTTCTGGCCCGGCTCTTGGGCGCCCGCACACTGGGCAACAAATTGCTCTGGAGCACCCTCATGGGGGGCGGTCTGTTACTGCTGGCCGACACCCTGGCGCACTGGGCATCCACCTGGGGTGATGGCTCCCTGGTGCCCACGGGCACCACCACCGCCCTGATTGGCGGCCCGGTCATCCTGCTGGCGCTTCAGAGTTTCAGGAACACCTATCACATGCCGGGGAAGGAATCCGGCCCGGGGGGCTTTCTGCCCAGGCGCCGATCACCCGTTCTTGTTACCTGCATCGTTACCACATTGCTGGTAACCACCGTGGTTGTCTCCATGGGCTGGGCTCCGGGGCTGGACGGCTGGCACTGGACATCAATAACGCAATGGGGCGATGCCTGGGTCTGGCGTGGGCCCCGGCTGCTGGCGGCCATGCTTGCCGGGGTGGCGCTGGGGCTGGCCGGCACACTGATTCAGAGGATGACGGGCAACCCCATGGGCAGCCCGGAGATGCTGGGCATCAGTGGCGGTGCCGCTTTGGTGATGGTGTTGATCGTGCTTACCGGCGCCGAAGTCAGCCGCATTGGCCAGCTTGGCGCGGCGACACTCGGCGCCGCTGGCGCTCTTGGGCTACTGATTCTGCTCGCCCGCAAGCACCGGTTTGCAGGGAATCAGCTCCTGCTCGGTGGTCTGGCCCTGTATGTGTTTATGGACGCCGGTCTGCGGCTGGTAATGGCTTCCGGCGGCACCGTCGCCTCGAAGCTGCTGAACTGGATGTATGGCTCCACCTGGCTGATTTCTGAAAGCGAGGCTTTCGGCCTCTTGGGCTTTGTCGTGCTTGTCAGCACCTTGCTGTTGTTGATTGTGCGTCCACTGACCATTCTGCCCCTCGGCGATACCGCAGCGGCGTCTCTCGGGCTTTCGGTCTCCCGTGCCCGGCTGTTGCTGCTGCTACTGGCGGCGGTATTGACCGCTGCCGCGACCGTGGTCATTGGCCCCCTCAGTTTTGTGGGACTGATCGCCCCGCACCTGGCAAGAGTGCTGGGGCAACAAACCGTCGGCCGGCAGATGATTGTGGCGGCCCTGGCCGGGGGTCTGCTGCTTGCGGTGGCGGATTATCTCTCCCGGATTATTGTCTTCCCCAACCAGTTGCCTGCCGGCTTGCTGGCTGCGCTGGTGGGCGGTATCTATTTCCTGTGGGGGCTGAGCCGCCATGGCCGATCCTGAACACGCCGGGCTGTCAGGCACATGGGCCGAGCGTTACGGCCGGCTGCTGGCATCCGCCGGGCTGGACCGGGAGTCTGTCCTCGCCCAGGCACTTCAACCTTCTGCCGACAAACGCCCTGGTCTGTTTTCTCTGGCGCAGTGTCTGAAACAGCCGACACTGCTGATCGACCAGGTCAACACCGATGACCCGGAAGCTTCCGATTCCCGCGCTATCCGGGCCCGGATTTCCGTGCTTCAGCAGGATCTGGCGTTAAACGTGATTGCCCCACTGACCCTGCGGCTGTTCCGGGATGGCCAGGCTCCCCTGCCCGATCCCCGGCGCATTTTTCTCGCTCCTGTTGAGCATGGGGAACCGGTGACGTCCCGTTGGTTCCAGGCCCCGGGTGTGCCTGCTGTCGATGAGGAAAGCTTTGTCCGCTCGGTCGGGAAACTGACACAGGATTGGTACCCGGTGTTCAGGCAGCGGATGGGGGTGAGCCCCGGAGCCTACTGGAGCAGCATCGGGCTCGGGTTGGGGGCGCCGTTTTCGGCGGTATGGAACCTGGCAGAGCCTGCGGAAACCTGTGATCTGGCCCAGCGCTGGCTGGGGGAGTTTCGCAATGACGCCAACCAGTTCATTGACTGGATTCCGGCGGTGTTCAATGGGCAAACGACGGCCATCCCCCAGCGGAAAGGATGTTGCCTGAAATATCTGTTGCCCAAGGGTGATTATTGCGGCACTTGCGGGGTGTATCGCAAGGAGCGCCTTGCAGCCCTCACGCTCCAACAGCGGAGCCCAGAGCCAGGCCAATGGCAACCAGGCCGATAACCGCACCAGCGCCTGCAGCCAGTTTTAACCCTTCTATCATTTCCTGTTCGGGCGTCATTCCTCTTCCTCCCGTTAGCTATTGTTAGCTATTAATGAGGGGTGGGAGGAACTTCCCGCCCCTCTCTCCGCCCGTGTATCAGTAGACCCAGGATACGGTCAGGCTGGCATTTACCGGTTCTCCATAGAACCCCTGAGCAGAAGCGCCAAACTTCTTGAGACTCTCGATGTATTTTTCGTCGGTCACATTGTTCACGTTCAGTGTCGCGTTCCAGTCATGGGCGAAATCGTAGCTGGCCATCAGGTCCACCACCGCATAGCTCTTCTGCTCGGTGACGATCGTGGCTCCGGCATTGGGTCCGGTGGTGGCAACCCCCTGTTCCTGGCTGATGGCCGATTGCCAACGCACCTTGCTGCCGACCTGCAAGCCTTCTATTCCCGGTACTTTCCAGGTTCCCCGCAGCTGCGCCAGATGTTTCGGCACAAAGGATTTGGCAGAACTGCCATTAGCATCTTCAATGTCCACATAGGCGTACCCGGCGAATAACTGAATCCTGTCTGTAACGTCACCTACGAATTCGAGCTCAAGGCCCTGGCTTTCAAGTCCGTCTATGCCGCGATAGTACGCCTCTGGAGTACCCGCGAAGGTGCCTGCAACGTCAGCCACGTTCTGTTGTTCCGTCTGGAAAAGCGCAACTGTGGTGTTCACCCGGTCATTGAGGAATTCGCTCTTCAGGCCCAGTTCGTAGTTCACGCCATCTATCGGGTCCAGGCGATCACGGTTGATGTCCAGCTCGGTTTGCGGCGTGAAGATTTCGGTGTAACTTGCGTACACAGAATGATTGTCGTTCAGATCGTAGATCAGCCCGGCGTAGGGCGTTTCAATCGCGTCGTAACTGGTGGTTTTCTCTGCGCCGTAGCTGGTGCCTTTACTGTCGAGCCAGGTCAGACGAACACCAGTAATGGCTGTCAGGTTGTCGGTCAGGGTCCAGCGGGCAGCGGCGTAGGTGGCGGCTTCACGATCCGTCCAGTCTGATCCGCCAACACCATTGTCGAATGTGGGCCGGGGATAATTGCCATCCCACTCGTTCAGGGGTGGCAGCGCGTTACCAATGCCCTGACCATAGCGGGACTCGTCCACCGTTTCGGAGCGCGACCAGGTGGCTCCCAATACCAGTTCATGGGTCCGGTTTGCCAGCTCAAAGGGGCCGGTCGCATACGCGTCCACCACCCACTGCTCTGCGTTGAGATCGTATTGACTCGGGTAGGCCAGCAGCCCGTCACCGGTTTGCGGATCCGGCGTGCCGTATTGGTAGAACAACTCTGATTCACTGTCATTCTCCAGCCGGAATACGGTGCCTTTGGCCTGCCAGCCGCCAGCCAGCTCCTGCTGCAGCTCCACGAAACTGTTGTGCTGGGTGTTGTCCCAGTAGGACCAGTCCGAAGCGGTGCTGGTTGATCGGGCGAAGTCTGTTGCGGTGCCATCGGTGTAGAACAGGGGCAACGCGCCCCAAAGCGGGCTGTCGGTGTCCGAGGTCTGTATCGAGTGGCCCAGTGTCAGCAGTGTGGTGTCCGTCAGGTCTGCCTCAAGCACACCGTAGAACATCTGCTTTTCGTTGCTGTAGCGATCCAGGTAGGAATCCTTGTCCTCGTAACCTGCAACCACACGGCCACGCACGGCCCCGGATTCCGAAACCTCGCCCGACACATCTCCCACAATGCGCTTCTTGTCCCAGGATCCCCCGGTGACCGCGACAGAGGCATTGGTCTGCGCTGTCGGGCGTTTGCGGATGAAGTTAACGGTTGCCGCCGGGTTACCGGAACCGGCCATCAGGCCGTTCGCACCTCGCACCACCTCAACCCTGTCAAAGAAGGCCGTATCCAGTTCGCCCTGTACGTTGTCGTATACTGCCGGAAGGCCGACGCCATCGTACTGGAAGTTGTTGATATCGAAACCGCGGGATGTGTAGTAGGTGCGGTCCGTCTCAACGGATTCCACGGTCACGCCGGTGGTTCCCTCCAGCACATCGTTGATATCGTTTTGCGCAAAATCGTCCATCTGCTTGCGCGTCACTACTGTTAACGCCTGGGGTATTTCCCTGTGACTGAGCTCGATCTTCATAGACGTTGTCGTTGCACCACTGGTGTAACTACCGGAGGACTCCGACGAAACCAGGCCACGCTCTGCGGATACTTCCAAGGCTTTCATTGTTGTAGGTTCGTTCTCCTGGGCAGAAGCGAAAACAGGAAAAGTTGCGCAAGCGACCGCAGTGAGCAGCATTTTGCGGCAGAACATTGGCTCCGGATATAGGGACATCTTTAACTCCGTTACTGACTTAGATTGAGGTTAGCTGATGATTATATATCTTAATGATAATTGTTATTATTCACAAAAAGCAATTATCTCTTGAACCCTGTTACCCGACATGCAAACAACGTCGCTCCGGCCATGTTCCACTTTCAGGAAATGAGGCCAGGATGTGTGCGTGACTCCCATGGAGCGGTCCGCAAAAAAGTTCGGATGAACCAGCGCCACCTGTGTGGGCAACCGTACATACTCCGCTGACGACGAAGGCTAGTCTTTCTTCGCGGGTAAATGCTGACTGAGCCACGCATTATCGGTCGCTGTTTACCATTTGCGAGTGAAGGAGAGGCTGATGATACGTACTGACGTCACAGGTGCCGCTGACAGAAATCTGATTCCCGTGCCGGATCTGTGCGCACGCTTCCTGGAGTTTTTGGCGGACGATAGCTACCCCTGCGTGGGAGCAAAACTGGCTTTGGCCCGAGACACCATTGAAACCCATGAATTTGGTACGCTGGATGATCCGGGAAATGACGAACCTATGGCCGACGGGCTGTCCCGGTTTGTTGAGATGATTGAGGGGACGGACTGGCCAGAAGGCATCGTGCACTCCTATGTGGCCATCTTTAATGGGCCGTTCAATATGGACGAGCTCGGTTTCGAGGCGTTGATGTGGTCACAGTTGTGGCGGTTGCACCAGCTGGATGTTACAGCGGGCAATCCTGCTGCCAACGATGTCAGCAGTGATACCGAGAGTCCACAATTCAGCCTGAGCATCGCCGGCCATCCGTTCTTCGTAATCGGACTCCACTCCCATGCGTCGCGACTGGCCAGGCGTTTCAGCCACCCGGTACTGGTGTTCAACTCCCACCGCCAGTTTGAAAAACTGAGGGCGGACGGACGCTTTGAAAAGATGCAGGCAGCCACCCGGGCACGGGATGTCGAGTTGCAGGGCTCCCTGAACCCCAACCTGGCCAATTTCGGCGAGGCCAGTGAAGCCAGGCAGTACAGCGGCCGAGAGGTTGGAAACAGCTGGCAGTGTCCCTACGACTTCAGGGAGTAATGGGAAACATGGATGTAGCAGCCGTCAGGATTCTGCCCTGTTCTGCGCAAACCGTCGAGCTTGCCACGGGTGATGAGTTGATCATTATCGATCCCGAAGGTCAGCAGGTGAGCGATCTGGTCGCTTTTGGCAATCCGGATCGCAGGGAGTATCTGTCTTCAGGACGCTCTCTCGATTACGCAGGCCATCTATGGCTCACCACAGGTGACATTCTTTACTCGAACCTCAGCCGGCCGATGTTCACCATCATGGAGGATACCTGCGGCCGCCATGACTTTACGCTGACGCCCTGCTCAAAAGACACCTTCCGGATTATCTACGGGGAGGACGAGGGGCGTCCGGGCTGCGAAGGCAATCTGGTGGCGGCACTCGAGCCCTTTGATATCGGGGTTGACCGGATTCCCATCGCATTTAACGTATTCATGCACGTTGCGGTGGATGCCACGACCGGAGAGTTCCGGGTTCTCCCGCCCCTCAGCAAAGCCGGAGATTTCGTAAGCTTGCGGGCCGAGATGCCTCTGCTAGTGGCGATGACGGCATGTTCTGCCGGGCAGTCGAACAATTTCTGCTTCAAACCCATAGATTTCCGGGTTGTACGCCACAGGAGTTAGGCTAAAGTAACTGGAAAGTCCGGCGGTGAAGCAGGGAGTCGAAACTATGGGGGGCCAGAACGTCGACCCCGCACTCGCGTCAGCATTGAAGCAGTTTGATATGGCACTGGCGGACTTCGCCCGCGCTCGCCGCACCGACCCCAAGGCCTCCAGCCTGGGTCTGCTGGAACGAGCCCGCATGCTGATGACCCTGCCAGGGGGCTTTGATGCTTTGTACCGACGGGTCCGCTCGCTGGAATCCGCCGGTATCTTCGGTACCAGTGACTGGGCTCAGCCAGCTACCCTTCAGCCTGCGTTAGCCAGGCACTCCCTGCGGGAGGCCGGGGCCGTAACCACCATTGTAGAAGCCATCAGCGAATTGCGGATGCTTGCGGTCGTGCACGGTGACTACTTTCATCCCGGTATTTCGGCAGAACAGGCGCGCCATTTTCTGACTCAGGTTATGGCGCTGAACCTGGACCTGTTGTCAGGGCAACTCACGGAAGCCGACCGGGAACGCCCGAAGCAGCTTGGCCATATTGTCCAGGAACTATACCGTTATCTGATTTCCCACCTTGGCTATGAAAGCCTGCTGGACAGCCTGGTGGCAGAGGTCTGGCGACTGCTGGACCAGGGGCCGGTTCAGGTCGACAGCATCTGTGAGATGATCGGACAGATCGCCAGATGCCTCTACGACCCCAACATCAAAACCACCGGCATCGCCGATGCCACCCGCCTGGTCAATGCCCTGTTCGCACCCACTCCGGGTAGCGTCGAAGACCCGGGCTTACAGATCTATGAGCAGCGGCTGGCACAGATGGATAGCGTTACCCTGTCAACCGAAGCCACCTGGTTTGCCCGCAGCATGCACGACACGGGTCTGGCCTCCGGCTACCACGCGGTCATGCTGCGATTTCTGCGCAGCAGTCATCAGGAGGATCTGATTCCGGTTACCCTTGGGCTGACCATGACTGGTCTGGACGATCTCTACTGCTACACCGAGCTGGTCCACGCGCTGATAGACGAGGCCATCTATCCGGAAACCTGCCAGGCTGTCTATGGCCTTACCATGATGCTGGAGCGGGGCTCGCTGTTTACGCCCTCCGTGGCCCAGGCCCTTTGGCGGCAGATCAACCTCCCGCTTTCAGCGGAGACCGCACACACTCTTCAG
>NZ_CAXBDN010000103.1:0-13578 GCF_963974375.1 uncultured Marinobacter sp.
CTGGACAGTGGGTCCACACCAACATTGACCAGTAACAGATGGCGCAAGGGACGGCGCGCCGCAGACAGGGCCTCGCGCCCGACTTCTCCCCGCACTGGCAGTGCGGCACGCAGGAAAGCCACCATGGATTTCAGGCCGTCCACGGTCATCGCGATGCCACTGGACCGCAGGTTCAGGCGGGTGACAGGACTGAGCAGGCCATTGCAATGACACCAGAGCACAAGCTCTACCAGACTGCCCGCCCGGCGAATCGGGTTGGCCCAGGGAATATCGGAAAAATTGTCCAGATTGCGGAACAACAGCCAGGCATCGCCACTGGCACTGTCCCCGGCAGCCTGGCAAAACGCGAGATTCTCTTCACTCAGCGATGGCACGATACCGGGATTGATGTACTCCACCTTACCGGCCTTGCGCTGAAACGCCGCGTACAGCTTGCGACCAAGCAGGTTGAGATCCTCCGGGCGGATACTGGCCTGCAGCTCACGGTTCCGGGCCAGTTTCGACAGCAGACGGTAGCTGTGGGTAAGTTCCGCCACAATCCGTTTGCGTAACTGGACAACCTTCTCGGGACGCCACTGATTGCGTCCGTCCAGCTCCGCCAGAATGCCATCATCCCATTCCCATTCCGTGACCAGATGCCTCAGCAGGCGCCCCTGCCAGCGGCCAGCGGCCTCGTCGGCGCGGGTCAGTGGCAACCCGGCCTTGAGGTAAAGGGCACGGCGAACCAGGTCCAGGCGCGATGGCGCTGACGACGCCAATAACCAACGCTCCAGCCGCCGGTACAACATGACATAGGGATCAAGCGCATCGAGACAGGTCTCACCAGCGAAGACCGCCCTCTTGTAATCCGCCGACAACGGCCCGGCCCGACGGTTACGTGCGTAACACTCGATTAACAGGAGTTTCAGCAGGGACTTCCAGGGCGAATCAATACCCTTGTAAAGCTGCCAGATACCGGCACCCAGATACTCCTCTTCGGGAATACTGACCAGAGCACCAAAATCGAGGTACTCCTCTTCCCTTACAAATCGACGGGTTAACAGAATTTCCGCCAACTCCGTATAACGGCCCTCATCGTCCGGAGGGATCAGCCACCACAGCGGATATTGCCCCCCCAGATGTATCGCGGTCCGATAGAACTCATCCAGCAGCAGGAAATGCTGGGCGCTGCCACTGCTTTCACCACTGACTTCGCTCTGCTTTAAACGGTCCCGGTAATCGCTGGCGCAAAACACGAAAATATTCAGCTCGATACCAAACTCTGCTGCCCACCGGGACAGCCGGACTGCTTTTTCGTTCAGGGCGGCAATCTCCTGCCCGGCAAGACCGGGCTGATGGCACAGCCAGACATCCAGATCACTGGCCACCGAATGCCCCAGGGAACCCGGGCTGCCCATGAGGAAAATACCGGTGAGATCACGCTTGCGCGGCGCGCTCCGGGGCAAGCGAAAGGAACGGGCGAGACCCTGGGCGGCACTGACTGTGTCGGCTGCCGGCTCATAACGACTGAGGCCCGCCGGACAATCGCCGAAATACCCTGGTAATGCGGGGTGGTTAAGGTGAAAGGCCAGTGGCAACACATCAAGCACCGTTTGCTGCCGCCGGGTCAGCGCCGACCGGGCTCTTTCCAGCCGCTGACGGTTGATACCACAAAAGCGCTGGGTCAGCGCTTTCAGTACCTTACGATCAACACCTTCAGAATAATCCAGAGAAATGGGCAAATTATGCACAGTTCAACTACACTCCATTTTTGAGACATTTCCCTGTTTTGTATCCACTGTACAATGTGACCCGGTTGGCATAATATCTGCAACCGGAATAACAGAACCTGAGTCGGCCGGACGCCGCTAACAGGTATAAGGCACTGGATGCCCGCAAATAATAACAGTCAGGCACGGACCGAGAAGGAGCACCCTGACGTGAAAGAGCTCGTCATAAGCCGTCATCACCGACATGACGGAGAAGGCAGCTGTACTGTTCTGATCGTAGAGCAGAGCAGCCTTCTTATTATTGGCACAGACAGCCATCTGACCGACGTCCTTGGTTATCATAGCCAGGATCTTGAAGGGCGCACCCTCAAGCAGCTGATTGCCTCACCGGAGGATAACCCTCTGTCAGGTGATTACGCCAGTTTTCACCAGAGCGAAAAGCCCTTCAGCATTACCCTGCGCCATGGCCGCGGCTATTTTCTGGCAGCAAACGTGATCGTCCGCTCCGCTCCCGAGAGCGCAAGACCTGCGCCATCCACTCCTGCCATTTCCATTGCCCCAAAATCGGCATTACCCACCAGAAACGCCCGTCAGGCCGCCATTGAACAGAAAAGACGCACAGCGATAGCAAGTACGCGAGCCATGCTGGTGCACATCCGGGAGTCCCTGAACCAGGGTGGACTGCCGCTGGAGTATCAGTCTATCGAGGCACTGGATGCGACTGAGTCCGGCCTGCGGATTGAGGTCTTCGCCCGGTTGCGAGGGCTTGAGCCAGACACTGACAGCCTGCTGACGCCACAGAATTTTCTGCCGCTGACGGAGCGCTTCGAACTGTCCCGTCGACTCGACCGGAAGGTGATCCGGCAAACCGTCTGCCATCTGATGAAACACCCGCAGCTACTCAGCGAACTGCGCTACTGCGGCTTTAATCTGTCACTGGGCAGCATCCAGGACACCAGCTTTCCGGAATACATCCAGAAGCTGCTGGTCGCATCCGGGCTGGAGCCTTCAGCACTTTGCTTCGAGCTTGCCGCTCATCACGGCGTCAGCCATCCGGAAACCACGCGCCACCAATGCCGTGCACTCCGGCAACTGGGCTGCAGGGTGGCTCTGGACGGTGCCGGCGGGACGGTTGAAAGCTTCAAGCTGGCCAGCCGCCTGCCGGTGGACTGGATCAAGCTGGCGCCCGCGCTGATGAGAAACCTTCACGAAGAGCCCACCCACCAACTCATGATTGAAGCACTGCAGCAGATTGCCCGCTCCAGCGGCAAGGCCACCATTGCCACCTGCATCGAGAATGACATCTCCCGCCGCAGGGCCCAGAGCCTTGGCATCCGGTTTATCCAGGGCACCCAGGTTGGCGAAAATCGCGCGCTGAAAGAGCTGATCTCCACCGACAACCGCTGGCAGCACGCCGGAGAAGCCTGACCTGTCGCGCCAGCCCGGGCCAACAGCCACAGGACTGGCGGCGACTTACCCCAGCCGCGTCCTTGCCCGTGCAACGGCCGCCCGGACCTGTTCTGGCGCGGTACCGCCCAGATGATTTCTGGCCTGCACCGATCCTTCAAGTGTCAGCACGTCAAACACATCCTCAGCAATGACGTCAGAGAACTGGCGCAGTTCGTCCAGGGTCATTTCTGACAGATCACGGGACTCGGCAACACCGAACCCCACTGCCTTGCCGACAATTTCATGGGCGTCACGAAACGCCACGCCCTTCTTGACCAGATAATCGGCCAGATCCGTGGCGGTGGAGAACCCCTTGCGGGCCGCATCGCGCATGTTATCTGCTTTCGGCCGAATGGCCGGAACCATATCCGCGTAGGCTCGCAGGCAACCCTTGACGGTATCGACCGTATCAAACAGCGGCTCCTTGTCTTCCTGATTGTCCTTGTTGTAGGCCAGCGGCTGACCTTTCATCAGCGTCAGCAGGCTGATCAGATGGCCGTTGACCCGCCCGGTCTTGCCGCGCACCAGCTCCGGCACATCCGGGTTCTTTTTCTGGGGCATGATGGACGAGCCGGTGCAGAACCGGTCCGGCAGATCGATAAAATCGAACTGGGCCGAGGTCCACAGCACCAGCTCTTCGCTGAAGCGGGAAAGGTGGGTCATCAGCAACGCTGCAAAACCACAGAATTCGATGGCAAAGTCCCGGTCGCTGACCGAGTCCAGGGAGTTCTCACTGGCCCGGTCGAATCCCAGCAGGCGGGCGGTGATAGTGCGGTCAATGGGGTAGGTGGTGCCAGCCAGCGCCGCGGCGCCAAGGGGCATCACATTGACCCGTTTGCGACAGTCCTGCAGGCGCTCGGCATCCCGCTCCAGCATCTCGAACCAGGCCAGCAGATGATGACCAAAGGTCACCGGCTGCGCAGTCTGCAGATGTGTAAAGCCGGGCATGATGGTGGCTGCTTCCCGCTCCGCCAGATCCAGCAGACCAAGACGCAGGCGCTTGAGCTCGGTGGTAATCACATCAATTTCGTCCCGCAGATACAGGCGGATATCGGTTGCCACCTGATCGTTGCGACTGCGCCCCGTATGCAGCTTTTTGCCAGTAATACCGATCCGGTCGGTCAGCCGGGCCTCAATGTTCATGTGAACATCCTCAAGGCTGACCGACCACTCGAACCGGCCCCCCTCGATATCTGCCCGTACCGCCGCCAGACCCTCAATGATGAGGTCTTTCTCCTCAGTCGTCAGTACCCCCACCTCCGCCAGCATGGTGGCATGGGCGACGGAACCGGCAATGTCATGATGATAGAGACGCTGATCGAACCCCACAGAAGCCGTGAACCGTTCCACAAATGCATCCGTCGGCTCGGTAAAACGGCCGCCCCAGGGTTTCTCGGAGGTCTTGTTCTGCTCGGTCATGGTGTATCTTTCCTGCTGGCAGCCCGGCAAAATGGTCCGGGCGCAATGAACGTTGGCCCGGATTATAACACTCTGGCAAGGACTCTCATCCGAATGCGCCCTGTCACCGGCAAAATTTCCTCCACAGATTCACTGCCTTCGCAAGGGCAGGGTTTCTTCGTGCCGGATCTGTGCCGGGTCAGGTCCGTGTTCATGCTGGTGGTCACCAGTGAACTGCTGGTGTTGTTGCTGGCCGTTGCCCACGCCAGGACCGGCTGGATCGACTGGAATTACTTCGGCCTGGTGTCGCTTTTCGCCCAATGGACCGTGCTCACCAGCGCGGCACTGATCTGCCTGCTGCGGCCCTGGCTGGCCAGACTCGAGACCGCGGCGGCCAGCATCGCCATCGTGCTGCTGGTGATCGCTGACGTTCTGGTTTTCAGCCTGTTTGCCACCGGGCTCGTATACCCGGACGCGGCCGCCGACCGCTGGCAGACCACTGGCAAGAACATGCTGATTGCCGCCATTATTACGCTGATGGTGTTGCGTTATTTCTACCTTCAGAACCAATGGCAGCGTCAGCGACAGGCGGAAATGCAGTCTCGCCTGACGGCTTTGCAGGCCCGCATCCACCCTCACTTCCTGTTCAACAGCATGAACACCATTGCCAGCCTGATCAGTTCACGCCCGGAACAGGCCGAAGACGCCGTGCTGGATCTGTCGGAACTGTTCCGGGCGTCCCTGAAAACCAGCGATCGACTGGTGCCACTGGAAGAAGAGCTAAATCTCTGCAAACGCTATCTGGCTCTGGAGCAGCTGCGACTGGGGCCACGGCTGCGGGTAACCTGGCGACTGGACCCGGCCCTGAACCACCAGGCCATTCCACCACTGACGTTGCAACCGCTGGTCGAGAATGCCATCTATCATGGTATTCAGCCCCACCCCCGGGGCGGCGAGGTGGTTATTGAGAGCCAGCGCAGTGGCCATCATGT
Source organism: uncultured Marinobacter sp. (assembly GCF_963974375.1). Lineage (GTDB taxonomy): Bacteria > Pseudomonadota > Gammaproteobacteria > Pseudomonadales > Oleiphilaceae > Marinobacter. The sequence goes on from NZ_CAXBDN010000103.1 coordinate 5,549, forward strand.
CTATCTGCTGGTACAGAACCCCAGACCACCGGACCAGGGTCCGAAACACCAGGGCAACCAGATGGCACTGGATAACACCCTTGATCGCATACAGGCCCTGTTCGGCGAAACCGCCGTGCTCAAGCACAGCCGTCAGGGCGATCGCTATACGGTCACCCTGCGACTGCCCTGGCAAACCCTCGCCTCCGCCAGCGACAAGGAGTCAGCATGACCACCCACCGGCTACTGATTGCCGATGACGAGCCCCTGGCCCGGGAACGGCTGCGGCGGATGGTTTCCGCGCTGCCGGATGTCGAAGTATGCGGCGAGGCCGCCAATGGCGATGAAGTGCTCACCGGCATCCGCCAGTTGGAGCCAGACATACTGCTGCTGGATATCCGGATGCCGGGCAAGGATGGCCTCGAGGTTGCGTCGCTGGTTCAGGCTCTGGCCAATCCGCCAGCGATCATCTTCTGCACGGCTTACGATCACTATGCCATCAGGGCGTTTGATGTGCAGGCCATCGCCTATCTGCTGAAACCGGTGCGGCAGGAGGCACTGGCTGAAGCCCTGGCCCGCGCGGGCCGGGTCAACCGGGTTCAGCGTCAGGCGCTGCAGACACCGGCAGCCAACGAAGACCTGATTCTGGCCGTCACCAATAGCCGTGGCACGGAGCGGATTGATATGACCCGGGTCTATTTTTGCGAGGCGGACCAGAAATACGTCACCCTGACTCACGACAGCGGTGAGACCCTCACGGACCTCAGCCTGAAGGCTCTGGAACAGCGCTTTCCTGGTCTCTTTCTCAGATTGCATCGCAACACCCTGGCCGGTACCCGCCACATCCGCGCGCTCGAACGTAACGACGATAGCGGGTACCATGTGCGCCTTGAGGGGCACCCGGCCACACTGCCCGTCAGCCGTAGACACCTTGCGGCAGTCCGCCAGTGGCTGACCAACGGTCACACCAACTAGTGTCCCGTCTGGTAACGGGACTTTTTGCGCTGTAGCCGGTAGGCTTCGCCCCCCGGCAGACTGCCATCAGGTCAGCACTGCGGGATACACTGATTCACCGAGCAATGAGAACAGAGATCACCATGTCCAATCGAACCCTCCGTATCGCCACCCGCAACAGCGCCCTGGCCCTCTGGCAGGCCGAATTTATCAAGGCCGAGCTGGAACGTCTTCATCCGAACGTTACGGTGGAGCTGCTGGGCATCAAAACCCAGGGCGACAAGATTCTGGATGTTCCGCTGGCAAAAATTGGTGGCAAGGGTCTGTTCGTAAAGGAGCTCGAAGAAGCCATGCTGGATGGCCGCGCCGACCTGGCGGTACACTCCATGAAGGATGTCCCGATGGAGTTCCCCGAAGGCCTGGGGCTGGTGGCCATCTGTGAACGGGAAGATCCTACCGACGCGTTCATCAGCAACGACTTCGAATCGGTGGATGCCCTGCCCCGGGGCGCCGTGGTGGGCACGGCCAGCATGCGCCGGGAGGCGCAACTGCGGGCCTATCGCCCCGACCTGGTGATCCGCACCCTGCGGGGCAACGTCAATACCCGGCTGGCGAAACTGGATGCGGGCGACTATCAGGCCATCATTCTGGCGTCGTCCGGGCTCAAGCGTCTGGGCTTCCATGACCGGATTCGTTATACGCTGCCAGACACCCTCTCTTTGCCTGCAGTCGGACAGGGCGCGCTTGGTATCGAATGCCGGCTTGATGACAGGGAACTGCGGTCGATGCTGGAGCCGCTGAATCACGCCGACTCGGCCGACCGGGTCAAGGCCGAGCGGGCTCTCAATCGCCGGCTCCAGGGCGGCTGCCAGGTTCCCATCGCGGCTTACGCCCTGCTGGAAGACGATGACACACTCTGGCTACGAGGCCTGGTGGGATCAGTCGACGGTAAAAACATCGTGCGTGTCGAAGGCCGCTGCCCCAGAGCTGACGGCGAAAAGCTGGGCCGTGAGCTGGGCGAAGACCTGCTGGCCATGGGCGCTGATCGGATACTGGCCGAAATCTATGGGCACACCCCGGAATAATACTCAGTCGCTGGCCCGCGCTCTGGCGGGGCGCCGGGTACTGGTCTGTCGGCCGCAACCCGAGGCCTCGCGGCTGGCTGACCTGTTCCGGGATCATGGTGCCGACTGCCGCGTCCTGCCGGCACTGGAGCGCCACCCCCTGCCAGAAACTCCGGAAGCCCGCACTACCATCCAGAATCTCGATCTGTTTCAACATGTTATTGCAGTCAGCCCCTACGCCGCAGGGCAACTACTGGAACGGGCAGATGTGTGGTGGCCGCAATTGCCAGCCGGACTGAGCTGGTACGGAGTAGGCCGCGGCACCGCCGCCGTGCTGGCCGCGGGCGGGCTGTCACCCATTATTCCGGCCACCGGGGTCACCAGTGAGGCGCTGCTCGCGCATCCTGAGCTGCTGACCATCAGGGGCCACAAGGTACTGATCGCCCGGGGCGAACAGGGCCGTGAACTGATCCGCGATACCCTGATGAGCCGGGGCGCCGAAGTGACCCTGCTGCCGCTGTACCGGCGCAGCATGCCAGACTACAGTGACAACGACCTGCAACAGCTGCTCGGAGATTTCCAGCCGGAGGTTGTGGTGACCCTGTCCGGGGAAACTTTGAACAATTTCATCGCGCTGAGCGAGAATAGCGGCCATAATTACACACAAAGCCTGTTGCTGGTTCCGGTTCAGCGGGTCGCCGAGCAGGCAGCCAGGGCCGGATTCAGCCGTTACTGCATTCCGCACAGCCTGCAGGACGAGGCCATAGTGGAAACCATAGCAGAGGCCATAGCCCGCGAACCGAGCAGCAATACCATTCCGGATTGATCCGACCGCCAGTAAGGATGCCCGTGACTGAATCGAACCCGCAACTGCCCGCTCCGATACCCGCCAGCAAACCGGCCCGTCCACCCAGAATCTGGCCACTCTGGTCAGGCATCATTATCGCACTGGTTGCCGTCATTGTGCTGGCACTGTGGAGCTGGCAACAGTGGCAGCATCAGCAGCAACTGACCGAACGCCTTGCTCTGCTGCAGGACAGTAACCGCCAGTTTCAGCAGCGGGAGCAACAGGGCAGCACGGAAATTTCCCAGCGCCTGAGAGCGCTTGAGGACCGAATTGAAGATCAGCGTAATGCGGTCGCCACCCAGCAGCGACAGATCGACCACAACGCCCGGGAATTGCTCAACGCGGGAAACCGCAACCGTACCGACTGGCTGCTGGCAGAATCCGAATACCTGCTGCGGGTAGGCAACCAGCGTCTGTTGATCGAAAAAGACATTCGCGGCGCTCTTGCTGCCCTGCAGTCCGCTGACGAGGTATTACGGGAGACCGATGATATCGGCGTGTACCCGGTCAGAGAGCAGCTCGCCCGCGAAATCCTTGCCCTGCGCAACCTCCGTGATGTCGACCGCACCGGGCTTTACCTTCAACTGGAGGCGCTCCGGGAACAGGTAACCAGGCTGACCGAGGGCGCAGTGATTGGCTCGCAGGAACCGGCGAAGGCCATGAATACCTCTGGCGCTGACCAGCCCGGTGCCGACCAGAGCACCGTGCAAAGTGCTTTCCAGCGCGGATGGCAACAATTCCGGGACAGCCTGCAAGAGGTCATCGTGATCCGCCGGATGGATGCCACGGTCGAGCCGATGATGTCACCGGACCAGAGCGCCTGGGCCAGGCTTAACCTTCAACTGATGCTGGAGCAGGCCGAACTGGCGGTCCTTCGTGGCCATGGTGAACTCTACCAGCAGACCCTGGACAAGGCCCTGGATGCGCTCAATACCTGGTTTGACGATAGCGACAACCGCATCGCGACCCTCAAGGAATCCGTCGCAGAGCTGCGCAACCGCAACATAGACCCCCCGCTGCCGGACATCAGCCGCTCGCTGACCCTGCTGAAAGGTCGCATTGCCGGACGCGACCAGCCTGACACCGAAGCGGCCAATGGCGAGAGTGACGGAGGCAATGACTCATGATTCGCCTGCTGATCCTGCTATTGCTGGCCCTGATAATCGGTGTAGGCCTAAGCCTCGGGTTGCAGCATGACCTGGGCTACGTTCGCATCAGTCTCGGACACTATCTGATTGAAACCAATTTCTGGGTTGGCCTGGGCCTGATGATCGCCTTCGTCGCCCTGCTCCTGGCCCTGGCCGGGCTGGTCCGCAAGCTGACCCGGGGCACTGGCGTGGTCACCCACTGGCTTGCCAAAGGTCAGCAACGCCGGGCACGGAAACGCACCACCGAGGGCCTGCTGGCGCTCGCCGAGGGCAACTGGCCCCAGGCCAGAAAACGACTGGAAGCCTCAGCCGAGCACGCGGATACGCCTCTTATCAATTATCTTGCTGCGGCTCAGGCTGCGTCTGAGTCCGGTGATCACGATGCGGTGGATGATCTGCTGCGTAAAGCCTATGAAAGCACGCCAGGATCTGATCTGGCGGTGGGCATCACCCAGGCTCAACTGCAGCTGAACGCCAACCGGCTGGAACAGGCGCTGGCGACCCTGGTCCGGCTTCGCAAACAGGCCCCCCATCACCCGTTCCTCCTCAAGCTGCTGAAAACGGTGTATCTGCGCCTGGAGGACTGGCGGGAATTGTCCAGGCTGCTGCCTGAGCTGCGTAAACGCCAACTGGGGAACCCTGAGGAACTGGACAGCCTCGAGCGAACGGTATGGCACAAACTTCTGCACCGGGCATCGGAAGAGGCTGTCCGTCAGGGCAGCCGCTCACTGGAACCCCTCACCCGCCTGTGGGACGAGTTGCCGGGTTCCATGCGAAGGGATGAGCATACCATTCGGGTTTACGCCGAATTACTGGCCAAAGACGGAGACGAGGCACAGGCGGAGACCCTGCTGCGCAAGGTCCTTCGTAATCACTGGAGTGACGAGCTGGTATCGCTGTACGGGCGGGTCTGCGGCGCAAAGCCGGACGAACAACTTCTTGCGGCCCAACGCTGGTTGCAGGATCGCCCCAACAACCCGGACCTGCTGCTGGCACTGGGGCGCCTGAGCCTGCGCAACGAGCTATGGGGCAAGGCCAGGGAATATTTTGAAACCAGCCTGCACCTGCGCCGCAGTCACGAGACCCTGGCAGAACTGAGTCGTCTGAACGCTCACATGGCGCAGGATGAAAGCAACGTGAAACTGCTGATGCAGGGACTGGTCAGGGACAGCGGATTACCGGATCTGCCCATGCCCCGGGCCTGAGGCCCGGTTCCGGTCAGCATCCGCCCGGCGGCTCAGCTAACTGGCGGGGCGTGGTGCGTATTCGAGAACGTCAGAGAAGAACGCTGCTTCCGGCAACCCCGCTTCAACCATGATCGGTGAACCACTGGCGATAACCTGGACATTGCTCCAGTCCGCGCCACTGGCCAGCACCGCGCCCACCAGCTGATCGTGATGCCCACTCCAGTCATTGTCTTCGTCATCACCCACCACCGGAATAAAGCGCAACGGAGGCCAGTTCTCCTGCCATTGCCGGGCCAGGCTACGCAGATACATATCTTCCGGCCGGCGGACACCCCAGAACAGGCTTACCGGCAGGTCGTAATCCGTTTCCTGCAGGTAATCCACCAGGCTTTTCATCTGGGCAAAGCCGGTACCTGCGGCGACCAGCAGCAACGGCTTCCCGGGGGCAGATGCCAGACAGGCCTTGCCGTGGGGCATCTCAAGAGTCACCTCACCGCCGGAGGTCAGTGCATCAATCACCTTCTGAGCCGAAACCCAATCCGGCGAGGCCTGAATATGGAGCTCTATGGCCTGCTCGGAAGGACTGCTGGCGATGGAAAAATAACAGGGCTCAGTATCCGGCAGGTTCACCGACAGGTACTGTCCGGCGTGGAAGGATAGCTCCCGGCGCCGGGGCAGGTGCAGCTCAACCCTGTAAACATCATGGTTCAGGGCGCGCACGTCCGTCACTTTTGCCTGAAACTTGCGAGTCTGGTTTTCTCCGGCTGCCATAATGGCATTCATCTCCAGTTCGAGGTCGTCAAGGGCCTGGCTGCGGCACAGCATCAGGCGATCTCCGACCGTCATGATTTGTTGGTTACGGGTGTTCAGCGCCTGCCCTTTCAGCAGACGGGCCTCACAGATTTCACACACGCCGTTGCGACAGGCGGCGGGCACGGCGATTCCCGCCCGGCCGGCGGCGCTGAGCAGATCTTCCTCCCCGGCACCGAAGCTGAGCCCTGCAGGCTGAAAGACGGCCTGAAACCCGGTATTCCTCATCTCAGGATCACAACGACGATGACGGCGTATCAATGCCCAGGCTGTCCCAGAGCGAATCAACCCGCAGCTTCACCTCATCACTCATGGTTATGGGGGTCCCCCATTCCCGATCGGTTTCACCGGGCCATTTGCTGGTGGCGTCCATCCCCATCTTGGACCCCAGACCGGACACCGGCGAGGCAAAATCCAGATAGTCGATGGGGGTGTTTTCCACCAGTGTAGTGTCCCGCACCGGATCCATCCGCGTGGTGATCGCCCAGATCACATCATTCCAGTCCCGGGCATTCACGTCGTCGTCGGTTACGATGACAAACTTGGTGTACATGAACTGGCGCAGGAACGACCACACCCCCATCATCACCCGCTTGGCGTGACCTGGATACTGCTTTTTCATGGTCACCACCGCCAGCCGGTAGGAACATCCTTCCGGCGGCAGATAGAAATCAATGATTTCCGGAAACTGCTTCTGCAGAATCGGAATGAACACCTCGTTCAGGGCCACACCGAGAATCGCTGGCTCATCCGGTGGCCGTCCGGTGTAGGTACTGTGATATATCGGGTCACGGCGATGGGTCATTCGCTCTACGGTGAATACCGGGAAGTGATCCACCTCGTTGTAGTAACCGGTATGGTCACCAAACGGTCCTTCCGGCGCCATATCGTCCGGGTAGATAAACCCTTCCAGCACAATTTCCGCACTGGCGGGCACCTGAAGATCACTCAGGCCCGCCTTGACCAGTTCGGTACGGCCACCTCTCAGCAGACCCGCGAAGGCGTACTCCGACAGGGAGTCAGGTACCGGGGTCACCGCTCCAAGAATGGTGGCAGGATCCGCACCCAGAGCAACGGCAACCGGAAAGGGTTTACCAGGGTTTGCTTTCTTCCACTCCAGAAAATCCAGTGCGCCACCACGATGACTGAGCCAGCGCATGATCAGCCGGTTCTTGCCAATGACCTGCTGCCGATAGATTCCAAGGTTCTGCCGTTCTTTGTGTGGCCCACGGGTAATGACCAGCGGCCAGGTTACCAGAGGCCCGGCATCGCCAGGCCAGCAATGCTGCACGGGAATTTTGCCCAGATCAATGTCGTCCTTTTCAATGACTACATCCTGGCACGGCGCGGAGCGCAGCACCTTGGGGCTCATCCGCATGACCTGTCGCAACAGCGGCAGCTTCTCGATAGCATCCCGGAAGCCCTTGGGGGGATCTGGCTCCTTGAGATACGCCAGCAATTTGCCGATGTCCCTCAGGGCGGCAACCTCGTCCTGCCCCATACCCATGGCAACCCGCTTCGGGGTCCCGAACAGGTTGGCGAGCACCGGCATGTCATAGCCTTTGGGATTTTCAAACAGCAACGCTGGTCCACCTGCCCGCAGTGTCCGGTCGCAGATTTCGGTCATTTCCAGGTGCGGATCGACTTCGACGCTGATCCGTTTCAGCTCGCCCATGGCTTCAAGCTGGGCAATGAAGTCTCGCAGGTCGTTGTATTTCATCGGGTGCTCCGTTGCTTGGCTTTGGTACTACGGAGATTATGTGCTTCTGGACTTTTTTTGGGGTGGAACCTTGGGGGTGGAACGTTTTTTTGGGTTGGAACTTTGGGGGTGGAACGAGGTGCGGGGTGAGGTTCCAAAACGGGAAACGGTGGTTTCCCTGATTGTTTTGGAACCTCACCCCGAACCTCGTTCTTCGGGCTTTAGTTTTACGCTTTAAAACCCGATGCGCGCACGTCATCTGGAGGACAGTGTCGGGGTTCCCCTTCCCGGACCGTGTCTTGCCTGGGATGGCAAGACCGAGCCTACAAGGACGTATTCACG
>NZ_CAXBDN010000104.1:0-13552 GCF_963974375.1 uncultured Marinobacter sp.
TGGGCGCAGCAACCAGTGGCGGGGGCGGCGGAGAATGGTCGAGAACAGGCGCACGATCGCTTCCCGCTTCAGGGGCTCACCCTTGTACAACCATTCACCATCACGGGAGATCCGGATGTCGATGTCTCCGGACAACTCCGGATGCCACTGATCGAGGGGTGGCTTGTTGCTGCCGGCAGCAGATGTGACCTGCTCGGCAATGCGTTTCGGATCTTTGCTCACACTCAACCTCCTGGGAACCGCTGATAGATAGAAGTATAGGAAGTAGTTACGATGGCGCCACCGGTTCCGGATGTCCGGTGCAGGGAATGACCCCAATGCTTCCTTGCGTCCGCTCAGGGAAGAAACTGGGCCTTCAGGTCGGCACAGCCAGGCCCCGTCACCGGCATGTCCAGCAGAATGGCCTGGCTGGTCATAAAGGGAATACCACGCCGGTGACCGTCCACCAGCAGCGTCGCCAGTGATCCGACAAAAGGCATGTGGGAAACCAGCATGAGCCGCTTTCCGGGCTCCAGCTCCAGCAAGGCGTCCAGACAGACCCCGGGGTCGTCGTCCGGAGTGATGAACGGTTTCTCTTCCACCGGACAGTTGAGAATGCCCGCCACGATGGCGGCGGTTTGCCTGGCCCGGACCAGCGGGCTGACCCAAATCAGGTCCGGACGCCAGGGCGACGCCGCGATCTGGTGAGCAACCAGCCCGGTCTGTTCGCGGCCGGCCTCCGTCAGTTCCCGCTGCTGGTCCAGACTGTGCCAGCCAGCCTCACCATGACGCATGATTAACAGGTACATTCAGATCTGTCCTGTCAGGGTCCGCGGCAGGATGAACTCGACATCCGAGTTCTGAACCGCCGTCATCAACCCGCCTATGACCGCCCGGATCGAGGCACCACCATAAAGAATGTCATAAAGACCTTTCACCAATGGCATATAGATGCCGACATCCTCTGCCTTTTCCTTCACCAGCAACAGGGTATGAACACCTTCAGCCACCTGCCCCAGTTCGGCGGCAGCCTCATCCAGCGGCTGGCCCTTGCCCACCGCATAACCCACCCGGTAATTACGGCTTTTGGAGGATGTACAGGTGACCACCAGGTCGCCTATTCCTGCCAGCCCCATGAACGTCATCGGGTTGGCACCGAGACTGACCGCAAAGCGGCTCATTTCGGCGAGACTGCGGGTAATCAGCATGGCGCGGGCATTCTCGCCAAGATCAAGTGCAGCAGCCATGCCTGCAACAATGGCGTAGATATTCTTTAAAGCTCCTGCCAATTCAACGCCATAGACGTCAACATTCGCGTAAACTCTAAGATATTTACAGCCCAGAAGATCCTGCACCGTGCGACGCACTTCCGGATCTTTGGCGGCAATCACCGTGGCGGTCAGTTCACGGTCGACGATTTCCGCCGCCAGGTTGGGACCACTCAACACACCGATCCGGGTGCGGGGCAGCTCCTCCTGAAGAATTTCGCTCATCAGTTTGAAGCCTTCCCGCTCAATACCCTTGGTCAGACTGATGACAATCTGGCCGGGGCGGAAGTCACTGGCATGAGCTCGAATGACATCACGGAAGGATTTGCTGGGAATTGCCACGAAGACGATTTCCGCATTGGCGACGGCCTCTGCGAAGTTGGTGGTGGGGCGAACATCGCCTTCCAGGGGTATACCGGGCATATAACGGGAGTTGGTTTTCTGGTCGCGGATTTCCTCAACCAGGCTCTCGTTGCGCATCCAGAAGTGAACAGTATGGCCATTTTCGGCCAACACCTTGGCCATGGCGGTACCGAAACTGCCACCACCAAGCACCGTAACATGGTGTGCCGGAGATTCGGTTTTCAAAGGGTTATTTGCCGTTTCCGGCTGGCCGCTGTCGGGCCGTTTCTGATCAGGCATAGTGAATCCGTGCTGATCCACCGGGGATGGGGGCTCTGCCAGAGGGCCCCTTTACGAGGCAGATTTCTGGCGTCAGGCTGAATCCTCGCACTCCAGTGCTCGGACCAGGTTACGAAACTCTTCACGGTTCCGGCTGTTCAGCCCCATCAGCACCCGGTGGGCGTCCAGTACCTTATCCCGGACTTCCTGCTCACTGGCACGAAGGACCGGAATCTCCTCAAGCTGTTCGATACGGGAGGCCGGCTCCCGAACGATGATAAAAATCCGGTCAAATCCCATGGAAGTGACTATTCGGGTGATGTCCGGATTGGTCGAGATCAGTGTAGGCAGAAAATGACTCTGTTTCCTGGCCGCCATGGCAATTTTCGCCAACAGCCCCAGTGTCGTGCTGTCGATGACCTCGGTTTCCGTAAGGTCGATCACCACCGTCTTGAACGCAGGGTCCTGGGTAATGGATTCCACCAGGTTATCCAGCGTCGAGCACAGATTGAGACGGATCTCCCCAATGAACTTCAGGAGATAAATACCCTGATTCTCAGCCTGTAAAATCTTGTAGCCAGCCATCATTTTACTGCCAGTCATTCGACAAAACGGAAACGCCCTCAAAGCTTGACGCTTTGATCAGGCACCCGCCGGTTTTCCGGCATCCGTCGCAGGTGCGTCTGTTTCAGTAGCACCGGCTAACGGCACATCAGTTACCGACACAATAGCGATATCGTCTGGTAACTCTGTGATCTCGTCGAGATTCAGAGCCTCATTCAGCGATGCGATAGTGTGACGACCTCCCGACACGAGTTCAAGTAGCTGTTGTTCCTTTTCATCAAGGTTTTTTGCCTTTATCACTTCAAGTATACCGTCAGAAAACAAAAACAGATGAAAAGGTGCCGTCAGTGGAACTTCGTATATTTCCCATTCCGGGTCTTCAAACAATCCGACCGGCAATCCGGAACCTTCCAGAAACCAGGTCTCACCACCCATGAAAGAAATAAGCGGCATTGGAAAATGGGCACCCACGGCGTACTTCATGGTGCGGGTACTGCGGCAGATAATGCCCACAAATACGGTGACGTGCTTGCCAAGACCGGTATCCAGCAATTCCGAGTTGATGCGCTGCAGGAAACGTTCCGGATAAAGAATGTCGTCACTGGAACCGCGCCGCAGGTTGCGTTGCAGGCGGTTGGTCAGATTTTTCAGCAGCACCGTGACGAATGCCGAGCTTGCGCCGTGACCGGAAACATCGGCGATATACACCAGGGTCTGGTCGTCACTGATCTTGAAGTAGTCGAGAAAGTCACCGCTGAGGTAGAGAGATGGCTTGATCAGGTGATCCACCGCCAGACCGTTGATACTCTGCAGATGATCGGGAAGCATTTTCAACTGCACCTTGCGGCCCGCCCGCTGGTCAGCCCTCAGCTCGGATATACCTTCCCGCAAGTCATTATTGGCTTCTTCCAGCTCGCGCCGGTAGAGCTGGTTCAGACGATTCACCCGCACCCGGTCAAACAACCGGCCGAGCACATCTTCCAGCGATCCCATTTCGGTGCAGGGTTTAAGCACAAAGTCAGCGGCCCCAGCCCGCAGCGCCGAGATGACTTCAGACGCGGTAGTCACATCCGAGTAGGCAACCAGGGGAATAAAGCTGCCTTCCAGACTCAGACGGGTGGTGAGGTCGTTGATGGCTTCTGGCGGCAGGTCGGCAAAGATCAGGTCCGGGGGCTGATCATCGAACAGTGACCGGGCGGAGCCAATATCCGCGTAACCATGAACGTAAAACCCCCGGGACACCAGATACCGGTCAAGGTCGGCCCTTGCACGTTCGTCCGGGTCGATAATAAGTATGCGCTCGGTGCGCGCTGCCATGGTTCAGCCTTACCTGTTTAATGTCATCTATTTACCGGTATTCTGGCACGGTGGTGTGATATAACAAGTGATCAATGATGTTTCCTGTGAGGTTTGGTAAATGCGCAAGGCGGTAAACGATCTGCTTGGAGCTTATGACAAGCTGATTATGGATCCGGTTCATGGCGGAATCCCGCTGTACCGGCACGAGATCAAGGTCATTGATCACCCCCTGTTCCAGCGCCTGCGCAATATCTGCCAGAACGATATTCTCTCCCTGGTCTTCCCCGGTGCCACCCATTCCCGCTTCCTGCACAGCGTGGGAGTCATGCACGTTGGCGGTCGCATGTTCCGCACCATGATCGATGCCTATCTGCGGGAACGGCAGCTGAGTGAGCAGGTAGACCTGAGCCTCAGCCAGCTGGATGCCATTGATTATCTGGCTAAAACCATTCGTCTCGGCTGTCTGCTTCATGACAGCGGCCACTCCAGTTTTTCCCATCAGTTTACCCAGGCCCGCAAGATTCACGATCTGATGGCGCAACCGGGGCGGTTTGAAAAACTGTGGGCAGGCGCGGACTACCGTGATTACTTCCGGGAACCGCCGGCTGAACTTGAGCACGAGCACTATTCGGTGCGGGTTGCCCATGAAATTCTCACCCAGATCGACCTGCAGGACGCAGGCCTGTGTATTCAGGACGTTATGGGCATCATGGAAACCACGGAAGTGACGCCCAGCGAATCCTTCTGTCGCCATGCCCTCACCTTCTGGGAATTTATCGCCGGAGAGGATGCCGAATCCGGTGCCATCCATCGCGATGACATTCCGGCGCTGGTCATGAACATGCTGTCGTCCATTGTCTCCGGCGAGATTGACGCCGACCGCGCCGATTACATGCTGAGGGATGGCTTCCATTCTTCCGTCACCATCGGCGGGTTCAATCTGGACCACCTGTTGAGCAACCTGCGCTTCGGCTGGGACGTCAAAACGCCCTGGCTCGGGCTGGCCATCACCCAGAAAGGGCTGGGAGCACTGGAAGATTTTGTCTACAGCCGCTATCAGATGTACCGCAAGGTCTACGCCCACAAAACCGCCCTCGGATTTGACTGGCTGTTGCGGGAGGCCATTAACGAAGCCCTGGACGACCCCGAGGTGTTTGACTGGGTCGACACCTGCCTGAGCGACATGACCCACTTCGCCGATCTGACCGACAGTTTTTTCTGGGAGGCCTTTCGCCGCCTTGCCCGACGCCGTCCGGTCAGCTATTCCCGGTGCATTGTCGACCGGGTCAAGCTGAGCCACCTCGACACCCGTGAGGATCTGTCGCCACAGGAAATTACCGAGCGCAGTGACTGGCTGGCCCAGCAACTGGGGCTGGACCGCAAGGACGTAGTCACCTGCACAATGAAGGCGCGGTTCTCACGCATCGCGGAAAGCTTTGATGGTATCAAGGTACTTCAGAAAGACCCGGTGACCCGCCGCCGGTCGCTGCGCCAGATCACCGATGTCAGTGCGTTCTTCAGCAAGTTCGGTGACGGCACCATCACCCATTTCTACCGCCAACCGGCGGGACTGGGCCGCTAGCGGCCCAGAACCCGCTCAGACTGCCAGCGCTGCACCAGGCTGTCAGCGCTGTTGAATGCACCTTCGACGCGACCACCTTCGAGCCAGTCTCCGGCAATGGCGATACCCTGCTCTGCAAACCAGAGATGGCCCGGACCGGTCCGGGCCCTGGGACGGGCGTACAGCCAGCGGTGATGAACAATTTCGCCATGGCCTGCGGTAACGCCGCAGGTTTCCCGGAATTCCGCCAGCATGGTCGCGATCACGTCTTCCGGCGCCGTTTCGGTGTGCTCGTCTGACCAGTCGGGATCGCTGTGAAGTACCCACCATTCACCCTTGTCGTTTCGACCGGGCTTGCTGGAATTATTGGCAGCCCAGTGCAGTATCCGGCTGTTGGGCATGAAGGCATCCGCCCCGGCCGCCGCGCCCTCGGGAAAATGGACAACCACCGTCCAGCACGCCTGCATCCGGCTGATCTCGATGCTCAGGTCGCCGGACAAGCGTTCCAGCCCGCTGGCATCGAGCAGTTCCCTGGTCTGGGCGGGGGGCGCAGTGACCAACACCGTATTGAAAAAGCCCTGACTGTTACCTTCCGTGTCGGTCAGCAGCCAGCCATTGCCGGACTCGCTTTCTTCCCGGCTCAGGCTGGCAATGCGCACACCGGCCTTCAGGTCCAGCCCTTCCGACAGGGCCCGGGTGATGGCGGTCATCCGGGGGGTTCCAACATAACGCTCGGCTGGCCGCATGTCCTGCCAGACATTGTCTGCGCCCTGAAAGCGAAACTGTCCCCGCCAGAGTCCGTAGCTGTCCTCTCCGGCGTGCTGATTCAGAAAGCGACCAAAGGCCGGATTGCGTACCGTGAAGTACTGGGCACCAATGTCAGCGGAGCTGTCCGGAATCCGTTTGGAGGACATCCGCCCGCCCGGCCCCCGGCTTTTCTCAAACAGGGTGCAATCTGTTTCCAGCAGCTGCAGCTTGCGGGCTACCGTGAGACCAGCAATACCGGCACCAATGATGGCAACCCGACCGAGGGCGTTTCTTTGATCCGGATTCTTGTCGGATTCTGTGACGGAAACATTAAACATGATTTACAGTGCATCCAATCAGGTAAGGGTTTACGTAATAACAGCAATCGTTGATGCAGGGTTTACTGCAGTCTCAGACTCTCATTAGTTACAGGTATTAATGCATGACCAGAGTTCATCACTGGCTGACGAACATCCTGAGATGGTTCGATTCGGAAGCCGGTTCGGATCAGCTTGACATCAGTTCTCGCACATTCAATGCTCTCAGAGTTCTTCCTTTCATACTGCTGCATGCGGCCTGCCTGCTGGTATTTTTTACCGGATACAGCACTTTTGCTGTCGGTTTTGCAGCGGCATTCTTTGCCGTCCGGATGTTCGCCATCACCGGCTTCTATCATCGCTATTTTTCCCACAAGACCTTCAAGACCAACCGCTTCTGGCAATTTGTGTTTGCGGTTCTGGGTGCCAGCGCAGCCCAGCGGGGTCCGCTCTGGTGGGCGGCACACCATCGTCATCATCACCAGCATTCGGACCAGGCAGAGGATCTTCACTCGCCGCACCATGGCGGTTTCTGGTGGTCACACGCCGGCTGGTTTACCTGTGATGCCGGCTTCATAACCAATGAGCGTCGGGTCAAGGACTGGATGCGGTTCCCGGAACTCCGGTTTATTAACCGTTTCGACGCTCTGGTGCCAGCCCTCGCCGCTGCCGGCATCTTCGGCCTGGGTGAGGCTCTGGCGGCCTGGGCCCCCGGACTGGGCACCAACGGTCCGCAAATGCTGGTCTGGGGCTTCTTTGTTTCAACCGTGGTGCTGTTTCATGCCACCGTTTCGATCAACTCCCTGTCGCACGTCTGGGGCTCCCGCCGGTTCGATACGCCGGACAATAGCCGCAATAACTTCTGGCTGGCGCTGGTGACCTTTGGTGAGGGTTGGCACAACAACCACCACCGCTGGCCTCAATCGGCTCGTCAGGGTTTCCGCTGGTATGAAATCGACATCACCTACTATGGTCTGTGGGTACTGTCAAAGCTTCATATCATTCACGATCTCAAGCCTGTTCCGGAAACTGTCCGGCAGGAAACCCTTCGCCTTGATCAGCAACGGAGGACCCGTTCATGAAAGCCGTTATTACTGCCACTGACATCCACCAGAACGAAACGGTTGCTGCTACCGCCGAGCGCTTCAAGCGGATGTTCAACGCGATGAAGTCCGGCAATATCGGCAATCTGGCAGAGGTCTACAGCCAGGATGCGGTCTTCATTGACCCGTTTGGCCGGGTCGAGGGTCTCGACAATCTTACCCGGCACTTTGAAAAACTGTACACCAATGTCATTTCTTGTGAATTCGAATTCGGTGATCTGCTGGTCAGTGAAAATGACGCCTGCATCCCCTGGGTCATGACCCTGCGCCATCCCAAACTCAGGGGCGGCAAGCCGCTGACCGTTGATGGTATCAGCCGTTTGCACATCGCTCAGGGCCGGGTGACCGAGCACCGTGATTATATGGACGCAGGCCAGATGCTGTACGAAAACCTGCCGGTACTGGGCCGGGTTGTGCGCTGGGTCCGGGACTACGCATCGTGAGTCGTCTGCTTGACCAGCCCACGCAGATCTGGCTGACCGGCGCCGGCAGCGGTATTGGCGAAGCCATCGCCCGCCGTCTGGTCCAGGATGGTCATCACCTGGTGATCAGTGGCCGCCGGCGTGAGCCCCTGGCCGCCATCGCGTCCATGAATCCTGAGCAGGTCCAGGTCGCACCGGCGGACACCACCCGCACTGAAGACCTGCAACAGGTCAGCAACCTGCTGAATGGCGGCCGTCCGCTTCAGCTTGCCATATTGAATGCTGGTACCTGCGAGTACATTGATGTAGATCAGTTCAGTGCCGATACCATAGCTGCGAACATCGAAACCAATGTCCTGGGGACGGCCCGCAGTATCGAAATGGTACTGCCCCTGTTACGCAAGACCCGGGCGCAGGGACTGCCGGCGGCACTGGTGATTGTCAGTTCCTCCGCCTGGTGGTTTCCGTTCGGCCGGGCAGAAGGATATGGCGCCTCCAAAGCCGCGCTGACCTACCTGGCGCACTCCCTGCGGGCCGATCTGGCGGCGGAAGGCATTGAGGTCATTGTGGTATCGCCCGGATTCGTAAAAACACCGCTGACTGATCGCAACGACTTTCCGATGCCATTCCTGATCGATGCCGAGACCGCGGCTGAGCGCACCGTGCGCGGTCTGCAGCAGGGCAAGAAGGATATCGAGTTTCCGAAACGTTTCACCTGGACTCTGCGGCTGCTGGGAAATCTCCCCCAGGGTCTGATCGACCGCATGGCAGCCAGCATGTCCAAGAAATCTTCCCGAGGATAAACACCGAATGAGCAACACCCGCCAGCGGATTGCCGTCATTGGCGCCGGCGTATCCGGCCTCACCGCCGCCTGGCTTCTGGCCGAGCACCACGATGTGTCACTGTTTGAAGCAGGAAATTACGCCGGGGGCCACACCAACACCCGCCCGGTCACTCTCGGCGGGCGCGAGTGGCCGGTGAACACCGGTTTTATTGTGTTCAACGACTGGACCTACCCGAACTTCATCAAATTGATGGACCGCCTCGGTGTTGCTACCGAAGTCAGCAGTATGAGTTTCAGCGTTGATTCACCAGCCAACGGCCTGCAATACAACGGCACCAGCCTTGATACCCTGTTCGCCCAGCGCCGGAATCTGCTGAACCTGCCGTTTTTGCGGATGATCAGAGAGATACTGCGGTTCAACAAGGAAACCCGCGCCGATCTTGCGGCGGGTGTGCTGGACGACAGCGAGACCCTCGGCAGTTACCTGGACCGCAAAGGCTATTCCCGCTATTTCCGTAGCTACTACATTGTGCCCATGGGGTCCGCCATCTGGTCGGCGCCGGAAATTGTCCTCGAACAATTCCCGATTCGTTTCTTCCTGCAGTTCTTCAACAACCACGGCATGCTGTCGGTGGATGACCGGCCCACCTGGCGGGTCATCAGCGGCGGCTCTGCCCGTTACGTGGACAGGATGATGGAGCGCCTGGGTGATCACACCTTCCTCAACAGCCCGGTTGACCGGGTAGAGCGTGATGAAGACGGCGTCACCCTGACAGTCAATGGTGACGCCCTGCGTTTCGACCAGGTGGTGTTCGCCTGTCACAGCGATCAGGCCCTGGCGATGCTGGCAGACCCTACTCCCGATGAAGTCGAGGTACTGGCGGCGATTCCCTATCAGGACAACGACGTGGTGTTGCACACCGATGCCTCCGTGCTGCCATCCAACCGGCGGGCCTGGGCCGCCTGGAATTACTTCATTCCGCGCCAACCCGACGAGCCTGTGTCGGTGAGTTATAACATGAACATTCTGCAGAATTTCCAGGAAGCCCCGGAAACCCTCTGCGTGACCCTGAACCGGACCCGGGATATCGACCCGGAGCGAATCATTGAACGCTACAGCTATAGTCACCCGGTGTTCAGCCTGCCGGCCGTCGCCGCCCAGCAGCGCTACCAGGATATTGGTAATCGTAACCGCAGTCATTTCTGCGGAGCCTATTGGTTCAACGGCTTTCACGAAGACGGCGTGCGCAGTGCCCTGCGCGTAACGGAAGCCTTCGGTATCGGTCTATGAGTAGCAATGCAGACAGCCATAAACAGTCGCAACCCCCGCTGAACAGCCAGTGGCTGGAAGGTTCTGTACGTCATCGCCGCAGGTCGCCGGTTGCCCACGGTTTTGAATACCACACCGGCATGCTGGCGCTGGATGTCGACGAATTCAGCCGCTTCGGATCGTTAAGCCCATGGGTATCGGTGGAGCGCTTCAACTGGATGTCGCTGCGACGCAGTGACTACCTTGACCCGGCCACGCCTTCACTCCGCGAGGCGGTCCAGAACCGGGTACTGGCTGCCACAGGCTGGCGTCCGGATGGCGCTATCGAGCTGATCACCCATCCCAGGTATCTGGGGTATGTATTCAACCCGGTAAGCTTCTATTTCTGTTACCGGGCTGGCGAGAAAGCGGCAGACGGTGCCATCCCGGCGGTCATTCTGGCCCAGATCACCAATACCCCCTGGCACGACCGGCACCTGTACTGCCTTGAGTGTGATACCGGGGTGACCACCGAGGCCGGCTGGCACAGTCAGCATTTCGAATTCAGCAAACGCTTCCATGTTTCACCATTCAACCCGATGAACCAGCACTACCGCTGGACTTTCAGTTTCAGGGACCAGGATCTGCGTATTCACATGAATACCGACACCGCGGACCAGGCCGGGAAAAGAAAGGTTTTTGATGCCACTCTGGTGGTCCAGCGCACCCCTCTCAATCGTAAAACACTCCATCGCAGCCTGCGGCAGTTCCCTGTGGAGTCGCTGAAAGTGGTGGCCGGTATTTACTGGCACGCCCTCAGGCTGAAGCTGAAAGGCGCACCGTTCTATACCCATCCGGACAAACTTGACTCCAGCGACCCCCACTTTCAGCTGGGTCAGAGCGACCAGGGTTACCGGGATAATGCGCAGCCAACAACATTGAACACAGCCGCCACTGCCGGCAAGAGGGTCAGTTCATGGAGAACCTGAATACCAGTACTCAAGAGTCTGCCAGCACGCGCCCCGCAACAGCCACGGCAGCAGCGCCTTCCGGTATCAGCGCCCTGGCAAGGCGTCTGGTGTGTCGTCAGCTCGCTGAGCTGGGCTATGGCCAGCTGATCGTGCGGGAGTCCGGCTATTCCGAACAGGTTTTCGGCGACGGCGACGAGCAGTGGCCCTTAGCCCGGCTCGACATTCACGATCACAGTGCCTGGCGTGATCTGCTGACCGGCGGCAGTGTCGGTGCCGCTGAGTCCTGGGTGGCCGGCGACTGGAGTAGCCCGGACCTGACCGCCCTGTTGCGGTTCTTTACCCGTAACGTTGACCGGATGAATGCTTTTGAAGACCGTTTTGCCTGGGTCACCAAACCCACGCTCAAGGCGCTCCACTGGGTCAACCGGAATACCCGGGAAGGCTCCCGGAAAAACATCTCGGCCCACTACGATCTCGGCAACGACCTGTTCGAAACCTTTCTCGATCCGACCCTGATGTACTCCTCGGCGGTGTATCCCACTCCGGAGGCTTCGCTGGAACAGGCCGCGGTGCACAAGCTCGATCTGATCTGCCGCAAACTGGACCTGGGGCCCGATGACCGGGTGATGGAAATAGGCACCGGCTGGGGCGGCTTTGCCATTCATGCCGCCCGGCATTACGGCTGCCATGTCACCACCACGACCATTTCGAAAGAACAGCTGGAACTGGCCCGGGAGCGGGTAAAAGCCGCCGGACTGGAAGACCGCATCACCCTGCTGTTCGATGATTACCGCGACCTGGAAGGCCAGTTCGACAAACTGGTGTCCATCGAAATGATCGAAGCCGTGGGCCCCCAGTTTCTGGACAGCTACATCAGTCAGATCAGCCGGCTTCTGAAACCCGATGGTCTGGCCCTGGTGCAGGCCATTACCATGCCGGAGCAGCGTTATCAGCGAGCCCTGAAGAACGTCGACTTTATCCAGCGTTTTATCTTCCCGGGCAGTTTCATTCCTTCCTTCGGCGCCATTCTGGATTCCGTTCGCAAGGAATCGGATCTGGTACTGACCCACACAGAAGATTACGGATTCCACTACGGCCGCACCCTGAAAGACTGGTGCGATCGCTTTATGGCCAGCGCCAGTGAGCTTGATCAGCGGGGCTACGACCAGGCCTTCCGTCGCCTCTGGCATTTCTATTTTGCCTACTGCGAGGCCGGTTTCAGTGAGCGGGCTATAGGGGTAAACCAGCTGCTTCTGGCGAAACCTCACAACAAACGCGACAGCCTGCTGACGCCATGACGACCCTCGCGCTGACCGGTACCGGTGCCGGCAAACTGGTGAATTTTGTGCTGTTCCAGCTCGGCTGGCTTGCGCTGGTGACCTGGCCCGGGGTTGCTTCCACGACACTGGCCGTTGCCCTGGTCGCCTTTCACCTGAGTCTGGTCAGCCGGGCGTGGCAAGCGGAATTACGCTTCATTGTGGTTGGCACAGTGATTGGCAGCCTGCTTGATGGCCTCTGGTTTCAGACCGGCATTCTCACCGACCAGTCCGGCAGCCTGTGGACGCCCTACTGGCTGATGGCGGTCTGGGCCATGTTTCTGACAACCCTTGGTCATTCCCTCGCCTGGATGCACCAGAAGCCCTGGTTACCCTGGCTGCTTGCGCCCCTCTCGGGTCCGTTCGCTTACTGGGCCGCAAGCCGCCTCGGCGCTATCGGGCTTGAGCAGGGAGGCATCAGCCTGCTTGCCCTGGCAATCGGATGGATGCTGGTTTTTCCATTGCTTCTGCTGTTGCAACGGCGCTTTTTTGCGGAGACCCTTGAATGAGTCACTTGAACGCCCTGCGGGCGGCCACAGGTCCCTTCACTGCCAGTGTGATCGGCTTCGCTGCGGCCCTTGTTCTACAGGCGCCGGCTCTGGCCAACGAGACCTTCCGGTTCGAAGGCAAGGCCTATGATACGGCCGATAACCTGATTTACCGGGAATTTCACGAGGTCACCGGTGAGTGCCGTGACGGAGCCTGGCGACCCCAGGAGCAAACGGTCGCCTACAAGGATGCCGGGAACAACGAAACCTTTGCCACCAAAACACTCCGCTATTCCGGCAGCCTGCTGCGCCCCGGCGTGGACTTCCGCCAGCCGCAACACCAGGAAATTCTGAGCATCACTCCGGCCGGCGAAGACACGGTCGATATTGAGTGGCAACAGGGTGAGAACTCCCCTTCCACCTGGACGGTCGATATCGAAGACTCCCTGGTGGCAGACACCGGTTTCGACCATTTTATTCGACAGAACTGGTCGGCGCTCACAGCCGGTGACAGCGTCAGCTTCCGCTTCCTGGCACCGACCCGGGGTGAGCATTACGGTTTTGTGGCAGAGCCCGCAACAAATCGTGAGATCCGGGCGGATCATGTATTTCGCATCCGGCCTTCAGGGCTGATGCTGAGATTGCTGGTGGACCCGATCTACCTGGGCTACAACGACAGCGGGTTTCTCAGCCACTATTCGGGCCTTGGCAATATCCGGGAGAACGCCGACCAGAACTACACGGTTACCATTCTGTATCAGGGTGACAACAACCCGGGCTGCCCGCTGCTGCCCTGAGTTCAATGGCAGGCGCCCGGCGCTGCTCCCCTTGGCGGCCGACAACGATGTGGTAGACTGCCCCT
>NZ_CAXBDN010000105.1:0-13551 GCF_963974375.1 uncultured Marinobacter sp.
GCGCGCCTGCTTTGGGAGCAGGATGTCGGGAGTTCGAATCTCTCTACCCCGACCATTTCCCATACTGGAAGTTCAGTTGGGCGAACGGTCAAGCGCCCGTAGCTCAGTTGGATAGAGCAACGGCCTTCTAAGCCGTGGGTCGCAGGTTCAAATCCTGCCGGGCGCGCCACTTTGAGGCCGGGCTCAACAGCAGAACGGTCAGTGTCAGTAAGGCTCGATAAGCGGTTCGTCAAGACCCAGGCTTGTCAGGGTCAGTTGGTCGAGGTTACCCTCTCAGGGTACCGGTAAAACCATCAGATTTCGGAATTATGGTGGGCGTAGCTCAGTTGGTAGAGCTCAGGATTGTGACTCCTGCGGTCGAGGGTTCGAACCCCTTCGTCCACCCCATTTTTCCCCGGCTTCTCATTGATTCACTCTCGTTTCATGTTTACGATGGCCATTAATCTGTCCCCAGGGACGGTATTGGCGCAGTCAGCTCCGGTGGCGGAATTGGTAGACGCACTTGGTTTAGGTCCAAGCGCCGAAAGGTGTGGGGGTTCGATTCCCTCCCGGAGCACCATTATTTTCCTCTCTGGCCAGACCTGTTTGGCCGAATCTTGATCCCCTGTAAGCTTTCTTGTCGTTATTGTGAGCATTTCTGCTCCATTGTCGGTGTTTTCCTGTCTTCCGGGTGTTTCTCTCGGCCCGGGTTTCCGTGGTAGAATGCCGCTCTTAATTCGCACACATCTTATACTCAACCGGTAATTTGAGGATCTTCCATGCAAGTGTCTGTTGAAACGACGTCCAACATCGAGCGTCGCATGACGATTGGTGTGCCCGCCCAGGAAATTGACCAGGCGGTTGAAAAGCGTCTTCAGGAAACCGCCCGTACCGCTCGTCTGAATGGCTTCCGTCCGGGCAAAGTGCCCCTGAAAGTGGTGCGTCGTCGTTTTGGTCCCGGTATCCGTCAGGAAATCGTGGGCGAGGTCATGCGTGACCAGTACGTCAAGGCACTGGAAGAAAGCGAACTGTCCCCGGCTGGCTGGCCGCGCTTCGAACCAAAGACCATGGAAGAGGGCAAAGACCTCGAGTTCGTGGCCATTTTCGAAGTCATGCCGGAAATCACTCTGGGTGATCTCAGCGCCATTGAAGTCGAAAAGCTGACCGCTGAAGTGACAGAGAAAGATATCGACACCATGATCGATAATCTTCGTCGCCAGCAGTCCACCATGAAGGCGGTGAAGCGCAAGTCGAAGAAAAAAGACACTGTGACCATCGACTTCAAGGGCTTTATTGACGGTGAGGTGTTTGAAGGTGGCGAGGCCGAAGGCCATCGCCTGGAGCTTGGCTCTGGTCAGATGATTCCGGGCTTCGAGGAAGCCATTGTCGGCGCCAAGGCCGGTGAAGAGCTGGAAATCGAGGTGACTTTCCCTGAGGACTATCACAACGAAGATCTCAAGGGTAAGCCTGCCAGGTTCGAGATCAAGGTCAGCGAAGTGGAAGAAGCCCAGCTGCCGGAACTGAACGCAGAATTCTTCGAGCGCTTCGGTATCGATGCGGAAGACGAAGCCGCGTTCCGCGTTGAAGTGAAAAAGAACATGGACCGGGAACTGAAGCAGGCGGTGTCTGCCAAAGTGAAAAATGACGTTGTAGATGGTTTGCTGGCGACCACTGAGCTTGAAATTCCGGGCTCACTGGTGGATCAGGAAATTGATCGTCTGCGCAATGACGCTGTCCAGCGTTTCGGTGGTCAGCTGGACCCGCAGCAGCTGCCCAAGGAAATCTTCGAAGAGCAGGCCAAGCGTCGGGTCAAGACCGGTCTGTTGTTCCAGGAAGTGGTCAAGGCCAACGACCTGACTGCAGATGCCGAAAAAGTTGACGAGAAAATCCGCGAAATTGCGTCTACCTACGAGCAGCCGGAAGAAGTGGTCACCCATTTCAACAGCAACCCCGAGCAGAAGGCACAGATTGAGTCTGTGGTGCTTGAAGATGCTGTCGTTGACTGTGTGCTGGCTCAGGCCAAGGTCACGGAAAAGAAAGCCAAATATGAAGATGTCATCAAGGCAGCCCAGCAGCAACAGGGTTGAAACTTGCGGGTTCAACCCCATTGAGTGCTTGAGGAAGCAGCCGGCATGACCGGCTGTTTCTGTCTTAGGGGTCTTGATCTGGTTCGTTGACGACAGAATTTGAATTTTTTTGCGCTCCGTCTGATCCTTTGAGGGGTTCAGGCGTATTTGACTTGATCAGCGTTTTCGAATTTTCTTGCCTTTCCATTGGTCCAAAGCCGTGGCAATGTATCCGAAAACTACTGTCCGGATAAGGAGAACAGGCACACCATGACCCAGAATCCATTTGATGGCCCGTCCCTGGATGCCAGCGCTGCGCTGGTGCCAATGGTTATTGAGCAGACCGCCCGCGGCGAGCGCTCCTTTGATATTTATTCCCGCCTGCTCAAGGAACGGGTTATTTTCATGGTTGGCCCGGTGGAAGATCACATGGCCAATCTGATCGTCGCCCAGTTACTGTTTCTGGAGTCGGAAAATCCGGACAAGGACATTCACCTGTACATCAACAGTCCGGGTGGCTCGGTGTCTGCCGGTATGTCTATTTATGACACCATGCAGTTCATCAAGCCGGATGTGGCGACACTCTGTATCGGCCAGGCGGCCAGCATGGGTGCCTTTCTGCTGGCTGGCGGAGCCAAGGGCAAGCGGGCCTGTCTGCCCAATTCCAGGGTGATGATTCACCAGCCTCTTGGCGGTTATCAGGGTCAGGCCACAGATATTGAAATTCATACCCGCGAGATTCTGAAAATTCGCGACACCCTGAACCGGATCCTCGCAGAGCACACCGGCCAGGATCTGGATACCCTTGCCAGAGACACGGATCGCGATAATTTTATGGATCCGAAGCAGGCAAAAGAGTATGGCCTGATTGATAGTGTGCTTGATAAGCGCGCGGTGAATAAATAATACTGCAAGTATTCGCATTGTTTTGTGCCGCGTCTCCAGTAGCGCAAATGGGCGCAAATCAGCACCGGAAAACCAGGAATTGAGGTAATTCAATGGCAGATGAAAGAAACGGCAGAGGCGACGATAACGGCAAGTTGCTGTACTGCTCGTTTTGCGGAAAAAGCCAACATGAAGTCCGTAAGCTCATTGCGGGGCCGTCGGTGTTCATCTGCGACGAGTGTGTCGACCTTTGTAACGATATTATCCGGGAGGAAATCCAGGAGAGCGCCCAGGAGGAAGCCAGTGACCGCCTGCCAACGCCCCAGGAAATCCGTACCACACTGAACGAATACGTGATCGGTCAGGACCGGGCCAAGGTCGTGCTCTCGGTGGCGGTCTACAACCATTACAAGCGTCTGCGTTACGGCGAAGGCAAGGGTGGTGATGTAGAGCTCGGCAAGAGCAACATCCTGCTGATTGGCCCCACCGGTAGTGGCAAGACCCTGCTGGCAGAAACCCTGGCCCGGATGCTGAACGTTCCCTTCACCATCGCTGACGCCACAACCCTGACAGAAGCGGGTTATGTCGGTGAGGATGTCGAGAACATCATTCAGAAGTTGCTTCAGAAGTGTGACTACGATGTCGAAAAAGCCCAGCGGGGCATTGTCTACATCGATGAAATCGACAAGATTTCCCGTAAGTCTGACAACCCTTCCATTACCCGTGATGTGTCGGGTGAGGGTGTGCAGCAGGCACTTCTGAAGCTGATCGAAGGCACCGTGGCTTCGGTTCCTCCGCAAGGCGGACGCAAGCACCCCCAGCAGGAATTTCTGCAGGTGGATACCGGTAACATGCTGTTTATCTGTGGTGGTGCCTTTGCCGGTCTCGACAAGGTGATCCGTGAGCGCACCGAAAAGAACAGCATCGGTTTCTCGGCGTCTGTTTCCAGTCAGGACGATACCCGCAATACCGGGGATATCATCAAGAATGTGGAAACCGAAGACCTGGTCAAATACGGTCTGATTCCGGAATTCGTGGGTCGTCTGCCGGTGGTGGCAACGCTCACCGAGCTGGATGAAGAGGCGCTGATACAGATTCTGACCGAGCCGAAGAACGCCCTGACCAAGCAGTACCAGAAGCTGTTTGACATGGAAGGCGTGGAGCTGGATTTCCGCACTGAAGCACTTCGGGCCGTGGCCAAGAAAGCCATGGAACGCAAGACCGGTGCCCGGGGACTGCGTTCGATCATGGAAGCAACCCTGCTGGATACCATGTACCAGATCCCGTCCGAGCACGACGTTGCCAAGGTGGTGATTGACGAAAGTGTGATCAGCGGTGATTCTGAGCCCTTCAAGATTTACTCGGGCAACGATCACGCCAAGGCGGTTCCGGAAGATTGATCTGACAAAAACTGAAAGTCACCAGGCGCTTCCCCGCTTGATCCGGAAGGGGAGCGTCAGGGTGCAATCACAAAAGGGCGGCAACGCCCTTTTTTTTGTGGCCGTTGGCAGCCACTGTGCGTCAGGTCCTGTGAGTGTGTGTGGGGATTTGAAACACTCTGTAAAAACATTGCAATTTCGCCGGACGCCCCAATGTTCGGTGGTATGCTGATTGAAACAACGCCAGAGGATTCCATATGACTACGATCCCCGAAGCTCGTCACGACTATCCGATGCTCCCCCTGCGGGACGTCGTGGTGTTTCCCCACATGGTGGTTCCGCTGTTTGTGGGTCGTGACAAATCCATTCAGGCCCTTGAGGCCGCAATGGAGGGCAGCAAGGAAATCCTGCTGGTATCGCAACGCGACGCTGGCACCGACGATCCTGGTGTGGCCGACGTGTTCGATATGGGAACGCTGGCAACCGTTCTGCAAATGCTGCGTCTGCCCGACGGCACTGTCAAGGTGCTGGTCGAGGGTAATGCCCGCGCCCGCCTGTCCGATATCAGGGACGGTGAGTACCTGACCGCCTCGGCAGAACTGCTTGCGCCGGAAAGTCTTCCCGAGCGGGAAGAAGAAGTGCTGGTGCGCACCCTGACCGAAGAATTCGAGAAATACGTCAAGCTGTCCCGCAAGGTGCCGTCGGAAGTCTCCAGTGCACTGGCGGGCATCAATGAACTGGAGCGTCTGGCCGACACCATGGCTGCGCATCTGGAACTCAAGGTTCCGGAGAAGCAGGAGTTGCTGGAGGCGCTGGACGTTCGTCTGCGGGTGGATGTGCTGCTGGGCCGTCTGGACAGCGAGATTGACCTGATTGAAGTGGAAAAGCGGATTCGCGGCCGGGTCAAGAAGCAGATGGAAAAGAGCCAGCGTGAGTACTACCTGAATGAGCAGATGAAAGCCATCCAGAAGGAGATGGGTAATCTCGGCGAGGGTGGTGGCGACTTCGAGGATCTCGAGCAGAAGCTGGAGGAAGCCGGTCTGCCGGAGGAGGCCCGTAAGAAGACCGAAGCCGAACTCAACAAACTGAAAATGATGTCGCCGATGTCGGCTGAAGCCACGGTGGTTCGTGGCTACATTGACTGGATGCTGTCGGTTCCCTGGAAGAAACGCAGCCGGGTACGCCACGATATTGAAAAGGCCCGCGCCATACTGGATGAAGACCATTACGGCCTGGATGAAGTCAAAACCCGGATTCTGGAATACCTGGCGGTTCAGAGCCGGGTCAAAAAGGTCCGGGGGCCGGTATTGTGCCTGGTAGGGCCACCAGGTGTGGGCAAGACCTCCCTGGGGCAGTCCATTGCCAGGGCGACCAACCGCAAGTACACGCGGATGGCATTGGGTGGTGTCCGTGATGAAGCCGAAATCCGCGGTCATCGCAAAACCTACATCGGGGCTCTGCCCGGCAAGCTGCTGCAGAAACTTGCCAAGGTAGGTGTGAAGAACCCGCTGTTCCTGTTCGATGAAATCGACAAGATGGGTATGGATCATCGGGGTGATCCGGCATCCGCTTTGCTGGAAGTTCTCGATCCCGAGCAGAATCACACCTTCAACGACCATTACCTGGAAGTGGATTACGATCTGTCGGACGTCATGTTCGTGTGTACCTCCAACTCCATGAATATTCCGTCCGCCTTGCTGGACCGTATGGAAATCATCCGGATACCGGGTTACACCGAAGCGGAAAAGGTCAATATCGCGACCCGTTACCTGCTGCCCAAACAGCTCAAGGCCAACGGTCTGGCCAAGGACGAGCTGATCCTTCCGGAAGAGACCTTGCGTGACCTGGTCCGCTACTACACGCGGGAGGCTGGCGTGCGTGGTCTGGAGCGGGAAATCGCCAAGATCTGCCGCAAGGTTGTTCGTGAGCATGTTGAAAAAGGCGAGAAGAGCGCCCTGAGTCTGTCCCCGGAGCTTCTTGAAACCTACTCCGGTGTGCGCAAGTTCACCTACGGACTGGCGGAAGAAAAGAACCTGGTGGGCTCGGTAACGGGACTGGCCTGGACCTCGGTGGGCGGAGAACTTCTCACAATTGAGACCGCCGTCACACCCGGTAAGGGTCGTGTTGTGAAAACCGGTTCACTGGGTGATGTCATGCAGGAGTCCATTCAGGCGGCACTGACCGTGGTGCGCAGTCGAGCGGCAGCCCTTGGCATTGCTGCAGACTTCCATGAAAAACACGACCTGCACGTGCATGTGCCGGAGGGCGCCACCCCGAAAGATGGCCCCAGTGCCGGTATCGGCATGTGTACGGCGCTGGTGTCGTCGCTCACGGGAATTCCGGTGCGGGCGAGCGTTGCCATGACCGGTGAAATCACCCTTCGGGGCCGGGTCCTGGCCATCGGCGGGCTCAAGGAGAAGCTGCTGGCGGCTCATCGGGGCGGCATCCGGACAGTTATCATTCCTGATGAAAATGTTCGTGATCTCAAAGAGATACCGGATAACATCAAGGAGTCACTGGAGATTCGGCCAGCCAAGTGGATAGATGAGGTTCTGGATATCGCGCTGGAGTACGCGCCCGAGCCGCTGGCGGACGTTGACGTCTCTTCAGGCGCCTCGCCGGCAAAACGGGATGAGGAACCAGACGGGACAGAACGCGTAAATACTCATTAAAACGCTCTCACTTTGTTGACACGCCGGAGAGCCGGTTGGTATAACTGTTTCGCCGTGAAGCAGCCAATACCAAGGGCTCCCGCGTAGTTATGTGCTATTCCGTGCTCCGGTTAACAGCCGAAAGGAATAAAAAAAGTGAAAAATGGAATTCTCCGACCGCTTGTGCGATAGTCGGAAGCGTCCGAGAAGAATAAACAGACCGAGAACATCTTCAACCTGAAATCGAAGGGGTTTAGTGTGAACAAGTCCGAATTGATTGATGCAATTGCAGAGTCCGCCGATATCTCCAAGGCCGCCGCTGGGCGCGCCCTGGATTCTATGGTCAGCTCCGTTACCGGTGCTCTCCAGAAAGGTGATCAGGTTACTCTGATTGGCTTTGGTACTTTCTCCGTTAAAGAGCGTGCTGCCCGTACTGGCCGCAACCCGCAGACTGGTGCCGAGATCAAGATCCCGGCTTCCAAAGTGCCCGGGTTCAAGGCAGGTAAGGCTCTGAAGGACGCCGTCAAGTAAACGGACTCCTTCGGCAGGCGGTGCAGCACCAGAGTCAGCGGTGCCGCCTTGCTCGAATCCAAGGCGCATTCCGATCGGGTGCGCCTTTTTACGTTCAGTGAACCCCTTGGTCTGGCCTCTGGTTATCCCGTGCTGGTGGTTTTTCTGAATACTCCGAATGACACTGCAGAAAGAGGCCTGACGCAGGTTACGGGCACATGGCGTTGCACGATAACTACAGCGATCTGGGAGGAACATGCTTCAAGATATCCGGGATAATGCCCAGGGCACCATTGCCAAAGTCATCATTGGCGTGCTGATTGTTTCACTGTCCATCTGGGGTATGGATGCCATTGTTGGTGGTTTCCGAGGCGAGCCGACGGTGGCGACCGTCAACGGAGATGATATCGCTGAGCGTGATTTTCTGCGGTTCGTTCAGATTGAAACCCAGCGACGGTTGTCGGAAATGGAGTCGCCGGACCCCAGTCTGCTGGACGAAGACATCATTCGTGGTGACGTTCTTGAAAGCCTGATTCAGGACCAGGTGCTGCTTCAGGATGCCCGTCAGCAGGGTTTTGACCTGTCCGATGAGGGCATTGATGCCGTTATTACACAGATGCCTCAGTTCCAGGTGGGTGGTCAGTTCAGCCAGGAGCAGTTTGTGGCTACCGTGCGTAACTTCGGTATGGGTATCGGTGAGTATCGTGAGGCGTTGCGCCGGAACTATCTGATGAATCAGGTGGCCAACGGGATTTTCCGCAGTACCGTGGTGCCACTGGATGCCGCCCGTCAGATTCTTGCGATCCAGAATCAGAGTCGCGACTTCCGCACTTACACCCTTTCCGCTTCGCTGGTGGCTGACGAAGTGCAGGTGACCGATGCGGACATCGAAGAGTGGTACAACGCCAACAGTGACCGCTTTGTGAATCCCGAATCTGTTGAAGCTGAATATCTTGTGTTGTCGCTGTCAGATCTGATTGCCAATGCAGAGATTTCCGAAGAAACCCTCAGAGAGCTTTACGAGCAGCGGGTTGCCGATATGGAAGCGGGTGAAGAGCGCCGCAGTGCCCATATCCTTATTGAGCCCGGAGACGATGCCGAGGCCCGTATTGCGGAGGTTCAGACGCGGCTGGAGGCCGGTGATGACTTTGCGGACGTCGCCCGGGAATTTTCCGATGACAGCCTGTCAGCCAGTGAGGGTGGCGACCTTGGTTATATTGCCCGGGGTGGCCTTGACGACGATTATGAAGCGGCGCTGTTTGCCCTCGCGGAAGGTGAGATATCCGGTCCGGTAGAAACCGGGTTCGGCATGCATATTATCCGCTTGCTGGATATTCGCACGGAATCGTTACCGTCCTTAGAGGACATGCTCCCGGATCTGCGGGATGAGCTGGCGGCCACTCAGGCCGGTGAGGAGTATGCCCGTCTGAGAACCCGGATGGCCGATCTGGCTTTTGCAGAGGACAACCTCGACTATCCGGCCGAACAGCTGGGCCTCGAAATTCGCAGCACTGAAGGTATTACCCGGGAAGGGGGCCAGGCGCCGTTTGATCATCCGGGACTGGTGCGCCAGCTGTTTAGCCAGGATGTACTGGAAGACGGTTTCAATTCCGAAATGATTGATGTGGGTGATAACCGGTCGGTAGTGGCCAGGGTACGTCAGCATAATCCCGAGAGTCAGCGTGAGCTGGCGGAAGTTGCAGATGATATTCGTGAGCGGCTGGTTCGGGAAAGAACCACAGCGGCACTGCAGACCCGGGCCGATGCGTTGATTGAACGTCTGGATAGCGGTGAGGCCGAGCCGGATGGTGAAGGCTGGACCGTTTACAATGAAGTTACCCGCAATCAGCCTCTGGTTGATCCTGCGGTGCAGAGGGAAGCCTTTTCACTGCCACGGCCGGAGTCCGGCGCCTACACGTTCGGGACAGCCCGTATGAACCAGGATCTTGTGGTTGTGGCCCTTGAGACTGTGACCGACGGCGAGGTGGACGTGGAAAGCCCGGAACTGGCCCAGATCCGGCAGTTCCTGGCCAGTATCAACGGTCAGCGTGAATACCGGGCCTATCAGGAAACCCTGCGGGAAAGGGCAGAGGTCTCGCGCCCGTAATCCCTTGTTCTGACTCCCGGTCTGGTGGATGACCGACCGGGAACACTAGTCTTCAGAGCCTGCCTCCGGAAATCGTGTCGGACGCAGGCTTTCTTTTATGTTTTTCAGGTGATGCTGGAAATCCTTTCCCCGTTTCAGGGTGACGCCGGTGGCCAGCACGTCGATGACGGCCAGCTGGACGATGCGTGACGACATCGGCATGTAGACTTCGGTGTTTTCAGTCGGGGCGACGGAGACCAGCGCCGTACAGACGTCCGCCAGGGGCGATCCGGGGTTGGTGATGCCAATGACGATGGCACCGTTGTCGCGGGCGATGCGGGCAATGTCGATGCTTTCCCGGGTACGACCTGTATAGGAGATGGTCACGATCACATCCCCGGTAGTGCATCCGGCCGCCACCATGCGCTGCATCAGTGCATCGCTGTAGGACATCACCGGCAGGTTGAAGCGAAAAAACTTGTATTGGGCATCAAGGGCGACCGGGGCCGAGCCACCCATACCAAAGAAATGGATCTGCCTTGCCTGTATCAGATAGTCAATGGCCCGAGTCAGTTCACGTTCCGAAAGGGTCTGGCGGGCACGGTCAAGATTGGCCATGGTGCTGAGCATGATCTTGTCGGCAAACTGGGCCACCGTATCATCCGGCTGAACATGCTGACCGACATAGGGCGTACCCGTCGCAATGCTTTGGGCAAGGCGAATCTTGAAGTCCGGAAAGCCGGTGGCAGAGAAGGCCCGGCAGAAACGGTTGACGGTAGGCTCGCTGACGCTGGCTTCTCGCGCCAGAGAGGCGATACTGTATCTGGTGGCGGCCGTCGGATCTCTGAGAATCGCTTCGGCTACCTTTCTTTCTGACTTGTTGAGGTCGGGCAGGCGGGTCTGTATATCCTCAAGGAGGTTGTCATTCCGTCTGGCGATGGTTGTCATGGGGAGGGCTCCGGTGCGCCATGGGTTGCGTAAGGTTGCGGTCTATGGGGGCCATCACCGGCACTGTGATGGCTATGCCGGTTGTATAACCAACATGACACATTAAATAAACGGTATTCTACCCTGACATTGTCATGATTTTTGTATGATTACTGAAAATGGCAGGACCGGAGATAGGGAAGATGGTTAAGGCACCGGATACGAGTTGCGATCTGATGCTGTTCGGAGCCCTCGGGGATCTGGCCAGCAAAAAGCTGTTTCCGGCACTGTACCAGCTCGACAGAGCCGGCTTGCTTAGTGCAGGCAGTCGGGTGCTGGCCCTGGCCAGACAGGACCATGACGAGGACAGCGCCCGCCGTTTGATTCGTGACCGGTTGCAGCAGCACACACCGGCGTCATCTTTTGACGATGAGTCGGCGGATCGTTTCCTGCAGCGAGTCAGCTATTGCCAGCTGGACTTCAGCACCGCCGAGGGCTATCAACAGCTGGAAGCATGGCGAAGCGGCCGCGAGGCAACGCTGATTCTTTATCTGGCAACACCCCCGACCATGGTGGCCGGCATTGTGGCCCACATTGGCAGGCTTGCCTGTTGTGACCAGCAGACCCGGGTCGTGGTCGAAAAGCCCATTGGCCATGACCTGCCTTCGTCCCGGCATCTGAACGACCAGCTGGCGGCGGTGTTTGACGAGTCCCAGGTCTTTCGCATTGATCACTATCTGGGCAAGGAAACCGTGCAGAACCTGATTGCCCTGCGCTTTGCCAACAATCTGTTCGCGTCACAGTGGGACCAGAATCACATCTCCCACGTCGAGATTACCGTTGCCGAAAGCGTGGGGATCAGCGGTCGCTGGGGCTATTTCGACAGTGCGGGACAAATGCGCGATATGGTGCAGAGTCATCTCCTGCAACTCTTGTGTCTGCTGGCCATGGACCCACCGTCTGACCTGTCTGCTGACAGTATCCGGGATGAGAAGGTCAAGATCCTGAAAGCCTTGCGACCCATGACCTCGGATATGGTGCAGAGCCATCTGGTCAGAGGGCAGTACACCGCAGGAAGCAGTGGCGGCAAGCCGGTGCCCGGCTATCTGGAAGAGGAAGGTGCCAACCGCGGCAGCACCACTGAGACCTTCGTTGCTCTCAAAGTGGAGATCGAGAACTGGCGCTGGTCCGGGGTTCCTTTCTACATCCGGACCGGCAAACGGCTGCCTGAAAAACGTTCGGAAGTGATTATTCATTTCAAACCGGCGCCCCACTACATTTTTGATCCGGACCAGAAACACCTGGCAAACAACAAGCTGATCATTCGCCTGCAGCCTGATGAGGGGATGGCGTTGCAGATCCTTACCAAAGACCAGGGACTACACAAGGGCATGCGATTGCGTCAGGGCCCGCTGGAGCTCACCTTTTCCGAAGCCTTCGCCAGTGACCGTATACCGGATGCCTACGAGCGTCTGTTGCTGGAAGTGATGAAGGGTAACCAGTATCTTTTCGTGCGGCGTGATGAGATCGAGCACGCCTGGCGCTGGGTAGACGAGCTGCTGGCTAATTGTCATGAGTGCGGCGCCCATCCGAAACGTTATGCGGCCGGCACCTGGGGGCCTGTGGCCTCCATCGCGATGACCGCACGGGACGGCAGGAACTGGTATGAAGATGCCTGAGTTGACGCTGCCAGACACAATAACACCCGTGTTCGCAGACACGCCGCGGGCCCTGTGCTCGCGCCTGGCGAGCGATATGGCCGATGTTCTGGCAAAGCGCCTGCAGCAACGCTCACGGGTATTATTGGTGGTGTCCGGGGGCAGCACCCCGGGACCTCTGTTTGACGCTCTCGCGCAAACGGATCTGCCCTGGGAACGGGTTGATGTGGTGCTGGCGGATGAACGTTGGGCCCCCGACGGCGGTGACGACCGCAATGACACGCTGGTGCGAGGCCGGCTGATAACCGGTAAGGCGGCGCAGGCCCGGCTGATCTCCCTGATACCTGTGGGGCAGGACAGCATCACCAGCGCCTGTGCAGCCGCAGAGCAGCAATTGCGAAGTCTTGGCTGGCCCGCTGATGTGGTGGTTCTGGGTATGGGCAATGATGGTCATACCGCTTCACTGTTCCCTGATGCGTCTGAAACCCCGGCAGCCATGATGGCGGACGCTTCCCGAAAAGTGACGATTACCCGGCCCCGCTCGCAACCCCGGGCGCGTCTCAGCCTGACCTTCAGCGCCCTGCGCGGTGCGGCCATGACCGTGTTGCATCTCAGGGGTAACGACAAGCTTGAGACCCTTCGCTGCGCTCTGGCAGACCCGGATGATACGCTGGCCATGCCCATTCGCGGGTTTCTGAAACATCCGATCCGGCTTTACTGGAGCCCTTGAGGGCACCGCCAGGAGAACAAGGTTATGGTATTTCTCGCAGAAGATCACCGCTTGCAGGTAGAGCGGATACTGGCAGCCAGTCCGCTGATTCCGGTGATCAGCATCCATCAGCCCGAGCATGCCTTGCCGCTGTGCCAGGCGCTGGTAGACGGGGGTATCCGGGTTCTGGAAATTACCCTGCGAACGGCCCATGGGCTGGCGGCCATCAAAGAGGTGAGGGCGGCCATGCCGGCGGATGTCTGGGTCGGTGCCGGCACGGTAACTGACATTGACCAGTACCGGGACGCGGAACATGCCGGGGCGGACTTCATTGTCAGTCCGGGAGTCACCAACCGGCTGCTGGACTATGGCCTTACCTCCAATGTGCCGTTGCTGCCGGGTATCGCTACGGTTTCAGAATTGATGATGGGCTATGAGCTGGGCTACCGCTCGTTCAAGTTTTTCCCGGCAGTGGTTTCGGGTGGTCTGGCTGCGCTGAAGGCTTTTGCCGGGCCCTTTGCTGATGCCCGGTTTTGTCCCACCGGCGGCATCCGCCAGGACACCGCCCGGGATTTCCGAGCCCTGGATAATGTCCTGGCGGTGGGCGGTACCTGGCTGACGCCGGAAGACCTGGTTCATGGCGGCGACTGGACGGCCATTGAGAAACTGGCGAGACAGAGTCTGGCAGACTGCAGGCCCTG
>NZ_CAXBDN010000106.1:0-13279 GCF_963974375.1 uncultured Marinobacter sp.
CCGGGGCGTGGTCTGGTGGGTAGAAGATTACGTCAGCCTGACCGGTGAACAGAAATCGGATCTGCGGCGGGACCTCAGGGAGCTGCGCAGCTGGCATTGTGAGTCGGAACTTCCCCGTTACGGTAGCTGGCTCGGGGAGCTGCGCGCCGAAATTCGAGCTGGCGACCTGTCCCGGGAGCGGATCCATTATCACCAGAGTCAGGCCGTCGACTTCGTGCCGCCGGTGACCCAACGGCTGCTGCCGGCCATCACCCACCTGTTGGCCAGCCTCAGTGACGAGCAGGTGGCGGAATTAACCGACAACCTGCGCACCAGCCAACGGGAACTTGAGCAGGAGTATCTCGAGGACGACACTCCGGAAGCCGCCCGCGAGCGCGTTGAGGAACGGGCAGAACGCTGGCTAGGTTCACTCAACGAGGATCAGAAACGCATCATCAGCCAGTGGCGCCAGGGCAGGGATACCCAGACCCGGATCTGGCTGCAGGGCCGCGCGCAATGGCAGGCGACCTTCACCGACCTGCTGACGCAGCGGCACTGGCCCCGGTTTCCGGACCGGCTGGAAGACCTCATCATCAATCATGACGACTACCGGGGCGAAGCTTACCGCTCCATGGTGCAGCAGAACACGCCGCAACTGGTGCGGCTGGTCCACGACCTGTTGCGGCATGCCGACGACCAGCACTGGCAGCATCTTGAGGAAGAAACCGGAAAGCTCCACCGGGATGTGGCAGCCCTGTCCTGCAGCAGCGATTCCCTGTCTGCGGGATTGTGAGCCCACCCACACATTTTGATGCGCGGGGTGTATAGTAGGCGGCTTTCCTGAAATTGACGCTTCAAGGTCGTTAATAACCCCCATGCCGGACAACATCCACCAGCCGCCACCAGACACCAGAGCCCCGCTTGTTCCCCGGATACTGAACGAGTGGAAAACCCTCAGCATACTGGGCGGCCCGATACTGATCGCGCAGCTGGCCCAGATGGCCAACGGTGTCATTGATACCGTCATGTCCGGCCATGCCAGCGCCGAGGATCTTGCCGGGGTGGGCATTGGCAGCAGCATCTGGATGCCGATATTCCTGTTGTTCATGGGCGTACTGGGGGCTCTTCAGCCCATCATCTCCGGATACAACGGCGCCCGGGATGTGCAGCGCATCATGCCGGCCACCTGGCAGGGGCTCTACATTGGCGCGGGCTGCGCGGTGCTGATGATTGTGCTGCTACTCAATGCCCGGCCGGTGTTCGACATGCTGAACCTGGACGCCGCAACCGGCGACATCGCCGAGGGTTACCTGAACGCCTTCGCCTGGGGCGTACCCTTCATGTTGCTGATGCTGGCACTGCGGGGGCTCACCGACGGCCTCGGGCACACCCGGGTGATCATGGCATTCTCGGTACTCGGCACCCTTATCAACCTTCCTTTGAACTACCTTTTTATCTATGGTGGCCTCGGCATTCCGGCCATGGGCGGTATCGGCTGCGGCTGGGCGACAGCCATTTCGAATGCGATGGCAGTGACCGCCCTGGTGATCTATCTGAACCGCAGCCCCCTGTACAGGCACTTCCATCTGGTGGCCGACTGGGTAAAACCGGACTGGGCAGAAATCCGCTACATTCTGGCCATCGGTATTCCCATTGGCTTCACCATTTTCGTGGAAGCCAGCATGTTTTCGGTGATTGCGCTGTTTCTGGTGCCCCTTGGGCCCATCGTGGTAGCCGGTCACCAGATTGCCCTGAACCTGACCTCCCTCACCTTTATGGTGCCCCTGAGTCTTGGCCTCGCCCTGACCCTGCGGGTGTCCTTTCTGGTGGGCGCCCGCACCTCGTCGACGGCGCACCTGCTGTCCCGCAGCTCACTGATCCTGGCCGCCGGCATTGCCGTGGTTTACGCGGTCGGGCTGTTCCTGCTGGCCAGCCCCATCTCCAGGCTGTACACCAGTGACCCCGAAGTGCAGGCGGTGGCAACGATTCTGCTGAAGTTTGCGGCGGTGTTCCAGATTGCCGATGTCATGCAGGTAACCTGCATCAGCGCTCTTCGCGGCTACAAGGACACCCGTATTCCCATGTTCATCATGTTGTTCTCGTTCTGGGGCATCGGTCTGCCGTTGGGTTACGTGCTGACCTTCACCGATGTATTCGTGCCCGCCATGGGTGCACCCGGCTTCTGGGTTGGTGTTACCGCCGGACTGGCGTCTGCTGCGCTGCTGCTGGGCTGGCGCCTGTACCTGTATACCAGCCGCAACCCTGTCTGAAGTTTCATTTCAGATACCAAATTTTACCAAACACCCTTCGACTGTCTCCTATACTGCCTGTCAGTATCAGAATCCCGCGCCTATCCCCCTAGCAAGTGTGGTTAAAGATGGCAGATGACCAGCAGCCCCCAGTACCCGCCGATGTTCTTTCCGAAAAACTGGAACAGGCCAACCGACAGTTGCTGCAGTCGGAAAAAATGGCCGCCATAGGCCAATTGGCCGCCGGGGTTGCCCATGAGATCAACAATCCGGTGGGCTATGTCTACTCCAATCTGCAAAGCCTGCAGAGCTACCTGACGGACCTGTTCCGGCTCACCGATGCGGTAGACACCGCCCAGTCGGTGGAGGACCTGCGACAAATCCGCAAAAGCATCGACTACGACTACCTGCGCGCGGATCTGGAAGATCTGCTCAGGGAATCCCGGGAAGGTATCGAACGGGTCAAGGTTATCATCGCTGCCATGAAGGACTTCTCCCATATTGAGGAGGAAGAATTCCGTCCCGCCGATATACACCGGGGTATGGATACCACCCTCAACGTGGTCAACAACGAACTGAAGTACAAGGCCGAGGTGGTTCGTGACTACGGTGACCTGCCAGAGGTGGAGTGTATTCTTTCCCAGATCAATCAGGTGGTCATGAACCTGCTGGTGAATGCCGCCCACGCCATGGAAGCCGCCGGCACCATAACGCTGCGGACCCGCCAGGAAGGCGACTGCGTGATTATTCAGGTGGCCGATACCGGCAAGGGTATTGAACAGGCGCATCTGAACCGGATTTTTGAGCCCTTCTTTACCACCAAACCGGTGGGCAAGGGCACCGGGCTGGGCCTCTCGCTTTCCTTTAATATCGTCGAAAAGCATCATGGCCAGATCAGCGTTGAAAGCACGCCCGGACAGGGCACCACCTTTACCATACGACTGCCCATCGTCCAGCCGCTGTCCGGTGACGGGAGCTGACCATGAGCAGTCCGTTGCCTCCTAACCTGCGCCTGCTGCTGGTGGATGACGAGGAGAATATTCTCCGCAGTCTGAACCGGATTTTGCGCAAGGAACCCTACGAGGTGGTGACGGCCGCGTCCGGTGAAGCGGCCCTGGCCATTCTCGCCGAACAGCGCATCGACATGGTGATTTCCGATGCCCGCATGCCCGGCATGGATGGCCCTACCCTGCTCAGCGCAATCCGGCGTCAATGGCCCTGGTGTATCCGTATCCTGCTGACCGGATACACCGACATGAACTCCACCATCAAGGCCATCAACGATGGCAAGATCTACCGCTATATCAGCAAGCCCTGGGATGACGAAGAACTGAAAATGGTCATTCACCAGGCGTTTGCCTATCAGTATTCGGAACGCCGGCGCCTGAAGCTGGAAAAACTGACGCGGCAGCAGAATCAGGAACTGCAGACTCTCAACGCCAGCCTCGAAGATAAAGTGACGGCCCGCACCGCAGAACTGGAGCAGGTAGCCAGCACCCTGGAAAGCGCCTACGGCGAGCTGCGGCGACACTATGTCACCACCACCGAGGTATTTTCGTCACTGATCACCCAGCGCCTGCCCAAAGACCTTCAGCCCAACACCCGGGTTATCGCTCTGGTGAAGGCCTTCGCCAGACAACAGCAGCTTGACGAAGAGCTCAGCCGGGATCTGGCCATGGCCGCGGCCCTCTACAACCTGGGCAAGCTGGGCTGGTCCGATGAGATGATCCGGGCCCCCTCCGACCGCCTGTCCAAAACCCAGAGCCACCTCTACCGGAACTATCCGGAAGAGAGTGAACAGCTGCTGATGGCGCTGGAACCCATGCAGGGAGCAGCCCGGCTGATCCGGCACCACCAGGAGCGCTGGAATGGCCGGGGCTTCCCGGACCAGCTGGAGGGTGATGCGATCCCGCTGGGTGCCCAGATCCTGAAACTGGCGGTGGATCTGACCGAACTGCAATGCGGTCTGATCCTGAGCAGAAAAGTTCCCCGGGACGACGCCCTCAAGCTGCTGGAACGTCAGAGTGAGCGGCTTTATGACCCCTCACTCAGTTCAGCCTTTATTGCCATGTGCGAACGGCTGGGGCCGGATATCGACCCCCTTGCAGCGGAGGTGCTCACCCTGACCACCGCGGAGCTGGCGCCGGGCATGGTGCTGGCTCGAAACCTCTATGCTGCCTCCGGCATGCTGCTGCTGAATGAAGGCAAAGAGCTGAGCCGGATATTGATCCAGAAACTGATCACCTTCGAACGGGGCGAGCCCGACAATACCCGCTACCGGCTTTATATCCATCGACCGGACGACACCGAGGAGCCATCATGACCAGAATCCAGCTGGTGGATGATGAAGAAAACATTCTTTCGTCACTGAAGCGTCTTTTACGCAAGGGCGACTGGGAGATTGATACCTTTTCGCAGGCGGAAGAGGCCATCGAGGCGCTGCGCCACACCACCTACGCCGTGATTGTTTCCGACTATCAGATGCCCACCATGGACGGCGTGACCTATCTGCAGTTCGCCCGACAGCGGCAACCGGATGCCATCCGCTTGATGCTCAGTGCCCATGGTGATCGCCAATCCATGATCAACGCCATCAACCGGGCTGAGGTCTACCGGTTCCTGTCCAAGCCCTGGGAAGACTATGAAATCGAAACCGCCATACGGTCTGCGGTGGATCTTTACCGGGTGCGGGTCGAAAACCGGGAGCTGGTGGAGGAAATCCGGCGTCAGAAAGCCCTGGTGAGGCAACGGGACGGCGAACTGATGCGGCTGGAACAGGAGAACCCTGGCATCACCCGGGTCAACCGCGACAGTGATGGCTCCATTCTGATCGACGATACCCACTGAGACCTCATGGCGGACTTTATTCCGGAAGACAACCGGCTCAACCTCAAGGTGGTGTTCTACGGCCCGGCCCTGAGCGGCAAGACCACCAACCTGATGCAACTGCATACCCTGCTGATGCCGGAACGCAAGGGCGAGCTGATGGTGCTGGAAACCCGGGACGACCGCACCCTGTTTTTCGATATGCTGCCCATCGGTCTGCGGGGCAGCAGCGGCCTGGATCTGCGCCTGAAACTCTATACCGTCCCCGGCCAGGTTCAGCACGACAGTACCCGTAAAGCGGTGCTGTCCCGGGCCGACGGCATCGTGTTTGTGGCGGATTCCCAGCGCAATCAACAGGATAGCAACGCCATCGCCTTCGGCAACCTGGAGGAGAATCTGGAAAAGGTGGGGCTGGAAATCGACACCCTGCCATTGGTGGTCCAGTTCAACAAACGGGACATGACCGACATCATCGAAGAGGAAACCTTGCAGCAACGCTGGGCCAGCACCCCCTGGAGCCCGTTGCAGATGGCCAGTGCCCTGCATGGCGACGGCGTGGTGGAAACCTTCCGGGTGCTGCTGAACCGGCTCTACGCTCAGGTGGATGCGGAGTTCGGTCTGGCAGCCCGTCATGACATCAGCCGCGACATCTTTGTCACTCAGCTCAGTGCCAATGAGGCCAGCAATGCTTAACTTTGAGGACGATCCGAAGCTCGGGGATCTGCTCTCGGGTGACCAGATCGAGCGTCTTGCACGCACCCTGGGCGCGCTCTGCCAGGCCCGGATTGAGCTGCATACCGAACCTCAGCCACAAGCGTTACCCATTGAATTCAATCTGGAAACCGTGGCCTGGCTCAGTGGTTCGGCAGAACCGGCCAGCCTCAGGGCGGCCACCGAGCTGGTATCCTTCGTGCTCTATTTTGTGGCCCGCTACCAGCTGGCCGCCAATCTGCACCATGACACCACGGAAGCCAGCTTCGCCGAACTGCAACGGCAGAACGAGGCGCTGAAAGCCTCGGAAGCCCGCTACCGCGCCCTGTCCGACAGCCTCCAGGAAACCGTGAACCAGCAGGTTCACACCATCCAGCAGGCCCAGCAGGAGCTCTATGAAAACGCCCGGACCCGCTCCATTGGCCATCTTGCCGCAGGCGTTGCCCACGAGATCAACAATCCCATCGGCTTTATCAAGAGCAATCTGCAGGTGGCCGGCGACTATCTGGAAGAACTGGCCGAAAAGCTTCCGGAAGACGACGCAAC
Source organism: uncultured Marinobacter sp. (assembly GCF_963974375.1). Classification (GTDB taxonomy): domain Bacteria; phylum Pseudomonadota; class Gammaproteobacteria; order Pseudomonadales; family Oleiphilaceae; genus Marinobacter. Next base: position 6,312 of record NZ_CAXBDN010000106.1, read on the forward strand.
CCTGGAGCTGCTGGCGGATTTCCGCGACCTGTTGAAGGAATCCACCGACGGTTCCCGCCGCATTGCCAGCATCGTGACCGACCTGAAGACCTTCTCCAGCATTGATCATGCCGAATATACCCTGTGTAACATCAATGAGCTGCTGGAAGCCGCCAGCCACCTTCTGCAAACCAGCCACACCGAAAGCCGGCTGACTATCGACACCCGCTACGGTCAGGTTCCGGATATCTACGGCAATCCGGCACGGTTATCGGAGGCCTTCTACAACCTGCTCGACAACGCCGCAAAGGCCATCGGCAGCAACGGCCGGGTGATCATCAAAACCCTGGTCCATGACGACAGCGTCGGCATCATCATTCAGGACAACGGCTGTGGCATTGCAGAGTCGGCTCAGGGCCATGTGTTCGACCCCTTTTTCACCACCCGCCCGGTGGGCTCAGGCACCGGGCTCGGGCTGACGGTGGTGCGGGATACGGTGCGGGCCCACAAGGGCCGGATCAAGCTGAAAAGCCGGCAGGAGGCTGGCACCCGGGTGACTATACTGTTGCCCACGCGACCACCTTCTTCAGCGCAGAGCTGAGCAGAGAGACTCATGGCCAAACGTTACGCATCGCTGTTTTCAGACCAGCCCGCCGATACCCGGGATCAGGCGCCCGTGGCTGAAAGGAAACAACCCTACCGGCTCATGCTGGTGGATGACGAACCCAACATCCTGGCGGCCTTACGGCGGGTGTTCCAGCGTGAGAATTACGAACTGGTGTTTGCCAGCAGCGCCGCCGAGGCCCTGTCGATTCTGGAAAAACAGCCCGTCGAACTGATCATGAGCGATTTCATGATGCCCGGCATGAACGGCAGCGAGCTGCTGCGAGAAGTCCGCGAGCGCTGGCCCCAGATCATCCGCATCATGCTGACCGGTCATGCCAACACCGACGCGGTCATGGGCTCCATCAAGGATGGCGCGGTTTACCGGTTTATTCTGAAACCCTGGAACGATGACGATCTGCGGCTGACCATTGCGCTGGCCCTGGAACAGTACGAGCTGATTCGCAAGACCCGTGAACTGGAACAGCTCAACCGCAAACAGACCAAAGACCTGGACACCATTGCCAAGCTCGGCGCCACCAATCGCAGCCAGCTGGCCATCATGCTGCACAAGAAAGGCTGGCTGAATCCCCAGCAGATCCAGCAACTGCACCGGGAAATGCAAAGCCGGAAAACCCCGGTTATCCGCCAGTTGCTCAAACATGACTGGGTGGATTTCCAGAAAGTCCATGAACTGCTGCGGGACGACCTGCTGTTCGAGACCGTGGACCTGAAGGAATTTCAGCCGGATACCACCCTGTTATCACTGGTGCCCCAGAAAGTCTGCACCCGCCAGCTGATCCTGCCATTGCGGGTACAGGGCAAGCGGCTGAGGCTGGCCATGGTTGACCCCATGGACGTCAACCTGATCGATGAACTGGGCTTCATGACCGGTCTGACCATCCATCCGCTGCTTTGCGAAGTGGGCCAGATGCAGGCCAAGCTCACCGAAATTTTTGGCCCTCAGTCAGAACACGCCATCGATGAAATATCCACCATTGTCGGCACCGACGATCCCTACGAAGGGATCGAGATCATGCTGGACGATGAAGACAGCGAGTCGCTGGAACAGCTACTGGGCAGCTCCGAGGAGCCCCCGGCGATACGGCTGGTGAACGGTATCATTCTCGAGGCCCTGCGCCTGGGCGCCAGTGACATTCATATCCACCCCCGTACCAAATCCCTGGTGGTGCGCTATCGTATTGACGGCGTTCTGCAGGACAAGATCCAGATTCCCAACAACCTGCTGATGTCGGTGGTGTCCCGCATCAAGGTCATGGCGGAGCTGGATATTACCGAACGCCGTCGGCCCCAGGATGGCCGTATCACGGTCAAGACACCGATGCGGATTGTCGACCTGCGCATTTCCACCCTGCCCACCATCAATGGCGAGAAAGTGGTCATGCGGGTGCTGGAGCGCCAGTCATCGGCCCAGTCGCTGGAAGATCTGGGGCTGTCCGAGCATAACCTGAAACGCCTGATGCACGTCATTGCCAAGCCCCAGGGCATCATCCTTGCCACCGGCCCCACCGGTAGTGGTAAAACCACCACGCTCTATGCCTTGTTGCAGCATAACGCCACCCCCGAGCGCAACTACGTCACCATCGAAGACCCGGTGGAATTCCATGTGGACATGGCCGGCCAGGTGCCGGTCAAGGACCGCATCGGGCTTGGTTTTGCGGACGTGCTGCGGGCCATCCTGCGCCAGGATCCCGACGTGATACTGCTGGGCGAGATCCGTGACGAGGAAACCGCAGACGTCGCCTTTCACGCCGCCATGACCGGGCACCTGGTGTACTCCACCCTGCACACCAGTTCTGCCACCGCCACCGTGGCCCGGTTGCTGGATCTCGGCCTCAAACCGTTTGTGCTGGCGTCGGCACTCGAGGCCATCATTGCCCAGCGCCTGGTCCGCAGGATCTGTTCCCACTGCAAAACCGAGGTGGAAAAACCTGAAGAGGTGCTGGCCCAGCTCGGGCCCCAGTTCGTCGATGCCAACATCAGACACTACCGGGGAAAGGGTTGCGGGCGCTGCCACAAGGGCTACAAGGGTCGGGTTGCACTCCATGAGGTACTGACCATCACCGAATCACTGAAAGCCGCTATCACCAACGGCGCCAGTGCCATGCAGATCGAAACCATTGCCCGGGATCAGGGCATGCTGATGCTGCTCGACGACGCGTTCCGGAAAATCGAGGCCGGGGTCACCACCGCCGAAGAGATTCTCCGTCTGCTGGGCCCACAGGCTTACCATGACTGAGCTGCGTTACCGGGAAGCCATCGCACTCTGCGTTCTGCTGATTCTGGGGCTGACGTTGTCGGCCATCAGCATTGCGCTGACGGTTTCCTGGTACTTGTCGAACCCTGACAGTAGCTATTACAACACTCCGGTGAGCGGCATTGTGTTGGCCGGGTTGTCAGGCATCATGGTGCTGGTGGCCGTCTACGCCGGATCCGCCAGAGTACGACTGTTGGCGGTGCCGTTGTTGCTGGTTTCGGTCTGGGCGCTGAGCCGGAGCCTGACAGCGGTCCCCCCGAGTCCCGGGGACGGCAGCCTGTCGGGGCTGTCTCCCGCCATACCGGCAGCCACGCTGCTGGCGGCTGTGGGGTTCCTGCTCCAGGGGCTCCGCAAATGCCCGGAGCCGGTCCTGTTGCTGATAGGGCTTCTGCTGTTTGTGCTGGGGCTGGTCAACTTTCCCTCACCGTTTGTTTCGCTGCCCTCGTGGGCTCAGCTGGGTCAGTTACCGGAATTCATCCCGGTGACGGCTCTGACCGCCATGATGATGGGCATCGGTTTACCCCTGCTGAGGCACCTCAATCCACCGGCGAACCGCAATAGCCAGCGCTCTGTTGCCATTGCCGGCCTTATAGGCGTCACCCTGACCGTCAGCTGCTGGCAGCTGGTTCATCAGAGTCATGCGCGGGATATGATTCGTCGTGCCGAGCTGCTGGCCGCCCAGAACGTTCAGGGCATTCTTGACCTCTACCGGTCAGAGCAGGCATTGATTGCCCGTCTGGCCGGGCGTATTGCGAACCTCGAAGGCGAAGTCCCGCAGCAGCTCTGGGAGCATGAGGTGTCCAGCTATCTGGAGGACCTGCCGCACCTGCAACTGATCGGTGTGCTGGACAGTGCGCAACAACCCATGCAGGTCCGCTCCAGGCACCCGGAAGCACGATCATGGCTCAACCGCTTTCTGTCTGATCCTGCCAATGCCCCGTGGCTGCAACACATCCGCGAAAGCAGGACACCCCACACCAGTGCTTCCCATCCGGCGCCCAGTGGAACCCCCTATGCGCTGGTAACGGCGCCGGTTGAGCTGGCCGGCGACCGTCGCTGGAACCTGATTGCCGTCAGCGACTGGTCGCAATCCCTGGCCTGGCTTGATCAACGCCTGACCGGAAATCTGACCATGCGGATTGAAGAGCTGGGCCGTGTTCTCTACGACACCGCCCGGGAGGCACCCGGACAAAGTGCTCGACAGCCTCAACAGGTGCTCTGGCAGGAGGACTTTGAACTGCACCACGATCGCCAATGGCGGTTCATTGTGGCGGAGCCGCTGCAAGCCGCGGTATTTAACGAATACCTGAGTGAACTTCTGGTGCTGTTCGGCGGCCTTGCCCTGACCGGCCTGCTGATGCTCAGCAGAACACTGGGCCTGATGACCAGCAACCGTAACCGTCAGTTGGCCGAGAGCAACCGGGCACTGGCGCATTATCTGGAGCGGGAACGCCAGCTGCGGGAGGCCAATCAGGGTATTATCGAGTTCAGCAACGATCTTTTGTGTTCCATTGATCTGAACGGACGTTTCCGCTTTGTCAGCCCCGCCAGTGAGGCCATTCTCGGTTACGCCCCGGAAGACCTGCTGGGCAAGTCGAGCCTTGGCTTTATCGTGGAAGAAGACCGCGACCCGAGCCGGCAGGCGGTGCAGGAGCTGATGAAAGAAGGTGTTCGTGAAGATCGTCAGTTCCGTAACCGCTATTACCACCGGTCCGGCCGTATCGTTACTCTGACCTGGAAATCCCGCTGGTCGGAAGCCGACCAGACCCTGTTCTGTGTCGGCCGGGATATCAGTGCACAGCTGGAAGCAGAAGAGCTGACCCATCAACGGGAAGCCTTCTTCTCGGTGACACCGGAAATGTTCTGTATTGTCTCGCTGGACAACCGCTTTATCGAAGTCAATCAGGCCTTTCTGAGCGTGCTTGGCTACAGCCATGACGAACTGATTGGCAGCGCCTATCTCGAGGTGATCCATCCAGACGACCATCTCATCATCCACGATGCCATCAGTCAGCTACTGGCCGGACTTACCGTAACAGACCTTGAATTCCGGGTATTCCACAAGTCCGGCAGCCCGCACTGGCTGAGGCTTAATGCAAACCTCAGCAGCGACCAGCTGATCTACTGCTCTGCCCGGGACGTGACCCACGAAAAATCCGTGCAGGATCAGCTCCGCCAGAGCGAAAGCCTGTTGAAGATAGCCGAGCAGGCCGGTCGCCTCGGCGGCTGGATGCTGGACGTAGAATCAGGCCAGGTCAGCTGGTCTGATGGAGTGTGCGAAATTCATGAACTGGCCCCCGGCCAGATACCGCCCATGGACAAGGCACTCGATTATTACACGCCTGAAACCCGCCCGATTATTGAAAACGCGCTCCAGGCCTGTATTGATTTTGGCATTCCTTTCGATATCGAGGCCCGGATCACCACCAAACAGGGCCGCCTGCGCTGGGTCAGAGGTATTGGGAGAGCTGTTTACGGAAAAAACGGACGAGTCAGTCGCCTTCAGGGTGCATTCCAGGACATATCCGCCAGTAAGGAAGCCAGTCAGCGCATTCGTGAGCTGGCGGAACGTCAGTCCCGCATTTTCGAAAGTATCACCGACGCATTCTTTACCCTGAACGAGAACTGGGCCTTTACCTTTGCCAATCACCGCACCGAAGAATTACTGCAACGGTCACGGGTGGACATGCTTGGCCGGAACGTCTGGGAGGTCTTTCCCGAGGCCATTGGCACCCCGTTCGAAGAGCACTACCGGGCGGCGATGGCTACCGGTGAATCACAGGCTTTCGAAGCCTATTTCGAGCCTCTCGACCTGTGGTGTGAAGTCAACGCTTACCCGTCCGAGGATGGTATCGCCGTCTATTTCCGCAGTATCAACGAACGCAAGAAGGCCAAACTTGCGCTGGAAAATACCCTGGCGGAACTGGAGCGCAGCAACCGGGAGCTTCAGGATTTTGCCTTTGTGGCCTCCCACGACCTGCAGGAGCCGCTACGCAAGATCCAGACCTTCGGTGACCGGCTGATGCGTGATCCACAGCATTTCGACGAACGGGAACAGGATTACCTGAAGCGGATGCAGTCCGCCGCCGGCCGGATGCAAAGCCTGATACAGGACCTGCTGGCCTACTCCCGGGTCGCGACCCGGGCGCAACCAATGACCCCTTGTGATCTGAACCAGCTCCTCCTCGAGGTGTGCCAGGACCTGGAAGCCACCATCAGTCTCAGTGGCGCTGACATCCGCACCCGGCCGTTGCCGGATGTTGAGGGTGACGCCACCCAGCTACGACAGCTGCTGCAGAACCTGTTGAGCAATGCCATTAAATTTCGGCGTGCGGATGCGACTCCGGTGATTGAGGTGTACTGTGAAGATGTCGATGAAAGCGGCTGGACACTGGTCATTCAAGACAACGGCACGGGGTTCGAACAGCAGTACGCAGAGCGCATGTTCCAGCCCTTTGCGCGGCTGCACAACAGGAACGAATACGAAGGAACCGGAATCGGTCTCGCCATTGTCCGCAAAATTGCTGACCGCCATGGCGCGACCCTTTCTGCTGTGGGTAATCCCGGTCACGGAGCCTGTTTCCGGATTCGTTTCAACCGGAATCCGGACAAACCGCTGACCATGCTTACCAGGCGCAGTTGACAGAAAAAGGCAGCACGGTATGAGACATGCAGATCCTATCCATATTTTTATTGCCGACGACGATGCGGATGACCGGCTGCTGATCGGAGATGCCTTTGCGGAAGATCAGGAACCGGTTCGACTCAGTTTTTTCCAGGATGGCAACCACCTGCTGTCGGGCCTGAGTGAGGCCCTGAGCCTCAATAGTCTGCCGGATCTCATCCTGCTGGATCTGAACATGCCGGGTAAAGACGGCCATGAGGTCATCGTCGAGCTGAAAAGCAACCCGGCCTTGCGCAAGCTGCCCATCGTGGTACTGACCACCTCCAGCGATCCCCGGGACATCGCTGTCTGTTACGACACCGGCGCCAGTTCCTACATTGTAAAACCGGTGACCTATGAGGGTCTGATTGACGTTGCCCGCTCCCTGAAAAACTATTGGGCTGAAACCAGTACATTGCCAGGAAAGTCACACCAACATGCTTG
>NZ_CAXBDN010000107.1:0-13236 GCF_963974375.1 uncultured Marinobacter sp.
TGGATTTCCGCCGGGACCTGGGGCCTAACCGCAGCTTCCTGGAGCATGAGCACAGCGGCTTTGCCATGTATCTGGACTCCGGGAAGATCTGCGAGAAAGAGCGCCAGGTGATTCTGAACGCCCTCGAAGACGCCGCCGACCGGTTGCGTACTGACGAGCAATAACTACTGCCTGACCAGTCTCACCCTTGGCGCACTGCCGGCACTGGTGCTGCGCCAGGGATTGATATCCAGGCCGCCGCGGCGGGTGTAGCGGGCGCAGACGGTCAGTTCCTCAAAGCCGAAGCGACTCATCAGGTCGGTAAATACCGTCTCGACACAATGCTCGTGGAAGTCCTGCTTCTGGCGAAACCCCACCACGTAGGCCAGCAGTGCGCTGCGGTCGATGCGCGGCCCGGTATACTCGATCAGCAGTGAGCCCCAGTCCGGCTGGCCGGTCACCGGGCAGTTGCTTTTCAGAAGATGGGAACATAGCTTCTCACTGACGATCTCATCCCCCGCCAGCTTCAGCAGCTCCGGATCGTATTCGTACCCCACCTGCTCCACCGGCTCGTCATCTATCAGCACGAAGCCCTCGGGGCGACCGGCGGTGGCCATGCTGCGGTTGATATCAAACAGCTCCACCGTCACGCTGGCGCCGCAGGCACTGGACAGATCCTGGATAATGACCTCCCGCACCTGCTCAACGGATGAGTAGGTCTCCTGGTTCAGGGAGTTCAGATACAACTTCAGGGATTTGGACTCGATCAGCTGTGGCGAGGCCGCCGGCAGCCGGAATTCCGCCCAGGCCACCGCCGGCACACCGGACGGGCGCAGCCAGGACAGCTCCCAGGCCTGCCAGATATCCTCGCCAAACCAGGGCCAGCGGCCATCCTGTAACCCGATACGCTGGCGATTCTCCTCCCTCGCCACCGGAAACAACAGCTCCGGGGCGTAACGGTCGGGGTAGTCACTGGACTTTCCCAGCGGAGCGTTGTTCAGAGCCATGGAAACCTCAGCTGGCAGATCATCGAATCAGAACGGGATCGGGTTACAACCACCATCAGTGGCGAATGCCCTTGCCCCGCTGCAACATACGCAGGGCAATGGTCGACAGGATCGCGATAAACATCACCACCATGCCCAGGGCGATAAACACGTTCACGTCTGAAACCCCGAGAATGCCATAGCGGAACGCATTCACCATATACAGGATCGGATTGATCAACGACACGCCTTGCCAGAAGCCGGGCAGCATGTCGATGGAATAAAACACCCCACCAAGATAGGTCAGTGGCGTCAGAATAAAGGTCGGCACAATGGAGATATCATCGAACTTGGTGGCCAGCATGGCGTTGATAAAGCCCCCGAGCGCAAACAGTGCGGACGTCAGAATCACCGTCAGGATCATCACCGGCAGGTTGTGGATTTCCAGCCGGGTGAAGGCCAGGGACAGCAGCGTGACGATAAACCCGACCCCGAGACCGCGGCCCATGCCACCGGCCACATAGCCCGCCAGAATCACCCAGTTCGGCACCGGCGACACCAGTAGCTCTTCAATACTGCGCTGGAACTTCATGCTGAAGAAGGAGGACACCACATTGGCGTAGGAACTGGTGATCACCGACATCATGATCAGCCCCGGCACAATGAACGACATATAGTCGAAGCCGCCCATGGAGCCGATGCGGGAGCCGATCAGGTTGCCAAATATAATGAAGTACAGCGTCATGGTGACCGCTGGCGGCAACAGGGTTTGCGGCCAGATCCGGGTAAAACGGCGGATTTCCCGCAGCACAATGGTGAGGAATGCCGTCAGAATGGCAGAGGGGCTCATTTGGCAGCCTCCTGTGGGCGGGCATTGTCTTCCACCATGCGAATGAACAACTCCTCCAGCCGGTTGGATTTGGTTCTCATGCTCAGCACCCGGATGCCCTGCTGGTCCAGCTGCGCAAAGACATTGTTCAGGCTGTCGCCCTTTTTGACCTCCACCTCCAGTGCCCCTTCGTCGTCCAGCCGGACTTCAAATCCCTCCAGGTCCGGGACGGTGGTCAGCGACTGCTCGGTATCCATAACAAAGGTTTCAACGTGGAGCTGGGTGAGCAGGTCCTTCTTGCTGGTGTGCCGCAGAATTTCGCCATGGTCGATAATGGCGATATTGCGGCAAAGGGCTTCCGCCTCTTCCAGATAATGAGTGGTGAGAATAATGGTGGTGCCGTTGCGGTTCATTTCTTCCAGAAAGGTCCACATGGATCGCCGCAGCTCGATGTCCACACCGGCTGTCGGTTCGTCCAGGATCAGCAGTTTCGGTTCATGGACCAGTGCCCGGGCAATCATCAAGCGCCGCTTCATGCCACCGGAGAGCATCCGGGCAGGCTCGTTCCGCTTGTCCCACAGCCCCAGCTGACGCAGAAAACGTTCGGCCGATTTCTTTGCCTGACGCAGCGGCAGGCCGTAATAGCCAGCCTGGGTGGTGACTATATCCAGTACTTTTTCAAACTGGTTGAAATTGAATTCCTGGGGCACCACGCCGAGGTTGAGCTTGGCCTGAGCCAGGTGGGTGTCAATATCATGGCCAAACACCTTCACCTTGCCCGCAGACTTGTTCACCAGGGAACAGACAATACCCAGGGTGGTGGACTTGCCGGCGCCATTCGGCCCCAGCAGTGCAAAGAAATCCCCTTCCCTGACCTTCAGGTCAATGCCTTTGAGTGCCTCGAACCCACTGCCGTAGGTTTTACGAAGCCCTTCAATTTCCAGTGCATAGCGCGGCGATGCGCCCGGTACAGCTACTGTGGTCATAAACGGATCCGGGGGTTGATTGTCTGAGTGACAACTGGCCATAGGCGACGAGCCAGAGAAAGCGCTATATCTTGCGGCAAATACCGGAAATTTCAAGGCGAACCTTCACTACAAACCAGAACGCCCGTCAGTGGTTGCTGGCGGGCGTCGGGAAATACGGAGGTTTGATAACAGCAGATCGGTCTTCAGGCGCCCATCAGCTGACGGAGTTTCCAGCGGGATTCCGCACCGGTGACATCAAAATGGGCCGGATTGAGGCCTTCTGTGCCATGGGGCAGACAGCCCTCAACCCGCAGGGCGCTGTCGTTGTTACGGCCTTCATTGAACGTGGCCAGATTGATCATCCGGGCGGTGCGTAACGGATTCTGGTCGCGGTCGGTCATCAGCATGACCCTTGGCATCAGACGGCGCTTGGGCGAATGGGACACCACCACGCCGCGCTGGCCATTGGTAAGCTGAATCAGAGTACCAATAGGGTAGATACCCACAGACTGGATGAACTTCTCGACCAGGTCTTCCTGGAATTCGATGTTGCGCACCTCGAACAGCTGGCTGACTGCCTGTGCCGGCGACAGCGGCAGATAGCCTTCCCGGGGCGCGATCAGCGATTCGTAATAATCCACCAACCCGGCAATCTTGGCTAGCAACGGAATACGGTCTCCGCGCACACCGGCCGGGAACCCGGAACCGTTATGACGCTCGCGGTGGCCCCGAACCACGGCAACCGTGCCGCGGGAAACGCCCGCCGCTTCCAGCCGGCTGGCGCCCAGCTCTACGTAGGTCCTGAACACCCGGAACTGCTGCGCATCGAGCTGACGCTCATTCTGGGTCAGCTCCGGGGGCAGCTCGGCTTTGCCCACGTGGGACAGCAGGCAGCCCATGGCCAGCTGTTGCAGCAGGGGTTCTTCGAGGCCCAGGAATCTGCCGAAGACCAGTGCCCAAACCGAGGTTTTAAGGGAATGGCGGTAGGTATGATCATCCGTATCACGGACCCTGGCCAGCCATAACAGGGCGTCCGGATTGCGAATGACACTGGCGGTCATGCGCCGCGCCACTTCGGAAACCGGCCGCAGGTCGGGCACGGTTTCCTGATTGAGCTGGCTGGCCACTTTCTGGATGGCGGTTTCAGCGTGCACCAGCAGATCGCGACTGGCCTTCAGTTCACGGCGAAGGGAGTGGGTTGTCTCGTGAACCACCGGGTTGCGGATCTGAACCGGTGGCAACTGCAGCGACTCCTGGTGAAGCTCCTGCCTGCGGGCAGCACGACGGGCAAACGACGGTGCGCCGGATTTTTCATACTCGCCGGCGTCCCGGTTTTCCGCCACATCCACCATCACCCAGCGGCAATGGGAGGCCAGGGCACGGACTTCGTCCTGATTGCGAATGTAAAAACCCTGAATCGGAAAAGGCGTTACATGCCACGGTCGATCAAGATCCGAGACAAACATCCCCACTTCCAGGTCCTGCACCGACACCTTCTTCTGGGAAACACCCACAGTCCACCTCTGGCCTGATTTCAGCCCTGAACGATTTTTGACAACGTCCATTGTTGCCGGCCCCCTCTCAAGGTTCCATAACAGTGTTGTTCAAATGTGATACCAAACCACCACATTTTGTTACGCGTATTGTCGATCTGCAACACTTCGTAATACCGTGACAAAGCTCACATTCTGATCAGGAATCGAACTCTTCACCAAAACGAAGGCCATATCCGTCGAGGGTTTTGCGAACCACCACCATTTCCAGTTCCGGCGCCGGAATCGGTAATCCCTGTACCTGGACAATCACCCGGTCGCCCATGGCCGGTTCGAAATCCCCTTCTGCCACAATGAAGATACCGCCATCAGAGATATCCCGGGTGGCAAAGATGCGTTTGCCAAACTGCTCATGAGTGACACTGACTTTCGCGTTCAACGCTGTTCTCAGGTGTTCTCGCCGCTCGTTGTTTTTCATGGTGACCGGGGTTCCGCTTTTTTGTCGGGTCCGGCAAACGTCCGGACCGCGGTTTATGGGGTATGTTTGTGCGCCAAGTGCTTGATAACCGGTAATGAGAGCATAGCATTCTTTGCCCGGAATGCCTGACCACTGCCTCACGAAAACTTGCGGCATTTCCGGCCCCTGTCGACCACCACCATCACCGGCTACTGTCATATTTCTTTAAAGATGGAACAGTTGACAGGATCCAGGCTTTAAATGAGAATGGTTTGTGTTATCTGCCTTATTACTATCTTCAGGAACCTACTATGCGTCTCAAGATTGCTGCTGCCCTGACTGCCCTGACCGTTTCGATGGCCCCCTTCGCTGCCAATGCCAGTGGTGAGGTCAATATCTACTCATACCGTCAGGCATTCCTGCTGGATCCGCTGCTTAGTGCATTCACTGAAGAAACCGGGATCCGCACCAACGTGGTCTTCTCCAAGACCGGCCTCGCCGAACGCCTCGACCGGGAAGGACGCAACAGTCCCGCCGATCTGGTCATGACCGTGGATATCTCCCGCGCTATCGAACTGGTTGAAAAGGATCTGGTAGAGAGCCTGGACAACGCTGAACTGGAAAAGAACATTCCCGAAAATCTCCGCCATCCGGACGGCAAGTGGTTTGCCCTGACCACCCGTGGCCGGATGATTTTCACCTCCCTTGACCGTGTTGAAGAGGGTGCCATCACTACTTACGAAGAACTGGCCGACCCGCAATGGCAAGGGCGTATCTGCACCCGCAGTGGCAAACACGTTTACAACGTTGCCCTGGTTTCCTCGATGATCGCTCACCATGGTGAAGCCAGAACGGAAGAATGGCTGGAAGGACTCAAGAACAATCTGGCCCGTCGCCCGCAAGGTGGTGACCGCGACCAGCTGAGTGCCGTTGCCGACGGCGTGTGTGATGTGGCACTGGTTAACAGCTACTATTATGGCGTCATGCTGCAGGACGACAGCACTCGTGGTGTCGCGGAACAGGTACGCATTGTCTTTCCGAACCATGAAGACCGCGGTACCCACATCAACATCAGTGGTGTGGCTTTGACCAGAAGCGCGCCCAACCGTGACAACGCCATCAAGCTGATGGAGTTCCTGTCCAGCCCGAAGGCGCAGCAAATATACGCCGAAGCCAACTCCGAATATCCCGCCAACCCGGCGGTTGCACCCACCGGCCTGGTGGCTGAATGGGGCACCCTGAACCCGGATTCGCTGTCGCTGCAGGAAGTGGCCAATAACCGCAACGCAGCCGTCCGCATGCTGGATCGGGTAGACTACGACAACTGAGCCAGCGCAGGGTTCTGAACGGCGCCGTCGTTGCAGTGATGCCGGCGGCCCGTTAAACTCCCGGACTTTCCGAACCAGCAGGAACCCCATGAGCCAGGCCGTCGTCGAGGAAATTGTCACCCCCTCCCCGCTGATGCCGCGACGAACTTCCAGGCGCTGGCTGGTGTCGGCCTTCCTGACCACGGCCATAGTCGCGTTGCCGGTACTCTCGGTACTTGTCCTTGCGTTCTTTCCGGATGAAAACATCTGGCCACATCTGTTCAGTACCACCCTGCCCCGTTATGTCGAGACCACCCTGTGGCTGATGATCGGCGTCAGCGTGATTACCCTCTCGACAGGACTGTCCACCGCCTGGGCGGTTACCATGTGCGAATTCCCGGGCCGCCGCTTTTTCGAGTGGGCGCTGTTGCTGCCATTTGCAGTACCGGCCTATGTCATCGCCTATGTGTACACCGACCTGCTGCAGTACACCGGCCCGATCCAGACCATCTTGCGGGAGTGGTTTGGCTGGCAGTCTGCAAGCGACTACTGGTTCCCGGAAATCCGCAGCCTGGGCGGAGCCATTATCATGCTGGGACTGGTGCTCTATCCCTATGTTTACCTGTTGGCCCGGGCTGCCTTCCTCGACCAGTCACCCTCACTGTTTTCGGTCAGCCGCAGCCTGGGCCACTCCGCCCTCAGCACCTTTTTCCGGGTGGTATTACCCATTGCCCGGCCCGCCATAGCCGTTGGTCTTTCGCTGGTGCTGATGGAGACCCTGAATGACTTTGGCACGGTGGATTATTTTGCAGTACAGACACTGACCGCAGGACTTTTCGATACCTGGATGAACCTGGGCAATATCGGCGGTGCGGCCCAGATTGCCATGGTGATGCTCACCTTTGTGGTCATACTGGTGACCCTGGAGCGTTATTCCCGCCGGCGCCAGCAACAGTATGCGGCCCGGGACAACCGCGAGCCGATGCAGCGCTTCACCATGAGCAAACCACGCCAGTGGATCTGCGTGGTGGTGTGTGCCACCCCCATCATTCTTGGTTTTCTGGTGCCGGCACTGGTGCTGGGTGACTACGCCATTAACTATTTTGGCGAAAGCTGGACGGCGGATTTCGTCCGCAACGCCCTCAACAGCCTGTTTCTTTCCAGCACCGCCGCCTTTACCACCCTGGTGATCGGACTGACTTTAGCCTATAGCCGGCGACTCCATGACACCCCGGGCATGCGGGCCATGATGCGGTACTGGCGGTGGGGGTCATCATTCCCCTGGCCGCTTTCGATAATCAGGTGGACAGTCTGATGCGTGACTGGTTTGGTATCAGCACCGGGTTGCTGCTGAGCGGCACCTCGGTGGCGCTGATCTTCGCCTACACGGTGCGGTTCCTGGCGGTCTCTGCGGGCAGTATCGAAAGCGGGCTGCAGAAGATCACGCCCAGCATGGACATGGCCTCCCGCTCTCTGGGCAGAACCACCACCGCCACCCTGCTGAGTGTTCACCTGCCCATGCTTCGGGGCACCATGCTGACCGCCGCCCTGGTGGTGTTCGTGGATTGCATGAAGGAGCTGCCGGCGACGCTGATTCTGAGGCCCTTCAATTTCGACACCCTGGCCACCTATGTGTACCAGTATGCCTCGGATGAAATGCTGGCCCAGAGTGCCCTGCCAGCACTGGTTATTGTGCTGGCCGGCATTGTTCCGATCATTCTGATGAGCCGTTCCATCGGCAGTGCCCGGTCCTATAGCCAGTAACCCGGAGCTTGAAGCTCAGGCTTCCGCTTTGCCGGTGGGCTTCAACTGCACCACGAACCGTCCTTCAAACACTGCCACCGGCTCCTGTGCCGGAGCCAGATCCGGCGTGCCGCAATAGACCCGGGCAGTCAGTGCCAGCCGGCCCCTGCCGCTGCGCCGGACGGTTTTAAGAAATCGGGCCACCTCGGCCTCCTCCGGAAGCCGGCACAGCGCAAACAGCCCGTCCTCTGCCGGCTTCAGGTAATCCATCGCCCCCTGCTGCACCACCACATGGCCGGCAATGCCATTATCTTCAGTCATCAGTTCCACCAGCCCCCAGGCCGCCACTACCGCAATGGAATAGACGCTGCCGCCAAAGCCCGTGCCCTGATGATTACTGTTGGGGGCCAGCGGCGCGCTGACCAGCAGAGCCTGACCATCGTAATCGCACAACTCGATGGCCATGGCCCCGGTTAGCGGAATCACGTCATGAATGCGCTGCTCAAAGGCCGCAAGCCGTGGGGAAGTTGCCATGAGTACCTCGGGGAATCGGTGAATAGGGTTCTATAAAAAAGACGACCGGCACCGGGTACCGATCGTCTTCGGGATTGCCGCTGAAACCACAAGGTTTCAGTGGCCGGTTACGGGGAGCTTACTCCCAGATAACACTCTTGCCTGCTTCATACCAGCCCTCCACCTTGGCACGGGTGGCATCTTCCACCACATTGCGCTTCAGTTTCATGGTCGGCGTCAGGAAGTCGTTCTCGATAGCCCAGGGCTCCTTGATGACCACCATGAAGCGCAGGTGCTCGTGGGGATCCAGGGTCTGGTTGACCTGCTTCATCAGATCGACAAAATCTTTCTCGAGCTTTTCGCGAACCGCAGGATCGTCGCGATGAGCCTGGGCACTTTCCGACAGCATCACCAGACAGAACGGCTGTACCTGGTTTTCACCGGAGACACAGACCATCTCGATGTGGTCGTCCCGCATCAGCTTGTTCTCGATGGGTGCCGGCGCCACGTACTTGCCCTTGGAGGTCTTGAAGATCTCCTTGAGACGGCCGGTCAGCTTCAGGCGGCCCAGCTCGTCGATCTCGCCGATATCACCGGTACGCAGGAAGCCGTCTTCGGTAAAGGCCTCGCGAGTTTTCTGCTCGTCCTTGTAGTAGCCCATCATGGTAGCCGGACTCTTCACCAGCACCTCGCCGTTGTCGGCAATCCTGCACTCGACCCCCGGCAGGGCCTCGCCCACGTAACCGGTGCGGGCGCGGCCCGGCTGAGTGGTGTGGGAGTACGCAATGTTCTCGGACATGCCATAGCCTTCCAGCAGCTCAAGGCCCAGGTTGCGGTACCATTCCAGAATGTCATGGGACAAGGGCGCGGAACCACTGCCGGCGTAGCGCACATGCTGCAGACCCAGACCGGTAAGTATCTTCTTCTTGATCAGCCGGTTCAGCAGCGGAATCTTCAGCAGCTTGGCCAGTTTTTCCTTCGGCATCTTCTCGAACACGCCGTGCTGGAACTTGGTCCAGATCCGCGGTACCGCAATAAACAGGGTCGGCTGGGCCCGCTGCAGGTCATCCACGAAGGTGTCCAGCGAATCCGCGAAGAACAGATGGAAGCCCTTGTTCATGGAACCCAGCTCGCCCACATAACGTTCGAACACGTGGGCCAGCGGCAGGTACGACAGGTAACGATCGTTGGTGGTGATTTCCAGCCGGTCTGCGGCGCCGGTGGCGGCAAAGGCCAGGTTGGCGAAGCTCAGCATGACCCCTTTCGGGCGCCCGGTACTGCCGGAGGTATACACCACCGTGGCCATCTCCTGGGCGTCACGCTGGGTATTTTCTGCCAGTGGCGCGTTATTGGCGACAATGTCGTCCCAGGTTTCAAAGGTAGTGGGCGGGCTCAGCGGGTAGGAAATGCACCGGACACTTTCCGGTACCCCCGGCTTCATGGTCTCCCAGTCGTCTAGCTTGCCTACAAACAGCACCTGGATCTCGGCGTGTTCGATGATGTAGCTGACGGTATCGGCGTTCAGTGTCGGGTACAGCGGCACGGATACGTGTCCGGCCATCCAGATGGCCCAGTCGGACATGATCCAGTGGGCGCAGTTTTTGGAAACGATCCCGATCCGGCTCTTCTCGGGAAGGTTCAGGGATTTGAGATAAGTGGCCATCCGCCGGGCCTCACCCACCGCGCGGCGCCAGGTGAAATCCATGGTCTGACCGTTGCCTGTGGGCTGTGTCATGTAGACCGATTCGGCCCGGGCTGTTTCCCAGTGGTAAACCATTTCGAGCGGAAGTTTTTGTTGTGTGCTCATTTATCTTCCCGATGTCCTGTGATTGAACTGCGACCTGCAAGGCGACCGGCACATCGCATGATTGTTATTGTTGGCGCCAGCGTGAAGTTTCAGCACTGCGCTTCTGAAGACTATTTCATCACAGCCACATCCGTCAAAGTGTGATGCAAATAAAAGTGTCTGGTCTCAACCGTTTGTTCCGCCGCCTTTTTTGCCTGCAGTTGAGACAGGCTGCCCACCCCGTCCGGGAGCCACTGGCAAGCGGCACATTGCGGCAGCCTGTGATAAACTTGCGCTCCCTTTAATTTCGTAGATGAGAGCGCCTCATGTCCCTGAGATTCCTGCGACTGCTTGCCCCCCTGCTGCTGTTCCCCCTGGCCGGACTGGCTCAGGCTCAGGACACCCGCGTGGTAGCCATTACCCAGATTGTCGAACACCCGGCGCTGGACGCGGTTCACGAGGGTGTCAAAGACGAGCTGGCGGAACAGGGCTACGTGGTTGGCGAGAACCTGAAACTGATGTTCGAGACCGCCCAGGGCAACAGTGCCATCGCCAGCCAGATCGCCCGCAAGTTTGTGGGTGAGCAGCCGGACCTGATCGTGGCCATTGCCACCCCCTCGGCCCAGACTGTCGCCGCCGCAGCCCGTAACATTCCGGTGGTGTTCTCGGCTGTGACCGACCCGGTAGGTGCCCGCCTGGTACAAAGTCTGGAAGCCCCCGGCGCCAACATCACCGGCGTCACCGACATGCTGCCCCTGGAGCGCCACCTCGATATGCTGCAGCGGGTGATGCCGGACGCAAAACGGGTCGGCACCGTCTATAACCCCGGCGAGGCCAATGCTGTCGCTCTGGTGGAACTGCTGGAAGAAAGCCTGAAAGCCCGTGGCATGACCCTGGAGAAAGCCCCGGCGGTACGCACCTCTGACGTCCTGGGCGCCGCCCGCTCCCTGGTGGGCAAGGCCGATCTTATTTACCTGACCACTGACAACACCGTCATCAGCGCCGCTGAAGCAGTGATCTCCGTGGGCGAACGTTCAAAGATTCCGGTATTTGCCGCCGACACCGCCACCGTATCCCGCGGTGCCGTGGCGGCCCTGGGTTTTGACTATTACGACCTGGGCCGCCAGACCGGCGACATGGTGGTTCGCATACTGGAAGGTGCAGACCCGGCCACCATGGCGGTGGAACGGGTGGAGCAACTGGACCTGTTTGTGAACCCTGGCGCCGCGGAGAAAATGGGCATCACCCTGAGTGATGAACTTATCTCCGAAGCCAAACAAGTCATCCGCTGATTTCTCCGCTCCCTTCCGGCCCTTCTTCCGGAAGGGCCCGTTTGACCGCAACAGTGAAGCCTTACCATGCTCAGTGATATTGCCTTTTACGGCGCCATAGAAACCGGCCTGATCTACGGGCTGGTGGCCTTCGGCATTTACCTGTCGTTCCGCGTGCTGGATTTCCCTGACCTGACCGTTGATGGCAGTTTCCCGCTGGGTGCCGCCGTCGCCGCCATGCTGATTCTGGCGGGCTGGAATCCCTGGCTGGCCACCGGCGCTGCCATCATGGCCGGCATGTGTGCAGGAGCGGTGACCGCCCTGCTGAACGTCAAACTGAACATCCTGCACCTGCTGGCCTCCATCCTGACCATGATCGCGCTCTACTCCATCAACCTGCGTATCATGGGCCGGCCCAATGTGGCGCTGCTGTCTGAAACCACGGTGCTAACCCCCTGGTACGACCTGGGCCTGGCCTTTCACCTGGTGCCGGTGACGCTGTTCCTGATTGTAGTAGTGGTTGCCCTGCTCCTGCTGTGGCGCTTCATGAAATCCGAAGTAGGCCTGGCGATGCGGGCCACCGGCGCCAATCCCCGCATGGCCCGGGCCCAGGGTATTCACACCGGCGCCATGGTGGTGCTGGGTGTGGCTCTGTCCAACGGCCTGGTGGGTCTGGCCGGTGCACTGTTCGCCCAGAGCCAGGGCGCCGCCGACGTCACCATGGGTGTGGGCGTAATTGTGATCGGCCTGGCCTCCCTGATTGGCGGTGAAGCGGTGCTGACCCCCAGCACAGTGCTGCGGGCACTGATTGCCTGTGTGCTCGGCGCCATCATCTACCGGCTGGCCATTGCCTTCGCCCTGAACGCGGATGCCCTGGGCCTGCAGGCCCAGGACCTGAATCTGATCACCGCGGTGCTGGTAACCCTGGCCATCGTGCTGCCGGGCTTCCGCAACAACATTCGCGCCCGCTTTACCCGCGACAAGGCTTGAGGTGACCCCATGATTACTGCAGACAATCTCAAGCTGACCTTCGGTAAAGGCACCCCGCTGGAAAACCCGGCCCTGCGGGGCATGTCCCTGACTGTGGAACAGGGTGACTTCGTGACCGTGATCGGCAGCAACGGCGCCGGCAAATCCACGTTCCTGAACGCCCTGGCGGGCGAGGTGATGGTGGATGCCGGCTCCATCGTGGTGGACGGCCAGAACGTCACCCGCCTGCCCACCCACAAACGGGCACGGCAGGTGGCCCGGGTCTTCCAGGACCCGCTGGCCGGTACCTGCGAAGGACTGTCCATCGAGGAGAACCTGTCCCTGGCCATCAAACGGGGCCAGCGCCGGGGCCTGACCGCGGCAGTGAAATCCAGTTACATGGAGCGCTTCCGGGACAGTCTGTCCAAGCTGGGCCTGGGCCTGGAGAACCGGCTGGGGGATAAAATGGGCCTGCTCTCCGGCGGCCAGCGCCAGGCGGTCAGCCTGCTGATGGCGTCCCTCACCCCCTCCGCCATTCTGCTGCTGGACGAACACACCGCCGCCCTGGACCCGAAAACCGCCGCCTTCGTACTGGAGCTGACCCAGAACATCATCCGGGAGCAGCAACTGACCGCGCTGATGGTCACCCACAGCATGAAACAGGCGCTGGAGGTGGGCGACCGAACCGTGATGCTGCATCAGGGCCAGGTGGTGTTCGATATCGCCGGCGACGACCGCAAGGGGCTGGACGTGAAAGACCTGCTCAACCTGTTCGAACAGCAACGGGGCATCGAAGTCACCGATGACAGTCTGCTGCTGAGCTGATCACCGTTTCAGCGCTTTGATGGGAAAATAATCAGGGCTCGGACGGACTCGTGCCCTGAGTCACAAACCGTAACCTCTGCGAATTCCTACACCGGAAATAGTCAATATCG
>NZ_CAXBDN010000108.1:0-13126 GCF_963974375.1 uncultured Marinobacter sp.
TGGCTCTGGCTCTGGCTCTGGCTCTGGCTCTGGCAGACCAGCGTTGCTGATTTCTTCGCCGGTGTCCCGCAAAAATTCCCCGGCAGGCTCAACAATTGGGGTTTCCTCGGAGTCGGTCAGCACTGGAGCTGACACCTCAACCCCGTTTTGCGGCACCGAAGATACGATCTCGTCGCCTTCAGGGATCATTCTTTCACCGGAGCCTGCTGGTACGTAAGATTCCGTTTCGGGCCCTATGGTAATCACCGACCGGGTTATGGGCTCAGAGACCGCCAGCGGCGACGCTTCACGTTCGACCGCATCGTCGTACTGACGTGACACCACCCACCAAGATACCGATAGCAACGCCAGCGCAAGAACTGCCCAGCGGGCATGACGAAACCAGCCAGCCAGCCCCGAAACCGCAAGGGAAGGCCCCTTTACCGAGGCCATATCAAGCCAAACCGCCGGTGCCGTCCGTCGCAGCCGACCAAAACTGCCCTGACTCAACACAAATATGGAATCAATACGACGCCGAGACAAGAGCTCTTCCACATTTCCGCCGGCTTTGGCAACCCGGGGCTTGAGAAACTGCTCGATATCATCGCGGCCCAGGGCAGGGAGATCTATATGGTGCACCGACTCGGCCAGCGGGGCGCCTTTGCCACCGGAGAGCGTATCCTCCAGCCCCGGCTGGCCAGTGAGCACCGGGATCGCGGCAGCAGCCGGATCACTGGCCAGAAATGCACTCACCAGCAGGCTGATTACGCCCGGCGCAGCCTGATCCGCGTCGTCAAGTAACAGGACCTGGCGCCGACCCTTTCGGGTGGCATCACAGGACTGCTCCATGTAGCGAACTATCAGATCACCGGGATCCTCGCCTTGCGGTACAGGCCTCTGCAGGGCCATGTACAGGGCTTTGACGAGAGTTTCCCGGTTGGCAAGTGCGGCCGTGGGAAGCCAGACAAACTCCAGTCGCGACGACTCACTGCGAACCAGCTCACCCAGCAACCGGGTTTTACCAAAGCCGTGGCCTCCGGTCAGTACCAGAACCATGTCCCCGAAACCGCACAAATGGCGCAGGGTTTCCAGGGCGTGCTGACGCTGAGCATCCGGAAAAAAAGGCGACTCCATGGCCAGCGGATCCTCGCGCAGCCCGAAGCGTTGCTGAAGTCTCGGGAACAGACCTCCGCCCTCAAGAGTACTGAGTTCATCACTCATGACCTGATCCCACTCCTTGACTACATGCGTGACGGTTACCGGCAGAACGCCATCAGCGTCTCGTTCAGCGCAGCTCCGGCAAATTCGGAGGTGACCGTTGCGCCACCTATCCGTTGCAGCAACACCAGTCGCAGTGCGCCGTCCACGTTTTTCTTGTCAACCGCCATCAGCGACATAAAACGATCCGGCGTCATATCCCGGGGCGGCGCCTCAGGAAGCCCTGCCCGGATAATCAGTGAGCGGGCACGCTCCTGATCTTGCAGCGAGAGCCAGCCTAGCCGCACGGAAAGATCCACTGCCATCAGCATGCCGGCACCAACGGCCTCACCGTGCAACCAGTTGCCATAACCTGCGTGGGTTTCGATGGCATGACCAAAGGTGTGCCCAAGATTTAGAATAGCCCTCAAACCACCTTCACGCTCATCCTGCGCAACGACATCGGCCTTGCAGAGACAGGAGCGATAGATCGCCTCGGTCAGCGCTGCCGGATCCAGCCCGACGAGTTCTTCAACATGCTCCTCCAGCCACCCCAGAAATTCGGGATCGCGTATCAGGCCATACTTGATCACTTCTGCCAGACCCGCAGAAACTTCTCTGGGCGGCAGCGTCTGGAGGGTATCCGTATCAATCAGCACCCCTGCCGGCTGGTGGAAAGCACCAATCATGTTTTTCCCCAGCGGGTGATTGATGCCGGTCTTACCGCCAACCGACGAATCCACCTGCGACAACAACGTTGTGGGAATCTGGATAAACGCCACACCCCGTTGGTAGCAAGCGGCTGCGAAGCCCGTCATATCGCCGACCACGCCACCACCGAGAGCCACCAGCGTGGTCTTTCTGGAATGCTGATGCTGCAGCAGATCATCGAAAATCAGATTGAGCGTCTCCCAGTTCTTGTAAGCCTCGCCATCCGGTAACACCACCGTGTCGGTTACCTTGCCCGGAAAGCTTGCCCTGGTCTGGGCAAGATACAAAGGTGCGACCGTGGTGTTGGTGACGATCATGACCCGATCGCCCGCCACCCACTCATTGAGATTGCTCCGCCCCAGCAGGCTGTCACCGATGCGGATCGGATAACTGCGCTCACCCAGTTCGACGATCAGCTCCTGAACGACACTAGACATGATTCCGATCCTCCTTTTTTACTTTACGGCGCTGCCGGGGCGTTCGCGGATTCAGCCGGTTGATGATCTGTCGGACTACCAGACGCGGGCTCTTCCGGTCTGTATGCATAATGATATCCGCCAGCCCGGTATAAATAGGGTCGCGAATGGCGAACAGGTGACGTAACACCGCCTCCGGATCCTCATTCTGCAGTAACGGGCGGTTACGGTCTT
Source organism: uncultured Marinobacter sp. (assembly GCF_963974375.1). Taxonomy (GTDB): domain Bacteria; phylum Pseudomonadota; class Gammaproteobacteria; order Pseudomonadales; family Oleiphilaceae; genus Marinobacter. The sequence goes on from NZ_CAXBDN010000108.1 coordinate 2,538, forward strand.
TACTGGTTCGCTCGATCTGCTGTTCCAGCGAAGCCTTGAGATAAACCACCACCGCATCCTTTTTCAGAAATTCGTGGTTGTCGTCTCTCATGACGGCGCCTCCGCCGGTCGCCAGCACGACCCGAGTGTCATCCGCCAGTTCCCGGAGAATGGCTGACTCCCGCTGGCGAAAACCAGCCTCGCCCTCTACGTCAAAGATCCACGGAATATCTGCGCCGCAGCGTTCTTCAATAACCCTGTCAGAGTCCTGGAACTGAAAGCCAAGCTCTCGGGACAGCAGTCGTCCTATGGTGCTTTTGCCAGCCCCCATGGGCCCCACCAGGACGATTCTTTTTGGTAACTGCATCAGTCATGCTCCCGAATCTACAGGCGGGAGAGAATATCACAAACACAAAAAAGCCGCCGGTGTGAGGCGGCGGCTTTGAAGCTTTCAGATGGTCAGTTGATCAGGTCGCCCTGGAGTATCTTGGGCGTGATGAATATCAGCAGCTCACTACGCTCATTAAGATGCGTGGTTCTTCTGAAGAGTGCGCCCAGATAAGGAATGTCACCGAGAACAGGCGTCTTGGTGACATTCGTTGCCACCTCAGACTGGAATATCCCTCCCAGGACGACCGTTTCGCCATTACCTACGAGAACCTGCGTGGTGACCTCATTGGTATTGATGCTGGGAATACCCGCAGTCACTTCACCTCTTGAGTCCTGATTGACCCTCAAATCCATAATAATCTTGTTATCGGGTGTAATCTGGGGTGTCACCTCCAGAGACAGTAACGCTTCCTTGAACGATACCGACGTGGCACCGCTGGACGAGGCTTTCTGGTACGGAATCTCTTCACCCGACTTGATGGTAGCGGTCTGGCGGTCGGCGGTAACTACCCTGGGCTGTGAAACCAGCTCAGCCTTGCCATCACTTTCCAGCGCGGAAAGCTCAAGGTCTATCAGGAAGTTATCGCTACCCCAGCCGATCGCAAAACTGGAAGCACCCGCATCTGAAACCCCAAGGTCAACGGCCAGCGCACCCGGGAATGAAATTACACCGCTGCCACCTCCGGCTGCATCTCTTGTTTCCTGCAAGGTTCCAAGCCCACCACCCACAGAGAACACGTTATCACCACTCACATCATAGGCCGCGCCACCCCAGCGAATACCCAGGCTTTCCGCGACGTTGGTCTGGGCACGGACGATTCTGGCTTCGATAGATACCTGCCTGACCGCAATGTCCCAGGTATTGATCAGTCGGCGAATTTCTTCAATCTTCTGGTTGGTTTCCCGTACGCTGATGGTGTTGGTTCTCACATCCGAGGAAATAAACCCGCGGCTGGATATCAGCTCCTGATCTTCACGAATCAACTGAACGATATCGGACGCCTTGGCGTAGTTGATCTGCAGTATTTCCAACCTGACCGGCGCCAGCTCAGCAATTTGCTTGTTCGTCTCAAGCTCCAGGCGCTCTCTTGCCGCAATTTCTTCGGCAGGCGCAACCAGAAGCACGTTACCGATCTGGCGCTGATCCAGCCCCTTCGTTTTCAGAATAAGATCAAGAGCCTGATCCCAGGGTACATTCTGGAGCCGCAAGGTAATGCTACCGCTGACCGTGTCGCTTGCCACCAGGTTGAGCCCGGTAAAGTCGGCAATCAGCTGCAGCACCGAACGTACTTCGATATCCTGGAAGTTCAGGGAGAGTTTGTCGCCAGTGTAGGGGAAACGCTCCTCGCGACGGCGCTCCGATTCCTCTTCAGTCAGCTGCTCGATGCTGACCGTAAACCGCGAGCCAGACTGGTAGGCGATATAGTCATAGGCACCCTGGGGACGAATCTCGACCACCGCATCCCGTCCCTCGGTGAAGGTATCGACCCGGGTCACAGGCGTTGCAAAATCAGTCACATCAAGACGGCGCCGCAGCTCGGAGGGCACCGAAGCCTCATCCATGACCAGACGGATCCGGCCACCGGTTTCGGTCAGTGCTACCGGGATCCTGCTGCTGGAAAGATCAACAATCACCCGACCCTCGCCATTCTCACCCCTGCGGAAATCAACACCGGTAATAGCCGGTCCCGCAGATGCAGTGGCGCGCGCCTGAGAAGCACCTGTTGATGCAGACTCCCCAGCGGAAGAAGATTCCGGCGAAACGGCAACGGCAGACGATTCACTTGCCCCGTTACCGATGGTAATAATCAGCTGGTTACCCCTTCTCTCGCTCTCATAGGGCGTGAGCTCAACCAGATTAAAAATCAGCCTGGTCCGGTCGCGGGTCTCTACCACCGTCATACTCTGGGTATTGCCACCACCCAGAGATACATTCCGGTCTTCCAGAGCACTTTCTGCACCCGGTATATCAATGGCGATACGGGCAGGTCGTTCGATGGTATAGCCGCTCGGTTCCGGCGGCGCACCATCGAAAGTCAATGTAACTTCGGTGCGGTCCCCCGAGAGCGAGGTGAATTCCACATCCTGAAGAGTAACAGCATTAGCCAGGCCTGTTACCAAGCCCAGAGCTGCCGCGCTGATCCATACGGTGAGTTTTCTGAACATTGCTAGCCTCGACCCCAAAACTTGTTTTACGTACTTGTGTTTTTCTGTCGTCATTGCCCTGCCACTCCTTAGCCTTCATCCAGTGACAGGGATCGCGGACGCTCTACCCATCCACCCTGGCCATTCGGTACGATTTCCATCAGCTCCACACGGGTTTCCGATACACCAACAATTCTTCCGTAATTCGACCCCATGTAATTACCCTGACGAACCCGGTGCACGCCACCGTCGCTATCAGCGATAAGCGCGAACACCCGACCGTCAAGACCGGTCAGCGTGCCCACCATCGTAAGATCCGTCAGTCCGTAATTCTCAAGCACCTCACGAGGCCGATCCAGGTCCGGCTCTACCGAGCTGTCCGGCGACTCATCCAGCATGGTGAGCTGGACATCAATCGGTGGTTCAAACGGTGCCCGGCGATCCGCCGCAGAGTAACTGAAGGCCTCATAGGCACTGAATTCAGGTAACGGTTCAACGTGGCCCCGTGGTTTGGCTCGGGTTTCCGCCATAAACTGATCCAGATCTGCAAAACCATTGCCCTGAGAGCAGCCTGACAAAAGTGCCACACATATCATACCGAGCCAGAGCTTAACTGCATGTTGTCCAGCCATCCTCATTCTCCTGCCCGATAGCGGTAAGTTCTTGCCACAACCTGCATATCAAGCTGGTCAGCATTACCGCCTCTTGGTTGAATGGTGAAGTCATGCAAAGTCACAATCCTCGGCAGACCGGCAACACTGCTCACAAACGAGGCCAGCTCGTGGTAAGAGCCACTGACCTGGATATTTATCGGCAACTCCACATAGAAATCCCGCCGCTGCTCCGCCTGCAAGGCGATCTGCTGGAGGGCAAGCCCGCTTCCCAGCGCAGTATTGGTTATGTCTTCCAGCAGGCCAGGAACCTCGGTATCACTGGGCAGTTGGCGAACCAGTGCGCCGAAAGTTTCTTCCATCTCGACCATCTGCTGCTTGAACACCTCGAGATTGGCAACCTGATAGGCCTTGCTTTCGTATTGCTGGCGCAGCTCTGATTCCTGCTGTTCTACCCGTTCCAGCTGCGCATAGCGATCCTTTACGAAGAACCAGTAACCCCCGCCGATGATCAGGCCGGCAATAACCAGAGCAACAATCGCCTTGACCGGCGCAGGCCAGATCCCTGCGTTATTGACATCAAGATCGTTGATATCAAACTCATTCATTTTCTTGAGAGAGTCAGAAAAACTCATTGCTCATCTCCCTCCTCGACTTCCGGCGTGGTCTGGGTGACCGACAGATTGAACTGGCTGTAACCCGCCCGCCGGTCGTCAGCCGCCGAGACGTTGGTCAGATTCGGGCTCTGAAACCAGTCCGAACGCTCGAAATTGCGCATCAGTGTCGATATGCGGCTGTTTGACTCAGCCATACCTACTACGGTCACCAGCTCACCAGTCTTGCGCAGATCCGAATAAAACAGGCCGTCTGGCAGGGTTCTCACCAGCTCATCAAAGACCCGGACGATAACCGGACGCTTGCCTTGCAGGTCCTGAATGACTTCCATGCGCGCGAGCAACTCCGCACGCTGACGACGCAGGTTTTCTATTTCCTGGATCTGGCTGTCAAGTTGCCGGGAGGCGGTCTGGATGTAGGCATTTCTTGATTGCTGGTAGGCAATCCGGTTATCGAGATCGGTCTTCCATAGAAACGACAAACCGGCAGCCACGATGGCGGCTCCGATCAGCAGGGCAATGAAGCGGTTTTGCTTGTCCTTGCGGAGTTCTTCACGCCAGGGCCTGAGGTTAATATTTGCCATCAGTCGAAGCTCCTCATCGCCAGCCCGCAGGCAATCATCAGGGAAGGGGCGTCGTTTGCGAGGGCAGAGGCATTCACCCGTGACCCTACTGCCATATCCGAGAAGGGATTCGCCACAATCGTCGTGGTTGCGGTTTTTTCCTCAACCATGTCCGCCAGGCGCGGGATAGACGCGGTACCGCCAGCAAGAATCACATAATCAACGGCGTTGTACTGACTGGCGCCGAAGAAAAACTGCAGTGCCCGTGCAACCTGCTGTACCACTGCTTCGCGGAAGGGCTCAAGCACTTCCGATTCGTAATCGTCCGGAAGGCCACCCTGCTTTTTGGCCAGGCCGGCTTCTTCAACCGACAGCCCGTATCGGCGCTGAATTTCCTCGGTGAGCTGCTTGCCACCAAAGATCTGCTCGCGGGTATAAACTGTTTTGCCGCCCGCAAGAACGCTCAGCGTGGTCATGGTCGCGCCAACATCAACGATGGCCACCACCAGCTCCTCACCGTGTCCTTCAAGCTGGGATTCGATCAATGAGTAAGCCCGTTCCAGTGCGTAGGCTTCGACGTCGACGATTTTTGCATCGAGGCCCGCAATATCCAGTGCACTTTCGCGGACCTCAACGTTTTCCCGGCGACAGGCGGCCAGCAGTACATCGACCTGATCGGGATTCGATTCGGAAGCGCCCTGAACCTCAAAATCAATGGCCACTTCATCGAGGGGATAGGGGATATACTGATCAGCCTCAAGCGCGATCTGATCTTCCATCTCAAACTCGTTGAGACCGGAATTCATCTGGATCACCTTGGTAATAACAGCAGAGCCCGAAACCGCAACAGCGGCGAGCTTGACGCCCGTGCGGGCTTTACTGACAACACGCTTGATCGCCTCACCAACAGCCTCGGCGTCGGTGATGTTTTTCTCGACAACCGCATTAGCCGGCAGCGGTTCGACAGCGTGACTCTCAACTTTAAAGCGACTGCCTTGCCTAGACAGCTCCAGCAGCTTGACTGAGCTTGAACTAATGTCCACACCCAGCACGGTACTGGACTTTTTACCTAGCAATCCAAACACGCGCTCACCCTATTCCTGGACAACTACCTGGACTACCGAAGACTGGCCTCGACCAGCAACCGGTCAGATTACGCAGACACATATGGCAAACCTGCGCAGCAGTTCCCTTTATATGTTTTTTATGTAAGAGAATTTCCCGTTAATTACGTCTACAATGCCACGAACTTGTTTTGGGAAGTCTGCCAGAGGTTAATTGTTGCACCCCTGACCTAAAGCAATTTCTCAAATCATAGACCTATATCCAACAGTTGTCAGAAAAAAATGCCCCGACTGATTACAGCATCACGCTTCTTTGCCTGGTTTGTCCTTTTAGGGGCAAGCATTGCCATGCTTGTCGCCTCAGGATTCTATTTATACCTTCGCCCAGGCCTTCCGCCGGTCCATCAACTGATGGATATGCGCCTGCAAACACCCCTCAGGGTCTACACTTCTGACAGCAAATTAATAGCAGAATTCGGTGAAAAGAGAAGGACGCCTGTCACAATCGAACAAGTCCCGGATATGCAGCTCAAGGCATTCCTGGCTGCCGAAGACGCCCGCTTCTACGAACACTTCGGGGTCGATATAAAGGGCCTCGCCCGGGCGACCATCGAACTGGTGACCACCGGTGAAATCCAGTCCGGTGGCAGCACTATCACCATGCAGGTCGCCAAAAACTACTTCCTGACGAGTTTACCCGGAAATTCAATGAAATACTGCTGTCACTCCAGATCGAGCGCGAGCTGGACAAAGACCAGATTTTCGAGCTGTACCTCAACAAGATCTACCTGGGCAACCGCGCCTATGGCCTGGCGGCCGCGGCACAGGTCTACTACGACCAGCCTCTGAGGGACCTGACCCTGGCTCAAATGGCCATGATTGCAGGCCTGCCGAAAGCTCCGTCAGCCTACAACCCGCTGGCAAACCCGGAGCGTGCGCTGATTCGCCGGAACTGGATTCTCGGCCGGATGCGAGATCTGGACTTTATCAGCCTGAGCGATTTTGAAGAGGCATCAACCGCCCCCCTCACCGCCCGCTTCAACTCCGCGCGAACCGAAGTGAGCGCTGACTACGTGGCAGAAATGGCCCGCGCAGAGCTGTATGCGCGCTATGGCGAAGCCGCCTATAACGATGGACTGAAAGTATTCCTGACAGTCAGCAGCAAGGAACAGATCGCCGCCACTGACGCCTTGCAGAAGGGCCTCGAAGCCTATGATCGGCGCCACGGGTATCGCGGCCCGGTCGCCAGCATAGACCTTCCCGAACCGGAAAATTTCAGCACAGCGCTGGAGCCCTTCCCGAGAGTCGAGTCGCTCTATCCCGCCCTGGTCACTGACATTGACGACGGGGAGGGTATCGCCAGAGTCTTTTCCAGACACCTTGGTGAAGCCCTGATGACCTTCGAAAGTGCGGCCTGGGCTCGACGGTACCGGTCAGAGAACAGCCTTGGTCCTGAGCCGTCACAACTTACCGACATAATGTCAGTGGGAGACGTTATCTATGTGCGTCGTGCCTCCCGACTCGAAGACGTTGCCCCGGAAACCGAAGAACCCGTGTCCGACGACAACCGGGAAGACAACGCCGTGCCGCTTATTCAGCCCCTGAGCGTCATCCTTGCACAGATTCCCGATATTCAGGGCGCGCTGGTATCCCTGGATGCTCACACCGGCGGCATTCTGGCCCTCGCCGGCGGTTACAGCTTCAACCAGACCAAATACAATCGCGCAGTACAGGCGAGGCGGCAACCCGGCTCAATTTTCAAACCTTTCATCTATCTTTCCGCACTTGAGCAAGGCATGACTGCTGCCACCATCTATAACGATTCCCCCATCGTCTACGATAACGACCAGCTGGAGGCCGCCTGGCGTCCGCAGAACTCCGGCGGCCAGTTCCTGGGCCCCACCCGGCTCAGGGAAGCCCTGTACCGGTCAAGAAACCTGGTATCCATTCGCCTGCTTCAGGACCTTGGCATTGGTTCCACATTCCGCTTCCTGGACCAGATCGGCGTGCCTACCGAAAATCTGCAACGGGATCTGTCGTTGGCACTGGGCAGCGGGTCACTGACGCCCATGGATATGGCACGTGGTTTCGCAGTGCTGGCAAACGGTGGTTATGACGTACACCCTTATCTGATCCAGTCAGTGGAAGACAGCCAGGGCGAAATCCTGTTCGAGGCAGCCTCCGTCATCAAATGTGACCGGAACTGTGATGAACCCGGTGCCGACGGGGTTGTGGATCCCGCATTGGGCTTCCCTGCCGCCCGGATTGCCAGGCGGGTGGCCGATGAGCGCTCGGTCTATATTCTGCATTCGATGCTGAAAGACGTAATCACCCGAGGCACCGGGACCCGCGCGCGCAGCCTCAACCGCAGCGATCTGGCCGGCAAAACAGGCACCACCAACGAGCAGCGGGATGCCTGGTTTGCAGGCTTCAATCATCAGATTGCCACCACCACCTGGGTCGGATTCGACCAGCCAGCCCCAATGGGTCGCAATGAGTTTGGCGCAACCGCAGCGCTTCCGATCTGGTCTGATTTCATGGCGGTGGCTCTTCAGGACCAGCCTGAGTCTTCAATGCCCCGACCGAACGGCATTGTAAGCGTAAGAATTGATCCGGAAACCGGGAAACGGGCCCGCCCGGGACAGTCCGGAGCGGTGTTTGAAATCTTTACCGAAGAGACCGCACCGGCCCAGGAAGCCAGGAACAACAATCAGCGGGGCGGAAGCAACGGAGAGCCGTCAATACCGCAGAACCTGTTCTGATTCCGCGACAAGGCAGAACCCCTGAAGCGAAGCCAAAAAAAACCGACGGCCATGGCCGTCGGTTTTTTTATGCCCGGAGAAACTCGTTTTAACGAATGTCATCCATGGACTTGAGCGGGTAATGCTCAGGGTATCCCTTGCCGGCAACACCTGAATCAACCGCTGCACGAGCAACAGCCGCAGGTACCACTTCCAGCAGGCGGATATCCATCGGCTTCGGAATGATGTATTCCCGACCGAATTCCAGACTATCCACGCCATAGGCCTGACAAATCTCGGCAGGAACCGGCTCTTTGGCCAGTTCGCGAATAGCATGAACCGCTGCCACCTTCATTTCTTCGTTGATCTGGGTTGCACGAACATCCAGGGCACCGCGGAAAATGAACGGGAAGCCAAGCACGTTGTTAACCTGGTTCGGATAGTCCGAACGGCCAGTTGCCATGATCAGGTCACTGCGGGCAGCCAGAGCCAGCTCTGGCCGGATTTCGGGGTCCGGGTTGGAGCAGGCAAAAATGATCGGATTCGGTGCCATTTTGTTGAGCTGATCAACGGTGAACAGATCCGGACCGGAAAGGCCGAGGAACACGTCAGCGCCGTCAATCGCATCATCAAGGGTACGCTTGTCGGTATCGTTAGCAAACATTGCCTTGTACTGGTTCAGGTCATCACGTCCGGAATGGATGACGCCCTTACGATCCAGCATGTAGATGTTTTCAGAACGCACACCGCAGCTGACCAGCAACTTCATGCAGGCAATAGCTGCTGCACCGGCACCCAGGCAAACCACTTTGGCTTCTTCGATTTTCTTGCCCTGCAACTCCAGAGCGTTGATCATGCCGGCCGCCGTTACAATCGCGGTACCGTGCTGATCATCGTGGAAGATGGGGACGTTGCACTTTTCAATCAGCGCGCGCTCGATCTCAAAGCACTCGGGCGCCTTGATGTCTTCAAGGTTGATGCCGCCAAAGGTGTCGGCAATGCGTTCAACCGTTTCGATAAAGGCCTGAGGGCTTTCTGAAGTCACCTCAATATCGAAAACATCAATACCGGCAAAGCGCTTAAAAAGAACACCCTTGCCTTCCATCACCGGCTTGCTGGCCAGCGGGCCCAGGTTACCAAGCCCCAGAATGGCGGTACCGTCTGAGATAACCGCAACAAGGTTACCTTTACCAGTATATTTGTAAGCGTTCTCGGGGTCCCTGGCGATCTCGCGGACCGGCTCGGCTACCCCGGGGCTGTATGCCAGGGAAAGATCACGGGCGGTCTGAGTGGGTTTGGTGATTTCAACACTCAGTTTACCAGGCCGCGGCTTGGCGTGATATTCAAGGGCTGCTTCTTTCAGATCTTGAGACATTGCCACTGTTCCGTTTGTCACGTTTATATAAAAGGAAGGAGATACGCTGCGTCAGCAAGGCCAAAAACCAGAGACCTGCCAGAGCTCTACCTCTTTTCTACCTGTCGCTTGCAGGTATGAGCGCGCCATTATGGCGTGAAGGCCATGAGCAGACAAGGGTCGCCGCTCAGCCTGCCAATAAATTGCCTGCATACCGTAATGCAAAAAAGGCGCACTTCCCATAGGGAGCGCACCTTTTCCGGAATCACTGCCAGCCCGAAGGGGCAGACAGTCAGTCAGTTTTCTTGGAAGCAATACGGCCGCCAAAACGCTTCTGGAAGCGATCAATACGACCACCTGTGTCCATAACCTTCTGCTTGCCGGTATAGAAAGGGTGGCACTGTGAACACACATCCAGCTGAAGGTCGTGGCCAACAGTTGAACGGGTCTTGATCACGTTACCGCAGCTGCAGGTTGCGGTGATCTCGTTGTACTTGGGATGAATACCTTCTTTCATGGCGAACCTCTTACGGTCATGCCGCCACCCGATCAGCCGGTACAGATCAACGATCTGCCGGGTGTCAGGCACCGCATGCTTGAATCAATGGAAGCGACGGAGCAAAGTACACCCCGCCAGAAACAGACCGCGCATCTTACTGCCATTCCTTCGGCTGCGCAAGAATTAGACATATTCAGATGGCCGCTGCACGGAACCTCGCCTTGCTGTAATCTTTGCCTGAAATGTCCGCCCCTTGTTGTATGACCGGAGCTAACGTGTCGACCACCATCCGCATTGCCTTGAACAGACCGATACGCCGGTTATTCGACTATAAAGGCCCCGCGGACCCGGCAGCGCCCCTCCAGCCCGGGCAGCGGGTAAGAGTGCCGTTTGGCAGGCAGTCAGCGGTCGGCATTGTTACCGAAACCGGCGTCACCCCTCCCGAGGGCATTACCCTGAAGCCCGTTCAGTGCGCGTTGGAAGACTGGCCACTGATTCCGCAGGAAACCCTTCAACTGCTGACCTGGGCGGCAAACTATTATCAGCATCCGCTGGGGGAGTGTCTGTTCACGGCGCTGCCGCCCGCACTGCGCAAGGGACACGCGGCAGTATTAAAGGAGGAGGCCAGC
>NZ_CAXBDN010000109.1:0-13012 GCF_963974375.1 uncultured Marinobacter sp.
GGCCTCGACCACATCATGGCCAAGCCCCTCCAGCAGGCGCCCGGCTTCCTGCACCGCTTCGACGCAATCTGCTTGGACTTCGGTGCCGTAGGGTGACCGGGTAAACAGGCCGATACGAAGCCGCGCTGGCGTCTGCTGGGCCAGCTCGGCCCAGGGTTTGTCCGGAGCCGGAATACTGAAAGGGTCGCCGGCAGCGGGACCCGCCAGCACATCCAGCATGGCGGCGCTGTCGCGGACCGTCCGGCTCACCACATGATCAACCGAGGCTCCGGTCCAGTTCTCGCCAGACTGAGGACCACAGGGCACCCGGCCGCGAGAAGGCTTGAGACCGAACAGACCGTTGAAGGCTGCGGGAATCCGGATCGAGCCACCACCATCATTGGCACCCGCCATGGGTACGATACCGGCAGCAACCGCGGCCCCGGAACCGCCGCTGGATCCGCCCGGAGTCCGTTCCCTGTTCCAGGGATTACGGCTGGGACCCCACAGTTCCGACTCGGTAATGCCCTTCAGCCCGAATTCCGGCGTCGCCGTCCGTCCCATAAAGATCAGGCCTGCGGCCCGGGCCCGCTGTACATACTCGGAGTCTTCCGTCGCCAATACCTTGCTGAACGCGCGGCTGCCCCAGGTACAGGAAAGTCCGGCCTGCTCCTGGCCCAGATCCTTGAGCAGCAAGGGTACGCCGCTGAACAGACCATCCGCCACAGGTGCCTGTTGCCGGGCCTGCTGGTAGAGTGGCTGGCAGATCGCATTGATCCCCGGATTCTGGTCCTCAGCCCGCGCTATGGCCGCCGCCAGTACCTCGGCTGCAGAAACCTCGCCCCGGCGAATCAGGTCAGCCAGTGCGGTTGCGTCGTATTGCAGATATTCCGATGGTTTCATGGCAGCACCCCGATATTGTTATGATCCGTATCTGACCGCATCCTATCACTTGCCTGCGGCGACATTCAGCAAACCGTTTCCGGAGCAACAGATCCATCATGCCCGCTCACACCACTCTGGCACTGCGCCTACTGCTGGCACTTCTGCTGGTGGCCGGCCCTGCAATGAAGGCCGTTGCTGCCCCGGTTGAAAACTGGCAGGACATCATACGCAAAGCCCCTTACTGGTCGAGCCAGGGGGTTTACAGCAACATTCTGGATATCCGTCGCTGGGTGCTGGAGGAATCCGGTTATTGCTCAGACCCTGAGCGGCACCTGTTGTTTGATCATCGCGGCCAGTTTCTGGGTTATATCAGCAATGGCAAAGATTCTGAACAAACCCAGCAACGTCTGAACGCCACCCGCAAAGCCATGGCAGGCAGTGGCCGCAGCACCGGCTGGACACCGGGCGGCGACGGCATAACCGGCTACCCCTTTGCGCTGGGCTGCGACCAGCCCCACGCCCGGCTCGCTGAGGCCCGTGCCCGTTATCTCGGCAGGTCGTCCGGGGACGGTCTGTGGGGACGCTGGGATGATCTGGACTTTGCCAGCGAACAAAGCCCCGGCTCGCTCCACGAAGCCTTGCTGTATGTTACCCGGACCCGTCAGCAGCAACAGCGCATTGACCTGCCCGAGGGCCTGATTCGCTATCTCGCCGGCATGATTCTGATTGAAAGCGGCGCCAGAGCAAGAGCCCACTCGACGGCCGGCGCCATCGGTATCCTGCAGCTGACCCCACGAGTGCTAAGCGACTGTGGTATCGCTGCCAATAATCACTGGCACCGGCTGGCCCAGCTCGATTGCGCGCTGAAGCTGATGATGCAGAATGCCCGCAATCTGCAGCCAGTGTTCGACGAACGTTTCGGCCACCTGCCGCAGGCCAAGAAAGACCCTTTGTTCAGTCTGATGCTGATTCAGGCCTACCACGGCGGGGCAACCCGGGTCAGCCGCCTGCTCAATGATGAAGAGCTGGACGGTGCGGCCCGGTATTTTGCAGAACATCACGAGCGCTTCAGCGCCGGCGACATCGCCTTCGGCATGATTTTCCACAATCTTGGCCGCAACCGCCTCGGGCTGGCCTCGTTATATTATGTAGCGGATGTGGAGCTGGCCACCGAAGCCCTGTGTCAGCACCGGGAACTTCGTGACACCGGGTTCTGCAAGAATCAGGCTGCGCCTCTGTGATCAGTCTGAGCGGTCTTTTGCCGCAAGCCCTGTCTGCGGAAACCGCCACGCTGCTACTGCTGGCTTCGACCATAACCTCCATGATTACCGCCAGCCTGGGTGCAGGGGGCGGTGTCATGATGCTGGCCATAATGGCGCTCTGGCTTCCTCCAGCGGCCATTATTCCGGTCCAAGGGATAGGAGGACCATTCAGACACTGTCTACGTGGGTAAAGACATTTTTTAGGCCTTTCACGTAGATCTGGTCCACTCCAAACGATATACGTCACTGATATTGACGTCACAGACTGATTGCCGATTGTTACCATAATTTGGCCGTTCTGTTTTCAAAGAGCACCTTTCCGAGAGATCAGAGTAGCGCAGCCTTTAAACAAAAGCGGACATTTGCAGCTCTCAGCTTCGAATCGGCTTTCGATTCAATTTTGAAGGCTGGTACCGCTTAATCGGATGCACTAACGATAAAGTGGAATAACTATTCCGACCCGGCGATCACCGATGATATGGAAAATTATGAATAACGCGGTATTTCAGTAGCCTAATTAATTGCTGTATGCATGACATTCATGAGCTGATTCATAACCTCTGGTTTTGCTCCATTTCATGAACCTTCGCTTCTTCTCGCAGCCGGCCATTGTCTGACCGGCTCCAAAAAAAATTGCAATTTATGCCTGCGTGATCAAAGCATTTTCTTCAGTTGTCCGTAGTCTCCACCGGTACGAAGGACGAGAGTAATGTCATTGTCATTCCGGTTTCTGAAGAACCAGCCATGGTTGCCGGTAAAAGCGGCTTCCAGTTGGCCTTCGTCTTCCGGTACGCCCCGGCCTTTCTCGTATGAAATTGACTGGCCGCCTCCATCGCCATGGGTATCAAAGTTGATTGGGCCACCCTCGGATACCCAAGAGAAGCGAGCCACAGCACCTTCTTCCATGGTGAGCTTAAACTCAGTACCTTCGCCAGGCGTAAGAACCACTCGCACTTCGTCCTGCCATTGTGTTTCTGCAGGTGCTGGTTCTGATGCTTGTTGTTCTTGCACGGCCGCAGGTTCTGGTTCTGGTTCTGGTTCTGGCTCTGGGGCAGCTTCCTGAGCGGGTTCTTCGGCTTCAGGCTGTACTGCTTCGGTTTCCTGCTGATCGCTTGAGGATTGCACGGCAACCATCTGTGCCTCCTCGTCAGCGGCAGCTTCATCAGCCAGTTGTTCCTTGATTTCGCCCATTTCGGTCAACCCCAGCAATCTGCCGGCACCGGTCGGGTCCAGGGCGTACTCGGCGGGCATGACCACGGTCACCAGCAGAATCAGCGCCACAATAGCTGCGATGATGGTTGATCGAATAAGTTTGGCAGTGCTGGGCAGTTCTTCACGGTTGGGTATATCGGTGTTGTACATAGCAAATCTCCAGAATCAGGCGACAAAGTAACCCGTGAGCTGATAGCCAAAGAGCAGGAAACCTGCACTCATCATGGCAACGTTGGCTGTATAGGCGTGGCGGAAAAAGCCGTCGGTTTTACGCCAGAAGCTGATGGCAATCAGGATCATGGCCAGGGCGATCAACTGTCCGATTTCCACGCCCACGTTGAAGGCGAGGAGGTTCGGAATCAGGCCGTCCGGCGAGATGTCGTATTCGATGATCTTGGTGGACAGGCCGAAACCATGGAAGAACCCGAAAATCAACGTGGCGGCCTTGGTGTTGGGCTGGAAGCCAAACCACCGCTGGTAGGCACCGATGTTGTCCAGTGCCTTATAGACGATGGACAGGCCGATAATCGCATCAATGATGTAGCTGTTGATGCCCACATTGAAGTACACCCCCAGCAGCATTGTGGTGGAATGCCCCAGGGCAAACAGGCTCACGTAGATCGCGATGTGCTTCATTTGGTAAAGGAAGAAAATGACACCCAGCAGGAACAGCAGGTGGTCATAACCGGTGACCATGTGTTTGGCCCCCAGATAGATGAACGCAATAAGGTTTATCCCGGTAATTTCCTGGATGTAGCCCCTGTCGCCCTGAGCGACTGCGTGGGCAAGCACATCGGTACTCATACCCAGAAAGCCCAGGGTCAGAAATGTCCAGAACAGACGACTGCCTGTGCACGTTGAGGGCACACCACGGCAACCGCCAAGCAAGCTTGACAACATAAAGACTCCAATTGAATTTGTTTTCTCGGGCCACGTAAGCGGCAAGAATCAAGCGGGAATAGAGGCTTTTGGAGGGCGTTCAAGCCGATAGCGCAAACTGCGGGGAGAACCTCCGGCAAAGGGCACGGGCTGCCGGAGAACGGTCAGGCTTTGGGAAACAAACGGAACCCTGAGCTGGTCCACGGTCTCGTGAGTATGATTGCCAGCATCATGATGCACTGAGGATGTCTCTGGCTCTTCGTCAAAATCGTGGGTGTGTCCATGCGCACCATAACTGCCTGGGTGGCCGTCAGGCTGCGATTCCCAATCGCCTGCCAAGTTGGCCACACCGTGAGAGAATGACTCGCCAATCACCGACAGCGACAGGCCCGCCAATGCGAACAGCATGACGAGCGTCGGAAGCAGTTTTCTTTGATGGAGGGCCGAAATCATCAGTCTCAATGGTCGAGTCGGTGGTTGGATTTCAACGAAGCAAGAGGATACCATCCCCCCACGGGGGATAGGAATTAAACATGATAAATGATCACACGCATCAATCGCATCCGAATATCATCAAACGCCTGAAGCGGGCCAACGGCCATCTTGAAAGCGTGATTGGCATGATGGATCAGGGGAAGCCCTGCCTGGAGCTGGCACAGCAGCTTCACGCTGTGGAAAAGGCCATCCAGCAGGCCAAGCGCGTCTTGGTACAGGACCACATTGAACACTGCCTGGACGATGCCATCGGACCGCTGGAGCCGGAGCAGCAGCGGCGCGTCGACGAGTTCAAAGCAATCGCCCGTTATCTTTGATCTCGTTACTCTCTAATTTGCGTTCTCTCCGTTAATCACAGCGAAGAGGTTCCACCGTCACGTGGACCAGGGACTGGCAGTGTGCCTGAATGCGCTCCTTATAAACTGCGGGCGACTCGGGCTGATGCGAGACGACTGAGACAATAGCGGCATGAATGTTTGGGCCTATTGCCCACACATGCAGATCACTGACTTTGGCATCGTCGTCTTCGACGGCCTCTTTAACAGCGTCCTCCATGTCCTGATGTTGCTCGTCGAGAAGGATTTTTGAGGTGTCTCTTAAAAGTTGCCAGGACCAACGGGTTACCAGAATCGCACCGATAATCCCCATCATCGGGTCCATCCAGTTCCACCCGGCATATTTACCCGCCAGAAGGGCAACAATGGCAAGGACTGACGTCAACGCATCTGCAAGCACATGCAGGTAAGCGGCCCGTCGGTTGTGGTCATGGTGATGATGGTGGTGACCGTGATTATGCCCGTGACTGTGACCATGGTCATGACCTGCATCCCCCAGTATCCACGCTGACACCCCGTTGACCACCAGGCCTATGATGGCCACAAATATGGCCCCATCGAAAGAAATGGGGACGGGCTGGATAAAACGCCCAACACTCTCGATGACCATGTAGAGCGCAAAGACAGCCAGCAGAATGGCTCCGGTAAAGCCGCCCAGCGCATTGACCTTCCCCGTCCCGAAAGAGAATCGGGCGTTGCCTGCGTTTTTCCTGGCGTATGCATAGGCGAAGGCGGCAATACCCAGGGCCACCGCGTGCGACCCCATGTGCAGCCCATCGGCCAGCAAGGCCATCGAGCCATAAACGATCCCGGCCAGGATTTCCCAGACCATCATCGCCAGCGTTAGGCCCACCACGATGAGCGTTCGGATTTCTCCGGGGCGCTTCCGATCCTGGCCAAAGACATGCTTATGTTGCCAATGATCGAGTCGTTCGTGGTGCATCACAGTGTTCCTAGCGTGGCTGATGATTTGGTAAGTCTGGGGTCAAAACCAGCTTTTAACCTATCCCCCGTGGGGGGATATATGAGAATGCGACTGTAGTCAGATGGCCATCACAACCGTTCAGCCATAAAAGTGTTGTGATTGCTACAAACACGTAGTAGATTCTACAGAATGTCATGGCTTCTACTGATTTTGTCACTTCCTACAGAAAATGCGACGGTGCGTATGCGGGCCTGGCGCTCTATTAAGGCATGGGGCGCGGCTTCACTTCGCGACGGCGTCTATTTACTGCCAGCTCACCCCGATCACGTCGAGAAGTTGGAGGCTGTGGCCCATGACGTGCGTGAAGCCGGCGGTGTCGCCCATGTTGTACCCACTGACGGCCCGGATGCTCATGAATTCCCCGCTTTATTCGATCGTGCGGACGACTATGAGGCCTTGCACTCGGACATCGCAGAACTACGGGCAACGCTGCTGCCAGAATCGGCCATGGAGGTTATTAGGGAGACCCGGAAACTGCGTAAGCGCTTCACGCGCGTGTCACAGATTGATTTTTTTCCAGGTGCTGCCCGTGAACGGGTCGATCGGGCGTTGCAGGAACTGGAAACCGACGCAAATCGGGTGCTGTCGCCTGATGAGCCGCTACCTGTTTCAGGCACGGTCGCTCTCCTCAACCGTGCCGACTACCTGGGAAGGGTATGGGCAACTCGTCGCCGACCGTGGGTGGACCGCCTGGCCAGCGCCTGGTTGATTAAGCGATTCATCGATCCGGAAGCGAATTTTCTATGGTTAAGCTCTCCAGCTGATTGCCCTGATCACGCGCTGGGTTTTGATTTCGATGGAGCGGCCTTCACCCATGTAGCTGACAAGGTCACCTTTGAAACGTTGCTGGCGAGCTTTGGCCTGCGCCAGGTGGCACTGCAGCGGATCGCGGAACTGGTGCATTACCTCGATGTTGGCGGCCATCAGCCACCGGCGGCCACTGGAGTTGAATGCGTATTGATGGGCTTTCGCGAGTCTCATCATAACGATGATCAGCTGTTACTGGCTGCCAATCAGGTGTTCGACAGTTTGTACACAACCTATACGAAGGGGAAGTAAGCATGCCAGAGTCGTCCCACTCCACCGATACAGCCCACAGAACCCAACAAGACACCGTGCCATCGGGTGGCGATCGCAACGAGTTTGGTCATGAGATTACGTTTGGGGAAGCGGTGCGCGTCTGGCTAAGGATTGCAATGCTGAGTTTCGGCGGTCCTGCCGGCCAAATCGCCGTCATGCATCGTATTCTGGTGGATGAAAAGCGATGGGTCAGCGAAAGCCGGTTTCTGCACGCCCTGAACTACTGCATGGTACTGCCCGGGCCGGAAGCCCAACAACTGGCTACTTATATCGGCTGGCTGCTGCATGGCGTCAAGGGTGGGCTCGTGGCCGGCGGGCTGTTTGTGTTACCCGGTTTTTTGAGCATCCTGGTGTTGAGCGTGCTTTATGCGGGCTTTCAGGACGCGACCTTGGTGCAGGCGCTTTTCTTCGGCATTAAAGCGGCGGTGTTGGCGATCGTGATTCAGGCCGTCATCCGGATCGGTAAGCGAGCGCTCAAGAATGCCTATATGTACATATTGGCCGCTGTTGCTTTCATTGCCATCTTCCTGTTCGCAGTTCCGTTCCCGGTAGTGATCCTGACGGCTGCTGTTATCGGCCTGCTGGGGCGGCATGTGGACCCGGAACGATTTGTAGTCATCAAGGGACATGACACGCCCGAAGATGGAGAACGGGCGATCGACGCCATGATGGATGGCGGTGTCGCCCATCATACCAAGGCAACGCGCAAGCGGGCGCTCAAGGTACTCGCGGTCTGGCTGCCGCTGTGGTTCACACCGCTAGTTCTGTTGGCTGTATCGTTGGGCTTTGACGATGCCTTCACCCAGATAGGGTTCTTCTTCAGCAAGCTGGCCGTCCTCACCTTTGGTGGTGCCTATTCGGTATTGGCTTATATGGCACAGGAGGCCGTGCAGAATTACGGCTGGCTTGCGCCAGGGGAAATGCTGGATGGCCTGGGCATGGCGGAAACCACGCCCGGCCCCTTGATTCAGGTAGTACAGTTCGTGGGCTTCATGGGCGCTTTCCGCGACGCAGGCCCCCTCGATCCCTTTACAGCGGGTATTCTTGCCTCGGTTCTGGCGACCTGGGTGACCTTTGTTCCGTGCTTTCTGTGGATATTCCTGGGCGCGCCCTACGTCGAAAAGCTGCGCGGGAATCAGGCAGTGAGCGCGGCGCTGTCGGCGGTAACCGCCGCCGTCGTGGGCGTCATGCTGAACCTGGCTATCTGGTTTGCGGTGCATGTCGCTTTCGCCGAAGTGGATACGGTTCGGACCTTTGGCATGCAGTTGCTGGTGCCAACATGGGGCAGTATCCAGATTGCCAGTGTGGTGCTGGCACTGGGCGCCTTTATTGCCATGTTACGCTTCAAGGTGGGCATGTTGCCGGTGATCTTAGTCAGTTCGCTACTGGGCATCGCTTATTACCTGTTGTTCGGAGGCACGCCGAGCCTGTGAGCAGCGTGTCAGGCCTCTTTTTAGGAATGTCCACAGTAACGGGGTAGAACCCATTAAGCGCAGGCGCGACGAAGCCCATTTCATTGCGCCTTCGGTTCCATTCCATGGGCGCGCATACTGCAAGCGCTATTCGTCTTACTCGAATGTCCGCTTTGCGACCGTAGCAGCTAAACAAAAGCGAACATTAGGGGCGCTCACGTTTCGATGTTGCATCTTCCTTTCATTACTCTTGTAGCGATTCCCGAGTCAGATTAAGCCCGAGTCATGCCAAATGGTTCTGCAAACATGCTTTTCGGCCACCTGTTTGAAATCTGGTTCACTTGATTTCGGTCAGACTGTCTAGAGATAAATCGATCTGACACCATTCTCAAGGTAAGCTGATACAACTAAGTAGAACTGATGGCAGATTGATCGATTTGCTTGCATGAATAATTTTGCGTTTTAGCTTGGTCTTTTTGTGTCTGGCTTCAAGCTGTTTCTGGTCTGGCCATGTTGTTATGGATAACCTTAGGCCCGTCGTTTTTCTGACTAACTTTGATAGACCAGGGATGTCCTGGGGGATCGACTCTGGCGTCGTAGTAATGAATCTGGAAAGTAGGCATGTGCAGTTGATTGAGCTGCTGCCCCAGCCGGAACACGAAGGAGTTCTGTGCGGTGACAAAGAGATGAACCCGATCAACCTGTTTGTGTGCACGGATCAGGTCATTCAGGTACTGACTTATCTGGTGGGCAAATCGGGCCTGCTTATCCGCTGAAGATATCTTATCGTATCCCGCCAGTCCGTCGGAGTAATGCACGAAATAAAGGGGAAGACCCGGGAAGTCTCGTGCCATTGCGTGCCGGTCCATTTTTATGCTGAATTCCAAGCAGACGCCGAATTCCTTGTCTTCCAGATTTACAGCAGGAATCGACTGGAGTTCCAGTTGCGCGTCATCATCGGGCTGATCGTTGTCGTGCCAGGCATCCTTTTGTCGATCATAGTCGCGAACATGAATGGGAGTTTTGTTCCCCCAGAGGAAACCAGCACAAGCGACCATGGGAACCTGAGCGAGGCCACCGTACATGGGGATATAGTCGTTGGGATCTCCACCTTTTGCAATTTTCTCCCTCAAGTCGGCAATCTTGTACCGGATCCTATTAAGCTGCTCTTCAGGGTTGGTATCACGGCCATCGACGAGAACCACTTCATCGCGGTTCACGCTGGCATATTCCTTGGGAAGATTCTTGATAAAGCCTCGACGTTCCAGATTTGGTAGTCCAAGGTGTTCAATGGGAAGAATGCGTTTCCGTGCGTTAATCTTGACGGCGACTCTACCTATGTACATTCCAAAACCAATCAGAAAAAAACCTGCAACTATAGCGGAAACCTGTGAAACGATACTGGTGTCAGAATTAAGTAGAGAAACGGTTAAGGGTTCCTCGGTCCAGCCGTTTGGGATAAGAAAACTAATAGCGCTTTGGATAGCCCCGAACGGCAGAGCAATCAAAGAAGCCCCTGTAAGTACACACAAAATGGATAAGCTCCATTGGGTCCGCTTCCTAGCCGTAAAAATCAACTTCAAAATCGTCTGAAAAATATTCAGCGCCGTCTGCGTTTTCCCCATCACCTAATCTCCCTGGATGACCGCCCCAAAACACCCCATCGTAATTGGCCTCTAGCCTGTTGCCAACTACCCTATACAGGTCGAGAAGATATATCGATTTTCAAAAGCCTACATCTTGCAAGCAAATTTATTGACCCAATATATTGTTTGACACCCAGATGGCGCAGGAGGCCGGATTTGCCTGTTAATTTCAGAACAAATTTTGACAATTTCCTGGAAAAGGCTTGTGAACAACTGGACATACCTGAAGACAAAGCCGAAGAGGCGCGAACGCGCTACAAGTCGGTCGGGGAATGGCTTCGACGGCCGGCGTCACGCGTAAAACGGTACAACCCGGAGATATACTCCCAAGGTTCATTCCGTCTGGGAACTGTCGTAAAGCCCTATAACCGCGATGGGGAGTACGACATTGATCTGGTCTGCAACCTGGAGTCGACAAAGCTTGAGTGGTCTCAGAAGTCTCTTAAAGAGGCTATCGGCGAAGAGATCAAGCTTTATGCCAGTGCCAACAACATGAACAAGCGCCCCGAGGACAGCAGACGCTGCTGGACATTGAACTATGCTGACGGCGCTAAGTTCCACATGGACATACTGCCCGCGATACCCGATGACGACGACTTTCGGATGACTCTTGAAAGCCAAAATTTTTCAGCCGACGAGTTTACTGGCCTAGCGATCGCCATCACGGATAACAAAGCAGTGAGCTTCCCTATTCATGGGACCAGGGAATGGCCGAACAGTAATCCCAAGGGCTACGCTGAGTGGTTCAAGTCCCAGATGAACGTCGAGTTCGAGCGTGCTCGGAAGTTGGTCATGGAGAGCATGCATGCCAGCTCGGTCGAGGAGGTGCCTGATTATAAGGTGAAGCCTCCACTTCAGCGGTCGGTTCAGTTTCTCAAACGCCACCGAGACCTTATGTTTGAGGGCCATGATGACAAGCCAATCTCTATTATCATCTCCACGCTAGCCGCCCATGCCTACGATAACCAAGCGAGTCTCAGCGAATCCTTACAGCACATCGTTAACAACATGGAGCACTACATTGAGGAAGGTCCAGAGGGACCCGTGGTAAAAAATCCGGTCAACCCGATGGAAAACTTTGCGGACAAATGGCCAGAGCACCCTCAGCGCAAGGAGTGCTTTTATAGGTGGCTTGACCGGGTCAAAAGAGACGTCAACGATGCTTTGAATAGTGCGGACGTAAGCCAGGCCACCGAGCTTCTTAGAGAAGGCCTAGGTGATGTGGTCGTGAATCAAGCCAGGAAGCAGTCGGGGATTGTGCCATCCGGATCCACCACTAGTTTGGCATCATATCAAGGCATTCCATCGCCTTTCTCTACCCAGGACGTTGCAGGTTCCCTTGGGATATCTAGCCTTAATGAGTTGAGAAAGAGGAGGCTTAGCCTCTTTGAGGCCCCTCATGTAAAGCAACCTAGCTTTAGTCTCCGAAAGGATCTTGGAGCCCTGGTGGCAGTTAACGCCGTCTTTGAAAATGGCTCTCAGAGAGTTCAGCTGACAGATGATGGCCCTAAAGTGAGCAAGCACGGCGCCATTCAGTTCCAAGCCCACGTAATCGGAGTTGGTAATTTTGACCAGGTTGTGTGGCAAGTAGTGAATACTGGTCGGGATGCTGCCAAAGACAAATGTTTGCGTGGCGGGTTTTATTACCCGAGAAACAATGACTCTAAGCTTGGCTTAGAGAGAAAGGAGAATACGCTATACACGGGAAAGCATTGGGTCAGATGCTTTGTTTTGTATCGAGGTCGATGCGTTACCTACAGCGATCCATTCATCATCAATATCGCCTAGTCAATTTGACCTGCCCCCAATCGTTTAACCGCTCCAGTGTCGGCGACGGCTACTACATTGCGGCTGCGCCTCACTCCGGCAGTCGCTGCTTTGGGCGTTTTGCTTCCGAGGAGTACATGCAATGTATGTGTTTGAGATCATAACTCCTGGAACATGGCTCGAAAGCGAGGACCGGGATTGGGCATGGAAAATCGGAAACCTGCTGCAATCACTGAAATCACAGTACTTTGAGGCAAACCTTGCCCTGAACTTGTTTACGGAAGCCAGATCTGCCCGCCCCTCATTTGCTGACCGCGGAAACTGGGAACGAGACGCCCAACGAAGGAGCGAGATTAGGCAGGAGGTTGAGCAAGAGTACGGTGGGTTTCCTGGGCACGAGCATTGGGATGAGCTCTACTTTGAAACAGAAGTCCGGTTCAAGAGAGAGAAATGGTCGAACGGATTTCAACCACGGGAGTTCGAGTGCAATTTACCTTTCATATACGCCCGAGCCTTTCTATACGCTATTGATTCATTTGATAAGTTCCTTGGAGTACTATCAAAAGAAGAGGGTGTCCCGCAAATCCTTGCAGAGCTGCACGCTCAGATAGGCGAAGCATTTCCCGACCTTCGGGGAGTAAGGAACACCGCTCAGCACTTAGAGGATAGATCTCGTGGTCTCGGCGCGGGGAGGAACCCGAAGCCACTGGACCTGAAACCAGTCGAAAACAATATGGTAAGTGCCCCCAACGGAGGTGTGCTCATCCTTAACTCCCTTAATGGGTCCAAATATGGCTCAACAATGGCTGATGGCCATTATGGGGAGGTTGATGTGTCACCGGAATCAATGGAGAGGCTTCAAAAAATCCTGCGACAGACATTGGAAGTATTTGAGTGGCATGGGCCAAAACAGCACGGTCCAAGTGCCTGAGCATAACCAACGCGTCAACGGGACCGCTTTGTTCCGCTGCCGTTCCACAAATCGACCCGCTACGCTGGCGTTATTGCCAAGCCTGAATGTCCGCTTTGCGACCTGGCTGGCCAGCAGAAAACAATATTCTGAACCATACTTAAA
>NZ_CAXBDN010000110.1:0-12999 GCF_963974375.1 uncultured Marinobacter sp.
CTGCTCATTGCTGGTATCACCACGCCAGTAGGCACCCGCCACCTTGGTCAGCTTGAAGGCCTTGAGCTTGCCGGTGCTGGGCACATGAGGGCCACGACACAGGTCAATGAAATCACCCTGGCGGTAGAATGACAGGTCCTCTTCACCGGGAATATCCTCGATGATGCGCACCTTGTACTCTTCACCCATGGCGTCAAACAGCTTGACGGCCTCATCCCGGGACATCACGGAACGGGAAACGGCAATGTCCTGCTTTGACAGTTCTTCCATACGGCTTTCAATACGCGCCAGATCTTCATTGGTGAACGGGCGATCGAATTTGAAGTCGTAGTAAAAGCCGTTGTCAATCACCGGACCGATGGTGACCTGGGCTTCCGGAAACAGCTCTTTCACGGCCATGGCCAGCAAATGAGCGGTGGAGTGACGGATAATATCGACGCCGTCTTCGTCACGCTCGGTAACAATGGCCAGCTCGGCGTCTTCCGCTATTTCGTGGCTGGTATCCACCAGACTGCCATTAACCTTGCCGGCAAGTGCGGCTTTGGCCAGACCGGCGCCAATATCCGCCGCCACATCATGGACAGTGACAGGATTGGGAAAACTGCGGTGACTGCCATCAGGCAGGGTAATAACAGGCATGTAACGCTCCTCTCAGCGGTGATCCGTACCAAAGACCACGTGTCATCGGGAGCCACGCTACCATCGTGGCTCAACAGGACGCGCATTTTAGCAGCATTTCGCCAAAGATGTCAGGCGCTTGCTGCCACGTCCGGAGAAGCTCTGTCAGCCTTTCCCCGGCGCAGCTGACGCCGGCCAATCCAGGCCAGCAGCAGGATGGCCGGAAGGTACATCAACTCCCGTGGCGGTCGCTCCTGGGGCACCCTCACAGATTCGATCAGCCAGTCGAAATCAATACCTGCCGTTTCTGCCGGGCTGCCAAACTCCACCATATCCACCACCAGCGTCGAGTCCTGCTGGCGCAGTTCAAGCCCGGCGTTCTGCAGGCGCTGATCAGCGTCCGCACCCTCCCCCAGGGGCAGTTCCAGCCAGGTGGACACATCGGCTCCGGTCAGCGACATGCCGGATACCTGAATCACGATGCTGTCGAGGTCCTGTTCTGCGCTCAGAGCGTCCAGCTGGGCGATCAGCTCCACACCCGGCCTGTCCTCGTACTCAGGATAAACCATGTCCCACCAGAAGCCGGGCCGGAACAGGGTAAACGCGATCAGCACCAGCAAGGCAGACTCCCAGCGATAACTTCGGGTGAGCCAGTAACCCTGGGTGGCGGCAGCGAAGACCAGCATGGCGGCCACCGCACTGACCACTGTCAGTACCAGATCCACCGGCCCGCTGAGGCCGATCAGCAGCAACTGGGTGTTGAAAATAAACATGAATGGCAGAATAGCGGTGCGTATGTCGTAGGCAAATCCCTGAATACCGGTCCGTATCGGATCCGCGCCTGATATGGCGGCAGCAGCATAGGCGGCCAGACCCACCGGCGGCGTGTCATCCGCCAGAATCCCGAAATAGAACACAAACATGTGCACCGCAATCAGCGGCACCAGCAAGCCGTTCTGGGCTCCCAGGGTAACAATCACCGGTGCCATCAGGCTGGAGACCACCACGTAATTGGCGGTGGTGGGCAGGCCCATACCCAGCACAATGCAGATGACCGCTGTAAACACCAGCATCAGCATCAGATTGCCGCCAGAGAGAAACTCCACAAATTCCGTCATCACCTGCCCCAGCCCGGTCAGGGTGATGGTGCCCACCACAATCCCGGCGGTGGCTGTGGCTACACCGATACCGATCATGTTACGGGCGCCGGTGACCATGCCCTGTATCAGGTCCTCAGCGCCGTCGCGCAGAGCCCGGACCAGGGCCCCCTGATGACGGAAAGCCGCCATCAACGGTCGTTGGGTTACCACGATAAAGATCATGAACAGGGTGGCCCAGAATGCCGACAGCGATGCCGAAAACTGCTCAACTGCCAGACACCACACCAGCACAACCACCGGTAACAGAAAGTGCAGACCCTTTTTGACGGTCTCTGCCACCGGCGGCAGGGTCTCCGTACCAAATTCCTCCAGATCTGCCATGGGGGGAGTGCTGGCGGCATAGCGCACCAGCAACACATAGGCCAGGATCGTGAGTGCGCCCACCAGCCAGATGGCGGCGTCACCCAGCCAGACCTTGATCCAGCCAATGCCGTAGTAAACCGCGAGCGTCAGAACAATCAGCCCCAGCAGCAGGGTCACCCACTTCAGCAGGCGCTGGGCCAGGGTCTGGGTCACTGGTCGCTGAATGCCTTTCATGTTCAGCTTCACCGCTTCCAGGTGAACAATGTAGATCAGCGCGATGTAGGAGATCAGCGCCGGCAGAATCGCGTGCTTGACCACCTCAAGATAGGACACGCCGGTAAAGTCCATGATCAGGAATGCTGCGGCGCCCATGACAGGCGGTGTCAGCTGGCCATTGGTGGATGCCGCCACCTCTATTGCCCCAGCCTTGGTGGCCGGAAAGCCCACCCGCTTCATCAGCGGAATGGTAAAGGTACCGGTGGTGACCACATTGGCGATGGATGACCCGGAAATCACACCCGAAAGACCACTGGATACCACGGCAGCCTTGGCCGGCCCGCCCCTCATATGTCCCAGCAGTGCGTAGGTGACCTGAATAAAGTACTGACCGGCGCCAGCCCGTTCCAGCAGCGCCCCGAACAGCACGAACAGAAAAACGAAACTGACCGAAACCCGGATAGGTACCCCGAACACACCCTCGGTACCCAGCCATTGATGGGAAGCCAGCCTGTTCAGGCTCGCACCCCGGTGTGAGATAACGTCCGGCATCCAGGGGCCGGCCAGGGAATAGACAATAAAGACCGCGGCAACAATCGTCAGCGGCAATCCCAGTGCCCGCCGGGTTGCCTCCAGCAGCAACACAAGGCCGGTGATGGCAACCACCAGATCCATGGTGTTCGGTGCCCCGGGGCGGCGGGCCAGCCCGTCGTAAAACAGGTACAGATAAGCAGCCGAAAAGGCAGCGGCAAACGCCAGCAGCCAATCGTAGAAAGGCACGTGGTTGTCGTGCCGGCCCTTGATTGCCGGAAACGAAACAAACGCCAGAAAGATGGCAAAGGCCAGATGTATTGAGCGCGCTTCGGAGGAATTGAAGGCACCAATACCAATGATGTATGGCAGCGGCGATGCGTACCATAACTGGAACAGCGACCACGCCAGTGCCACCAGAAACAGCACGCGGGCAACCGGACCCGTCAGCGCCCGCCCCCCGGTTTCCGTCTGTAATACCTGCCGGACCTGATCCGGCTGTCCAGGCGCGCCCGGGCGAGACGAATCGGCATGATGAAGATCCGGCGGGCTTCCGGGCATAGACTGTTTCCCTGTGGTCACTGGAAGGTTTTACGCATGGTCACTTTGGCGGTGCCGTGCAACAAAGCGAAAGCGGCGGCCGGCAACGTCCTGTTCCCGGCCTCCGGAGTCAGCGTGAGGCTGGTTATTCCATCAGGCCCGCTTCGCGATAGTAACGCTCAGCCCCCGGGTGCAGCGGAACACTGAGAGCGTCTGACACCATCTCTTCCTTTTCCAGATTGCCAAAGGCCGGATGCAGACGCTTGAAGCTGTCAAAGTTCTCAAAAACCGCCCGAACCACGGCGTAGACCACGTCATCGGCTACATCTTCGGAGGTCACAAAGGTGGCCGCGACACCGAAGGTGGTGACGTCTGCGTCATTGCCGCGGTACATGCCCGCAGGAATGGTTGCCACCCGGTAGTAAGGGTTATCGGCCACCAGCTTCCGGGTGGCTTCGTTATCCACTGTCACGATCACGCTGTCGCAGGACGTGGTGGCTTCCTTGATGGCGCCGGAGGGATGACCAACGGTGTAGAAGAAGGCGTCGATATTGCCATCACACAGTGCCTGGGATTGCTCAGCGGCACGCAATTCAGCGGCCTGCCGGAACTTGTCCATGTCCCAGCCCATTGCGTTCATCAGCACTTCCGCCGTGGCGCGCTGGCCTGAACCAGGGTTACCCACAGAAACCCGCTTGCCTTCCAGATCCTCGAACCTGCGGATACCGGAATCCTTGCTGGCAACCACGGTGAATGGCTCCGGGTGCATGGAGAACACCGCCCGCAGCTTCTTGTTTGCACGCCCCTCAAACTCGGAGGATCCGTTATAGGCATGGTACTGCCAGTCCGACTGTGCCACCGCCAGATCCAGCTCGCCCTGACCGATGGCATTGAGGTTGTACACCGATCCGCCGGTGGCCTCAACGGAACAGCGAATACCGTGCTCCTTGCGATCCATATTCACCAGCCGGCAGATGGCACCACCCGCCGGATAGTAAACGCCGGTCACACCACCGGTGCCAATCGTCACGAAACGCTGTTCCTGGGCAGACAGCGAGAAAGAGGCTGCAGCCAGTCCTGCTGTTGCGGCCAGAGCCAGCACCGATGCTCTCAGCCGGTTTGATTTGAAAAGTGCCATAAACGATTCCCTCTTCGTCAATGTAGTTCGGTACCGAGTTGCCGAATGCTTCCCTCGTACCCTGTCAGAGCCGCTGTAACATCAGTAAACCAGCTGCAACTGCAAAAGCAACCTGTCCGGGCCAGACCTCAGTCAGCAAGCCCTTTGTGAACAATCTCATAGACATCCCGCGACAGGCCTTCCTTGTCACGAATTGATTCCAGTGCTTCCCGCATGGCATCGCTGTGAACCGGTGCAAACTTCCGCCAACGGGTCAGTGGCGAGACCAGGCGAGCGGCAATCTGCGGGTTGCTGTCGTCAAGCCGGCGCACCACCTCGGCCAGGAAGCGATAGCCGGAACCGTCCTGATTGTGGAAATGAGCGAGGTTCTGACCCGCAAACGCACCCACCACCGAGCGCACCTTGTTCGGATTTTTCCAGTCGAACGCCGGGTGTTCCAGCAGACGCTGTACAGCCGGCAGGTCGCCGGCACTGTGACTGGACGCCTGCACCGAGAACCATTGCTCCACAACCTGCGGGTCGGCCTGCCAGCGTTCATAGAAACTGGCCAGCACCTGCTCACGGGCATCCGCAAATGAAGAGTTGACCAGTGCCCGTAAAGCGCCGGACTGGTCGGTCATGTTGGTAGCATTGCGGAACTGATCCAGCGCCAGCTGACAACCCTGTTCATCACCGATGTGTAACAGCCAGGCCAGGGCCATGTTGCGCAGGCTACGACCGGCAATAGCCTCGGGCGTGAGTTCATACCCGGTATCTGGCTGATGGCGCTGGTAACAGGCATGGAGGTCATCCCGCAATTCACTGGCCAGCACGTCGAGCACCCGGGTGCGAGCCTGATGGATCGCCTGGACGTCGGCGCCGTCGCTCAGTTCAATCAGATAGGCTTCGGTTGGCAACTGCAACATCTTGGCAATCAGCGCCTGGTCCGCCGTGGCATCCGTCAGCAAGGTGCGACAGGCATCAACCAGGCGTCCGTCCACCTCGGTGCCGGCACCGCTTGCGAGCTCCTGAATCACATCAACAGCCAGGCGCTGGCCCGCATCCCAGCGGTTGAAGCCATCGCTGTCGTGGCTCATCAGGAAGGTCAGCTGGTCGCGGGTCCAGGGGTAGTGAACCCTGACCGGAGCGGAGAAATGCCGCAGCAGAGAGGGCACCGGCTGTTCGGTAACGCCATAGAAGTCGAAGGTGTGGCTTGCCTGCTTCAGCTCCAGCACCCGGGTTGAGGGCGCGTCTGCCTCTTCCGCAGTCAGCTTCAGTGGCAGATCCCGGCCTTTGCTATCCAGCAGACCGATGGCCAGCGGAATGTGCTGCGGCTGCTTGTCGGTCTGTCCGGGTGTATCCGGAACCAGTTGTCGCACGGAAAGCCGGTAGCACTGGGAATCCGCGTCGTAGTGGTCTTCCACGGTCAATACGGGGGTGCCCGCCTGGTGGTACCAGAGCCGGAACTGCTCGAGATCCCGGCCACTGGCATCTTCCATGGCTTTCACAAAATCATCGGTGGTGACCGCCTGGCCATCGTGACGCTCGAAGTAGAGATCACTGCCCTTGCGGAACAGATCCGGACCCAGCAGGGTGTAAATCATTCTGACTACTTCAGCCCCTTTTTCATAAATGGTCAGGGTGTAGAAGTTGGTGATTTCCATGTAGGACGCCGGCCGCACCGGGTGTGCCATGGGGCCGCCGTCTTCGGCAAACTGCGCGGTGCGCAACAGGGTGACGTTGTCGATGCGCTGAACCGTTTCTGAGCCCATATCGGAGGAAAACTGCGAATCACGGAACACCGTGAACCCTTCTTTCAGACTGAGCTGGAACCAGTCGCGGCAGGTCACCCGGTTACCGGACCAGTTGTGGAAATATTCGTGGGCCACAATGGCTTCGATACGCTGAAATGCCGCATCTGTTTCCGATTCGGGACGGGCCAGCACGCAGGACGAGTTGAAAATATTGAGGCCCTTGTTTTCCATGGCGCCCATGTTGAAGTCATCCACTGCAACGATCATGAAGATGTCGAGGTCGTATTCCCGGCCGTACACCTTCTCGTCCCAGCGCATGGCTCGTTTGAGAGAATCCAGCGCGTACTCACATTTCTGGGCATTGCGAGGCTCGACATACATCCGCAGGGCGATGTCCCGACCCGACATTGTGGTGAAGGTATCCGCTTTCTCCACCAGATCTCCGGCCACCAGGGCAAACAGATAACTGGGCTTGGGGAACGGATCTTCCCAGGTAACAAAATGACGGCCGTCAGCCAGATCACCCCGATCCACATCGTTGCCATTGGACAGCAGCACCGGATAACGGACCTTGTCGGCCTCGATCCGGGTGCGATAACGGGACATCACGTCGGGCCGGTCCGGGAAGAAGGTAATACAGCGGAAACCCTCGGCCTCACACTGGGTACAGAACATGGCCGAAGACTTGTACAGACCCTCAAGGCGGGTGTTGTTCTGGGGCTCGATCCAGGTCACCACAGAAAGCTCGAATTCTTCAGGCACATCCGCAATCACCAGCAAATCGCCCTGATCATCATAGGCGGTCGGCGCCAGCTCGCGATTGTTCAGGCGTACCGACTGCAGCTTCAGCGAATCCCCGTGCAGCTCCAGTTGGCCACCAGCGCCTTCAGCGGCGGGGTTCCGGCGCACCGTGAGGGTGCTGTGCACGCGGGCACCTTCTTCAAACAGCTCGAAGCGGAGGTCCACGAAGTCCACCAGGTAATCCGGTACCCGGTAGTCGCTCAGATAAATGGTTTTTGGCTGGCTTGTGCGCATAGCAATCTCTCAGTCTTCGGTATCAGGTGATAAAAGACGATCAACCCGGGCGGAAGCAACGGTCCTGCTGATTCCGCGCCGGCCGCTCAGGCCGGGCAGGCCCTTACCCGCACCTGATACGCCGTGTATTTGCGAATATTGATAACGCCGGTGTCCAGTATCAGGTATTGACCCTTGATACCCTGCAACACGCCCGACGCCAGCGGAACCTTGTCGAGATTATGGGTCTTGACGGTTTTCGGCCACACCACAACCGGATAGTCCGTCGTCCACACCGGTTCTGCCGACGCCTCCAGCGAGCCGGCACCATGCTCTGCCGCCAGACGCTCAAGTTCCGGTTCAATCTTCGCCAACAGTGCCTCGCGTTCGGCCATCAGGTCCACTTCCGGTGCCTCACCCTTGAGCATGGTACGCCAGTTGGTCCGGTCCGCAACGTGCTGCTTGCAGGCGACTTCTACCAGCCCCGCCAGGTATCGGGTAGCCACCCGCAGCATGGGGATAGCAGCGACGGCACCCTGATCGATCCAGCGGGTCGGCACCTGGCTGGCCCGGGTAATGCCTACTTTAAGACCTGACGAATTGGCCAGATACACCACATGACCCGTCATGCAGTGAGTTTCACCCCATTCCGGTTCGCGACAGGTACCAAGGTGATAATGGCATTTCTCAGGGCTCATGATGCAGCTGTCACAGGCTGCCAACCGTTTGAAACAGGGGAAACAGAAGCCCTGATTGAAACTTTTGCTGGTTTTCCGGTCGCAGTGAACACAGCGGATTTCGCCCGTGTACTCAATGTCGATCTGCTGCCCCAGAAGCGGATTCAGTGCCACCTGGTGATCCCCCACCCTGAGGGTATAGTCCACCGGGCTGGATTGGGTTACCGGCATTTTGGACAGTCGCCCGGTTACATCAATGGTTGTGCTCAAAGCCACCTCAACTCAGAATCCGAATGGTATCAACGCCGTCATCCGGACCACAGGTACTGCCATCACTGCGACTGCGATCAATAAAGCCGACCCGCTGGTTTTCCGGAATATTATGGGCTTGCTCGTAGTAAATAACCGCCTGCATACAGATTTCGCGCTGCTCTGCCGGCACCTTGCGGCCATCCGGCCATTTTCCCAGTTCTACCGCACGGCGCAGGCTCTGGTATACCGCAGGATCAAGTCGCTCGATTAATTCTTCGTAAGTCATAAAAATAACCCCGCAAAGCATTTGACAGACTTAAACGTAAATGATTATCATTACCTCACCAAATGACAACGGTCGTTAGCATTTGGTCTCTCTCATCAGGAGCTTCAGAGCTCTTTTCATGCCCCGCCTCTGGCGGGGCTTTTTTATGCCCTGACCGGACGCCCTGGCGCCATCACCAGCGCCATCAGCAGGCCACCGATAAAGCCTCCGAGATGGGCCTCGTTGGCCATGCGCCCGATGCCGATCCACTCTGGCAGCGGCGTAAAGCCGATCAGCATCCACACCATCGCAAACACCACCAGCGCCGGCGGGAACTGGAATCGTGCTCTGCGTTGCTGACTCAGCCAGCA
This sequence comes from uncultured Marinobacter sp., assembly GCF_963974375.1. Taxonomy (GTDB): domain Bacteria; phylum Pseudomonadota; class Gammaproteobacteria; order Pseudomonadales; family Oleiphilaceae; genus Marinobacter. Next base: position 8,819 of record NZ_CAXBDN010000110.1, read on the forward strand.
ATACCCGAGCACACCGTACACAACTCCGGACAAGCCACCGAACAAGGGACCGGATACCAGATACTGCAAGGTGTTGGACAGCAGACTGGTCACCACGAACAGGGCCAGAAAGCGCCCGCGCCCGTCGAACCACTCCACCTGACTGCCCAGAAACCAGAGCATCACCGCATTGAAAATAATGTGCATCCAGCTGAAATGCAGAAAATCCGGAGTAATCAGCCGCCACACCTGGCCCGAGGCAAGCGTCTGCGCCAGGGCATCGAGCCGCTGCACGAAGCTCTGCCAGGGGAACGCCTGGGGATCGGTATAGGTCAGCCACAGCGCCAGTTCACTGCTACCCAGTCCGGTGACCCAGGCCAGCAGGCCGGCAATAATGATGATGCCCAGCACTACCGGTGCATGCCCCGGAGAAGGCTGCCATCGGCCGCCGGTCACCGGGGCACGGCCGGCCTCATCGACCGCATCCCGCACGTCTTCCCGTGCCATATACTGCTCCAGTGCCGCGAGAACCGGGTCGGTGTGCTCAGCCTGTGCCAGCCAGAGCACCTGATCCCCGCCTTCTTCGGTGATCCGGTGCTGCACACCCTGCTGATCCAGCCAGCGGCTGAAGCCGGCCAGATCCATATCCCCTGCCAGTTGTTTGATGCGGAACACCAGCCTTACCTCGCTACGCTGTCTTCGGTGCGCGATGATGTCACCAGTTCCGGCCGCTCGACATCCACAGAAACAAATTTGTCCCTGGAGAGCACTCGTTCGCCGTCCATCCGGTAAGCCACCAATTTGCCATATTTGACCGCGCTGTAGTCGATACAGGCCACATTCGCTTTCAGGGGCGCGGGCGTACCCTCCATCCAGTAATGACCGACAAAAACCGGCGGTGCACTCAGCGGGTACTCGAGAATCTGCTTCAGCTCGTCTTCACTGAGCTTCCTGCGGGCCACATCCTCCGGCAGCGGGTCGGGCTGGAACACGACGTCGGCATAGGTCTTCGGGTCTTCTGCCCAGAATTTGGTGCGGAAGAAGCGGCGGGTATAACCATCCTTGCTGGTGATGGTCATGCCATCAGGAAGAATGAGGTCGGTTCCCCGCAGCAGGGTATCCATAACCTGACCCGCAAAAGACTCGATAGCGGAAGACGCATGCAGGAAATCTTCGTCAATGGTAGTCCCACCCTGGCTGGCCTCGAACTGACGGATCAGTTTTTCATCCCAGCAGGCATGTACCACCCGGAAATCATCATCCTCAATGAACAACGGTATGGTGTAGAACCATTCAAGAAATTCGTTCCATTCATGGGGGTAGTGATCAAACTGCTCCAGCGTTTCGCGGATCAGCCGGTCATGGCGGGCGTTATGCTCCCGCAACCACTGCTGACCGCTACCCGGCCGGGCCCGGGTGCAATAGCCCAGGGCATTGTATTCGTGGTTACCCATGACAATTCTGGCGGAGCCATGCTCCACCATATCCCGCACCAGGTGCAGTGCCTCGCGGATGCGGGGACCCCGGTCGATAATGTCACCGATAAAGACAGCCTGGCGCTGAGGATGCTGAAACACCCCGTTGCGCTTGCTATAGCCCATTTGCTCCAGCAGATTTTCCAGGGTTCTGGCGCAGCCGTGTATGTCACCGATGATGTCGTAGCCTCGGCAGGCCTTCCGTATCGTAGCCATGATTAACTCGCTGCTATCTCACTCGCCCAGCCCAGTTTTTCTCTGCAGGTGGCGTAGAAGTTGTGGTCTTTCGGGTGGATCAGGCGGACCTTGAACGGCTTTTTGGTAATCCGGATGATGTCACCGGGGGCGCAGGCGATGTCCATCTGGCCATCGAAGCTGATTTGCGGATAGGTTTCGTTGGTGTCTCCGATCACCAGCTTGATCTCGCTTTTGCCATCCACAACGATAGGACGGCTGCTGAGGGTGTGGGGGAACATTGGCACCAGCACTACGGCGTCCAGCTTGGGATGCATGATTGGCCCGCCGGCTGACAGTGAATAGGCGGTGGAGCCGGTGGGCGTCGCCACGATAAGCCCGTCCGAGCGCTGACTGTATACGAAATGACCGTCAATATAGAGGTCAAAACCAATCATCCGGGTAGATTTGCCAGGGTGCAGCACCACATCGTTCAAGGCGCTGCCATAGCCCAGAGGCTGGCCGTCCCGTTCCAGGTTACCGTCCAGCAGGAAGCGCTGCTCCTCGATGTACTCGCCCTGCAGGACCTTGCCCAGCTTTTCTTCCAGATCTGCAGGAGAAATATCGGTCAGAAAACCGAGACGGCCACGATTGACCCCCAGTACCGGCACTTTCGATTTGGCCAGCTCCCTGGCGGCACCCAGCAGACTGCCATCGCCGCCCACCACGATCACCAGATCACAGATCTCACCCATCAGCTTCTTGCTGGCCACCTGCAAACCGTGGCCCGGGAGCATGGCAGAGGTATCCTGTTCAAGAATGACCTGGTAGTTCTCATTGAGCAGGTAGCTCTTGAGCTGGCGCAGGGTTTCAACCACCTTGACGCTACCCATGCGGCCAATAACACCGATATTCCTGAACTGATCCATGAAGAGTCCTGTGAAAGTCGTTCGTTGATGCACGTTTCGTCACACCATCTTAACGAATTACGGACCGATTCTGAAAAAGATTGTCCGCCAGGGCCTGCTCAGGCAATGCCGGCGCCATGAACTTCGCAGCGATCGTCGATTCCCGGCTGGAAATCAGCAGGCTGACTGACCCGCATCACGGGCTGGCCACAGCAGTCTTCCGGGTTATCGCCGACCTCACGACACACCGGATTTTCGTAGTGGTCAAGCCATTTGCGATAGGCACCTTCGGTCAGCCCACACTTGTCCGCCGCGTAGGCCACCGGGTTAGAGAAGTACCGCTGCAGATCACCGAATGGCAGCGTGATATGCCCGACGCCGGCGTGGTAGCCCACCACAAAGACCTTCTGTTGCTGCAACTGGTAGATCAGTGAGTCTTCATCCGGCTGTTCGCTGCGAATCCGGTTCAGTTCCGACTCCAGGTCCCGGGCGGTTCGGGTCTGGGCCTCCAGTTCACGCTGCTTGCGGTCCAGTTGCTCACGCAGCAAGACCACTTCGGCCTCAGCGGCCTCATTGACGCCGGTGGTGGCCGCCCGGACCTGATCGAGTTGCTGCTGCAGGCCCGCCAGTTGCTCATCTCGGCGTACAAGGCGCTTTTTGACCTTGCTGGTTTCCAGACGCTGACGCTCCAGCTTTCGCTCGAGCTCCTTGAACTCTGCCTGCTCGGCCCGGTGCTCCAGCCGGTGCCCGCGCTGCAACGAGGCAATGGCATCCTGATGGGCGCTCTGCATGGTTTTGATCCGCAGGCGCTGTTCCCGGATCATCCCGGCAAGACGATTCCGCTGGGCGGCGGCTTCCCGGGCGGCCACCTCTGCGTCCGGCTTGCCCAGCAAGGTGCGCACCACGGGAATGTGATCGTCCGAAACCGGCGCCTTGCGCCGATACTTCAGGTGATTCGCCTCGACCGCCTTGCGAATGGACTGGAAGTGGTTGGCACCGGGAGTCATTTCCGGATCCCAGAGCTCATCCGTGTACTTCGCATCGGGACAACGACTGCGGCAGACCAGACGAATGGGGCCAGCCCCCATGTCCGGTCCACTGGAGCCCTTACCTGCCAGTACATCTACCGGGATATCCCAGTGCCCGTCGGCCCGGCCTTCATCGTCAAAATAAATCCGGAAAAACACCAGCGCCCTGACCAGCAGGTCGTTGCCCATCTGGACAAAAACCGCGCGCACGTCCGTATCGGCAAGGTCAGACAGGCCTACGTAGCCATCGAGGAAAGCATCAAACTCGGTCGCCCGCATCTGGCGGGCCACGTCGGTGCCTTCCATCAGAAATACTGCAGCGTAACCATCGGCAGACGGGTCGACCAATGCCATCAAACACTCCTGAACAACTTACCGGGACGGCTCACGAGATCCTTCCAACGAGAGTATCCGTGAACGAGATAGCCAGCCGTCGGGCTGACCAGGGTTTGCTGAGATCATCTGTCGGCTTGAACATCTGTCAGTGTGAATAGTTACCGGAAATTTAGCCAGTCCGAATGCCCCGCCATGGTCACCAGTTCTGCGTTTTGTGAAAAGCGCCCGGCATCGGCCGGGCGTCCGGGGTCAGATTGCTGCCGCCAGGCGTGAACCCTGAT
>NZ_CAXBDN010000111.1:0-12813 GCF_963974375.1 uncultured Marinobacter sp.
GGCACGGATCACGTTTTCCTGTACCCGATTTTCGCCACCCTCGTAGAATGGGATTACGACACTCTGGAGGCACGGCCAGGCCTGGCAATGAGCTGGGAATACCCGAACCCTGAAACCCTCGTTCTTCACCTCCGAGAGGGTGTCAGGTTCCACGATGGCACCACGCTGGATGCTGAGGCGGTCAGATTCAACCTTGAACGCAACCGCACGGACGAGCGATCCAATATTCGTTCGGACCTGGGTTCTGTAGAAAGTGTTGAAGTGACCGGACCCTATCAGGTCACCATTCACCTCAAGAACCCGGATACCTCATTGCCCCTGGTTCTGTCGGACCGTGCCGGCATGATGGTTTCGCCCACCTCCATCGAAAAATTTGGAGATACCTCTGATCGCAACCCGGTTGGGGCTGGCCCAATGCAATTTGTCGAATGGAACGACGGTGACCGGATTGTGGTGAAACGCAACCCGGATTACTGGGATGATGAACGTCCACTGATCGATGGTATCGACTTCCGGATTATCACCGACAGCTCTACACGCCTGCGCTCGGTCATGTCCGGACAGAATGACCTGGCCTACCAGCTCGAAGGGCGTCAGAAGCCACTGATTGAACGTGGCGGCTCTGCCCGGGGCATCTACGGTGCAACAGTTTACTGTTACCAGATATATCTGAACCAGGCAAAAGGCCCGCTAAGCAACGTCAAGGTTCGCCAGGCTCTGAACTACGCGATTGACCGTGACGCCCTGGTGAAAGCCTCCATGCACGGTGCCGGCGAGCCCGCCTACATGAACCTGCCCTCCTCGCACTGGGCTTACGATGCAGAGGTAGCCAAGCTTTACTCCTATGACCCGGATAAAGCCCGCCAGCTACTGGCTGAAGCAGGTTTCCCGGATGGAATTGAGCTGGATATGCGCGGTTACAACGAGCAGGGGTCGGTGCAACGGCAGGAAATCATCATGAGCATGCTGGCGGCAGTCGGTATTCGGGGTCGTTTCAAGACCGGAACGATACCGGACATGTCGGCAGCCTATTTTGCGCGCGGCGAAGGTGATTTCCTGGTATCCGCATGGACAGGGCGTCCAGATCCTTCTCTGACCTATGGGTTGCTCTATGCAGCCAACTCCTACTTCAACGCGGGCAAGGTGGAGCCGCCGGAGGGCCTCATGGAAGCCGTGAGTGCTTCGCGCAGCACCGATAACATTGCGGAACGGAAAAAGGCTTTCTCGACTGTTCAGCAGTTGGTGATGGAGAACGCGCTGGTGGTTCCCCTCGCATTCCGTGAGGACATCATGGCAGCCACTGACAAAGTCCAGAACCTGCAGACGAATCTTCTTGGCAAACCCAAGTTCGAGCACGTTTATCTGGAAAGCTGAAGCCATTGGTCGGATGGGCATGAGTACCGTGGCTGAACGCCACGAACTCCTGCCCAACTGATGTCTGTTACCACCCACATCGGACCGATAATGATGTCCCGGACTAAACAACTCATGTTGCTGAATCGCCTGGTTCAGGCGATTCCGATCATGATTCTTGCCACCTTCCTGGTGTTTTCATTACTGAAACTGGTACCTGGCGATATTGCCATTACTATTGCCGGTGAAAACGCCACCGAAGAGCGGATTCAGGAAATTCGTGAACTGTATGGCCTGAATCAACCCTTTCTCGTTCAATACGGCAATTGGTTGCTGAGCGCGGTGCAGGGTGACTTTGGTCAGTCACTGCTCAGTGGTGAGCCAGTACTGGACACCATATCAAGAGTTTTCCCGAACACTCTGTTCATCGTCGTGTATGCCGTCATTCTCTCAGTATTGATTGGTGTTCCTCTCGGCATCCTCGCGTCCAGCAGACCTAACTCCCGCCTGGACGGCGCCATAATGGGGGCGTCCTCTCTCGGTGTCGCCGTACCCAACTTCTGGCTCGGTATGGTGCTGGTCTCGATTTTTGCGCTCACCTGGAACTGGTTTCCTGCGACAGGCTTTACCAGTCCCGGCGTAAGCTTCACTGCGGCCCTCTGGTTCGCAACCTTGCCGGCCGTTGCCCTGTGCACAAATGGTATTGCTGAAGTAGCGCGCCAGCTCAGAAGCTCCCTGGTGGAAATCCACAGTTCGCAACACGTGCGCACCTTGCATGCCAAAGGGCTTTCGCCCTCCGTCATTCTCTGGAAGCACGGACTCAAGAACGTAAGTGTGAATCTGCTGACCGTTATCAGCCTGCTCTTCAACAAGGCATTGGCCGCCACTGTCGTGGTTGAAACTGTCTTTGCCATTCCCGGCATGGGCAACACCATAGTCAAAGCCGTACTGGAAGGTGACTTCCCGGTTGTTCAGGGCGCAGTGCTTGCCATGGTGGTAACGGTGATCCTCGTCAACCTGGTTACTGACGTGCTGTACACGGTTCTGGACCCAAGGATTACACAGGTATGACTACTCAAACACTTGATATGGCGACCAGAGAAGACTCGCTGTTCAGCAAGTTTGGACAGTGGTGCCGCCGCGATAAGCGAGGAGCAGCAAGTCTTCTGGTGCTGTCCCTCATCATTGGCATTGCCGTTTTTGCTCCCTGGATTGCACCACATTCGCCAACAGAGCAGGACTTCAGCAAAATGCTGATGGACCCCAGTGCTGAACACTGGCTCGGTACCGATGATCTGGGCCGCGATGTCATGAGCCGCCTTATCCATGGTGCCTCAAAGTCCATCTATGCAGCCTTTCTGGCGGTGGGTATTGCCCTGTTGATCGGGGTTCCCATTGGATTGTTTGCAGGCTTTACCGGAGGCTGGGTTGACGTTGGAATCAGTCGCGTCATCGACACCCTGCTTTCATTCCCCGCTATCGTACTGGCGGTTGCGGTGACAGGGGCGATGGGTATTGGCCTCACCAACGCCATGATATCCGTTGGCATCGTATTTTCTCCTCACCTTGCCCGCCTGATACGGGCCAGAACCCTGGTGGTCAGGGAGGAGCTCTATGTTGATGCCGCCCGCTGCTTTGGTGCGTCAACCACCCGGCTGTTGATCAAACATGTGACTCCGAATGCAATTCAACCGGTCATCGTGCAATGCACCCTGCTTCTGGCCGTGGCCCTGCTGGCTGAGGCCAGCCTCAGTTTCCTGGGACTCGGTGTCCAGCCACCCGATCCCAGCTGGGGACAAATGCTGGCCCGGGCTTACATGTATATGGAAATATCGCCAGCCCAAATGTACGCACCAGGTTTCATGATCATGATTACGGCATTGACCTTCAACACACTGGGTGAATCCTTACGAGTTGCCCTTGACCCGACCATGAAAGGTCTTTGACCACTGGCACCTAATCACAAGAATAAGGAACAAGCGTCTATGCGCCTCTCCAACGACCATTTTGCTGAAGCGGCCAAACAAGTAGTGTATCGCAATGGCCTTAGGCCAATGCACGATTACCTGCTGCTCAACGCCAGTGAGGCCCCCGACCAGGCCGCCTATATTTACTATGGCCACGAAATCACCTGGCGCGAGCTGGCTGAGTCCACTAAAAGATTCGCCGGCTATCTGCAGGCCAACGGTATCCGCAAAGGTGACCATGTCGGGCTGTATCTGCAAAACTGCCCGCAGTACATCATTGCCCACTACGCCATACAGATGTTGGGAGCCGTGATCACACCGCTTAATCCACAATACAAGGCAGCGGAAGTTGAATACCAGCTGGACAACGCCGATGCAAAGGCCGTGATCTGTGGCACCGACCTTTATCCCATGGTTGAAGCGGTCAGAGAAAAGCTGCAGAAGCTGAACCTGGTCATTACTACCCGTTACGCCGACTACCTGCCCCAGAATCCAACACTGCCTGTTCCGGAAGATCTGGCGCGGGTTTACCCTGTGCCGGATAACACCACGGACATGGCAGATGCCATTGAACGGTCGCAGCCGATCGATAAACCGGAACAGGTGGACTTCGAAAACGACATCGCGCTGATGACGTTCACCTCTGGAACAACGGGACGACCCAAGGGTGCCATGCTGCCGGTGGGTGCGGCGACCTTCAAGACAGCCGCACTGTTTCAATCCAACGGACTGGACGAAGCCTCCATCTCATTGGCGATCGCGCCCTTCTGTCATATCGCCGGTATGTGCCTGGGTGTCTACGCAGGGGTTTATGGACGCTGGACGACGGTGATCCTGCCCCGCTTCGATCCGGAAACGACCGTTAAAGCCATCGAAACCTACAAGGTCGACATGTGGTACAGCATTGCCCCGATGAACCGGGCCATCCTGAGCCTGCCGGACATTCAGTCGCGCAATCTGCGATCACTCCGCTTTAACCCTGCCACCAGCTTTGGTATCCCCGTGACGGAAACTCTCGCGGAGGAATGGAAAGCGATCACCGGTTGCCAGATGCACAAGGCATCCTACGGACTGAGTGAAACCCATACCATGGACACCTACATGCCGCGGGAGGCTATCCATTGGGGCACCTGTGGCAAACCCATGCCAGGGAATGATATCCGCATCATCAACCTGGAATCCGGCGACGAACAGCCTGACGGAGAATCCGGCGAAATCGTGGTTGGCAACGCCTATGTCTTCAGGGGCTATTGGCAGCGACCGGAGGCCACCGACGAAACCTTGCGCAACGGGTGGGTCTATACCGGCGACGTCGGGCATTTCGACAAGGACGGCTATCTGTTTTTCACCGGGCGTATCAAAGAGATGATCAAGTGCTCAGGTTACAGCGTGTTCCCGGAAGACGTCGAAGCCCTGATGCTGAATCACCCCGCCGTCGCTCAGTCCGCCGCAGTGGGCATACCGGACGAAAACCGGGGCGAAACCGTCAAACTCTTTGTGGTACTCAAGCCCGATTATCAGGGGAAAGTGAGCGAGCAGGACATCATCGACTGGGCAAAAGAGAACATGGCGGCCTACAAATATCCCAGATTCGTCGAATTCAGGGATTCGCTGCCCGCCACCGGGGCTGGCAAAGTCCTCCGCCGCTTACTGAAAGATGAGTGAGGATTTCATGAACAACGCGACAAGCAGGCATACCGGCTACTGGCCACCCGGATTATCCCGGGAGGTGATTTATCGTGGTGGTGATAAACCCATTCACGAGTACCTCTTTGATAACGAGCGAGAGATATCCGATCGCGCAGCCTATATCTTCTTCGGAAGAACAGTAACCTGGAAGGAGTTGGGGCAGTCTGTCAGGAAGCTGGCCGCCTTCCTGAAAGAAAAAGGCATTAACAAAGGGGACCGTGTGGGTCTGTACATGCAGAACTGCCCCCAGTACCCGATTGCCCATTACGCAATCCAGATGATCGGAGCCATCGTCTCGCCACTGAACCCCCAGTACAAGGACGCCGAGGTGGAGTATCAACTCAGCAATGCTGAGACTCGCGCGGTAATAGTGGGCGAAGATCTGTTGGCGACGGTGCAGCGTGTTCAGCACAACATCCCCGACCTGGCTGTAGTGGTCTCAACCGCCTACGCAGACTATCTGCCAGAAAAGCCGACTCTGGAGGTGCCAGGTTTCCTCCTGGAACGGCATCCGGTAGAGGGAAGCGCGGTGGATCTCGCTCGTATTCTGATGGATTACCAGCCACTCGCGGAAGCTGAGCCCATCGATCTCTGGAACGACATATCCCTGATGACGTTCACCTCCGGGACGACCGGTCGCCCCAAGGGCGCGATGCTGACCTTTGGCAGCGCGCTCTACAAAACCGCTGCCTCAATGATGGCGAACCGGGTAGAGCCCGACGGCTGCTCATTGGCCGTTGCTCCCTTCTGCCACATAGCCGGCATGAACTCAGGCGTTTACATGCCGGTCTATACCCGTCGCACCACCGTGATCATGCCGAGGTTTGATCCGGAAGCGGTGGTTCGGGCTTTCGAAGTCTATCGCTGTGACATGTGGTACAGCATTGCCCCGATGCTGCGGGCGATTCTGGACATGCCAGGTATTCATCAACGAGATCTGAAGTGCATACGGAACAATCCTGCCACCAGCTTTGGTATCCCCGTGACTGAAAAGCTGGCGGAGGAGTGGAAAGCTCTGACAGGTTGCCAGATTCACGAGGCGGCCTTCGGTTTGAGTGAAACCCATACCTCAGACACCTTCATGCCCAAAGAGCGAATCAAATGGGGTAGCTGCGGCATTCCCATGCCGGAGAACGAGATTCGCATACTGGAGATCAAAACCGGGAAGCCCTTACCCGCCGGCAAGAGTGGTGAGATCGTCATACGCAACCGGGGTGTCTTCAAGGGATACTGGAAACGACCCGAAGCGACTGAAGAAACGCTCCGGGGCGGCTGGGTTCACACCGGTGACGTGGGACATTTTGACGAAGATGGTTACCTCTTCTTTACCGGACGCATCAAGGAAATGATCAAGTGTTCCGGTTACAGCGTCTTCCCGGAGGATGTTGAAGCCCTGATGCTGCGCCACCCGGCCATAAAGCAGTGCGCAGCCATTGGCGTGCCGGACGATAAACGTGGAGAAACCGTCAAGCTTGTGGTTGTGCCCCATCCTGACCATAAAGATCAGGTTACCGAACAACAACTGATTGACTGGGCTAAGGACAATATGGCCGCTTACAAGTACCCACGCATGATCGAGTTCCGTGAGTCCTTGCCTGCGACTGGCGCCGGCAAAGTACTGAGACGGCTTTTGAAGGAGTAAAACTTGATATAGCCTGGAACCGGCTACTCTGGACGAGCCCGGCCTGGATGAGCTGGTGGCGCGGGTCGAGGCCACGCCCATCAACCCGTCCTTGTAGCAACCTCAAGAGTCCTGAGCCGGTGGGGGTCGTAATTTCGACCCTTTTCCGTAGTACGGTTGACCATCCGGTTGTCCGGATCTCACTCCTCCCTATTCCAGTAAACCCGAACCAGATTGAATTCCTTGGTGTACTGGATTGCCGGAGATCAACCTGCGTCAAAAGCTCACATCAATCCGCCTCAAGCAGTTCAACCTGCCCCACAGGCTCAAGATTCCTGGTACTTCGAACAGGCTCACAAACCAATGGCGCCGGAATATGGGCTTTCATCAGCTCGGTAAAAGCTTCCGTATGTCCGAAATCCGGGTCAAGCCAGTGGTCAAAATCAGCGGGTCTGAGCATCAGTGGAATGCTTTTGGAATGGATGTGACTGAATCTGGGATGAGGCGGCAAGGTAATCACAGTAAAAGAGCTGACCTGCTCCTCCCCGAAATGCCAGGACTGCCACAACCCGGCCAGGGCTGTAGCCTCATTCAGAGGATGAATGTTATAGACCTGCTTGCCTTGCCACTCGTGAAAGGCACTGACCGGAATGATACACCGGTGTGAGGGGTACACCTGTTTCCACAAGGGACTGCTGGTAAGCCGGTCGCTGCGGGCGTTGAAGGTATTAAACTTCGGGTTTGGCCGATAGCCATGTCCATCCGGCCGGGGTTCGATCAGCAATGACCAGATGCCCGGCTCCAGATAGCGATCGCCTCCAACTTCAATCACAAATTCTCCAGTGCCCCCAGGCGGCACATCCAGTTGTGGCCGGGGTGCTGCGGCCGACAGACCCAGTTCGGCCATCAGGTCCTGCACTTCCGGTGAGTCTGTTACGTTGTAGCGGCCGCACATGGACTGTCTCTCTGGATAACATATCGAGTAAAGAGCTTCCAACCCAGACACCGGTGCCCCATCCTAGCCGTTAAGCAGAAGATGCACACCGATGCTGGCCACGTAACCCAAAGCAATAGCAGGCGTCCACTTCAGATGGCTGAGAAACGTGTATTGACCTCTCGCCTGCCCCATCAGTGCAACCCCGGCGGCTGAGCCTATGGAGAGCAAACTGCCGCCAACGCCAGCTGTAAGTGTAACCAGAAGCCACTGGTAATCCGGCATGTCCGGATTCATGGTCAATACTGCAAACATCACCGGAATGTTGTCCACCAACGCAGAAATAACACCAATCATCGCATTGGCAAAGGTGGGCCCCAGGTCGCCGTAAAGCGTTGTAGAAACAATGCCAAGGTAACCGATAAAGCCGAGACCGCCCACAGCCATGATAACCCCGTAAAAGAAGAACAACGTATCCCACTCGGCCCTCGCAATGTGGGAAAACACATTGAAACCACGACCGGCAGGACTGTCTCCGGGAGGCGTTTCAGAGCCTTCGTTCCAGTGATACTCCTCGTGCCGTTTAAGGTAGAAACCAAACAACTTGAGATAGCCAAGCCCGGTCATCATGCCAAAAACAGGCGGAATGTGCAGAAATTGGTGGAAACTGATCGCAGTAGCAATAGTCAGCAGAAACAGGGCACAGATTGTCAGTCCACCCGGGCGTATAACCTTGTCATAGGTCTCAGGCTGGCCTGGTTTTCCATTGGGCAAGGCAAAATGCATAAGAGTCGCAGGCACCAGGAAGTTGACTACTGCGGGCAGGAACAACTGGAAAAAGTCCTGAAAGGGAAGAATGCCTTTTTGCCACACCATGAGTGTGGTTATGTCGCCAAACGGACTGAAGGCGCCACCCGCGTTTGCTCCCACTACAATGTTGATACAGGAAAGTGATACAAACCGGGCGCTGTCACGACCCACAGCCAGAACCACCGCACACATTATCAATGCCGTGGTGAGGTTATCCGCCACCGGTGAAATGCAGAACGCAAGTATCCCGGTAATCCAGAATAACTGACGGTAGCCGTAGCCTTTGCCAAGTAACCAGATACGCAGTTGATCAAATACACCCCGCTCCAGCATGGCATTTATGTAGGTCATGGCTACCAGCAGGAAGAAGAATAATTCCGCGTATTCCAGAAAGTTGTGCCGGATAGCGGCTTCCACCTCTCCATTGCTTCCGGTGCCACGATAGATCCAGGCCACCAGAATCCAGATCAGCCCCGCCGCAAGCAGCATAGGCTTGGATTTCGCCAGATGAATTTTCTCTTCCAACATCACCAGGATGTAGGCGATGACAAAAATCACGATGGCGGCGTAGCCGATCGGGTGTGCGATCAGATTCAGGGTTTGATCCGGGTTTGCCCATACCAGCCCCGGAGACAACAACATTGCCGCTGACAAGACAGCCATTGCTTTATTCAAGGAGGTACTCCTGACATGGGATATCCCCGGGGCCCGTACGTGGCACGTGTACGGCGTGGGAAAAGAAATGACCTGTGACCCTTACGGAGCCTGAGTCAAAAATCATTGTCACCGACTTTGGCACCTATACGTCACAGGGGATTTCACCTATCCCAAACGCAAAAAAGGCAGATCAGTAAGATACTGATCTGCCTTTCTTTAATATGGTAGCGGGGGCGGTTATGAGTCGGACCACTATACGACATCGCAATTGTCCAAAACTGGGTTTATTTGACCTTATTCTTCCAGAGTGGGCCGCTGGTCACTGCGGGCATTGAAGGTGTGAAATTTCGGGTTTGGCCGGTAGCCATAAGCGTTCGGGATGGATTCGATAAGAAGTGACCAGATACCGATCACCCGTGGCTTCCATCACAATCTCGCCAATACCGCCAGGAGGGACGCTTTACTGGGGTGTCGGTGCGATGCCTGGCGACCCCAGTTGTTCCATTAGAGTGCGGATTTCTGGTGAGTCGATGTTAACGGGTTGGCAATGCCAGAGGTTCAAAACACTTTCCAGAGCTTATCCATCTTGCTTTTCAGTTCGCCCATTATCATGCGTGTACTTCTCCGCTTTCAATTTGCTCCCAGGATCGGATTGCCCGCTCATCAGTCGCGTAAAGACCGGCGCGACCTCCCCGGGTGGGTGACTTCTCTGTACGGGCTCGAACCCGATAACCTTGCCGAGTCACTTTTCGAATCATTTCGTCTTCGTCCATAACAGGGGTACTGTCACTTTTGGTATTGCCACCTTTGGCGACACGGAAGGCCAGCTGACCGGGATTAGTTGACCACTACAGTGTGCTGACGATTGCCTACTTCGATCGGTTGAGCGTGCCGCGACTCTCGTGAAGCCTCAACTTCTCGAACCGCCTGGTGCGGACCCGCATGCCAGGTGGTGTGGGAGGGGCGGAACCTATTGGTTCCCCCCTATCCCGATTTCCTGTCCGGTGCAGCCAGTCAGCACAAGAACCCCGCCTGATAGCAGCCTAGAGTCACAGGAGACCATCCCGAACAATCTCATGACCATGCAACAGGGGAATATCACGACATGAAAGCGGTTCTATGCAAGCAATACGGACCGCCCGAAGCGCTGACCGTGGAGGATGTGCCCTCTCTGGAACCGGCGGAGGGTGAGATGATTATCTCGGTACATTCCTGTGCCGCCAATTTCCCCGATACGCTGATTATCGAGGGCAAGTACCAGTTCAAGAGGCCTTTTCCCTTCGTGCCTGGCGGCGAGGTGGCCGGCACTATCAAATCTGTGGGAGCTGGTGTTGAAGGCTTTGCTCCCGGTGACCGGGTGATCGGCATACCCGGCTGGGGCGGATTTGCTGAGGAAACACCCGTTCCAGCCCGCAAGGTAGTGCGACTTCCGGACGCCGTCAGCATGGATGCTGGCGCGGCGCTGGTCATCACCTATGGCACGACCCACTATGCCCTTAAGGACCGTGCCCACCTGCAGCCAGGCGAAACTCTGTTGGTGCTCGGTGCCGCTGGTGGGACCGGCCTGGCGGCCATCGAGCTGGGCAAGGTGATGGGCGCCCGTGTGATCGCCGCCGCATCCACCGACGAAAAGCTGGAAATCTGCCGCAAGCATGGTGCCGACGAAACCATCAATTACAGCAGTGAAAACCTGAAAGACCGTATCCGTGAACTGACCGGCGGGCAGGGGGTGGATGTGGTCTACGATCCGGTGGGCGGCGAGTACAGTGAGCCGGCCCTGCGTGGCATGGCCTGGAACGGCCGCTTCCTGGTGATCGGATTTACCACCGGTGAGATTCCGAAGCTGCCCCTGAACCTGACCCTACTCAAGGGTTGCTCCCTGGTCGGCGTGTTCTATGGTGCCTTCCAGGACAAGGAGCCAGAGCGGTTCCGTGAGCTGATGGATGAACTGACCGGATGGCTGGCCGAAGGCCGGATCAACCCCCGGATCACGGCGCGCTATCCGCTGGAAGATACCGCCAGGGCCTTGATCGACCTGAAGGAACGCAGGGCCACCGGGAAGCTGATCGTCTATACCGAGCGCGGATGTGATGGAGGCTGAACCGTGGAGCTGAACGATAAGGTTGTGGTTGTCACTGGGGCGGCCAGCGGTATTGGCGAGGCCATGGCGCGGCGTTTTGCCGCCGAAGGCGCCAGGGGCGTTGTTGTGGCCGACCGGGATATTGAAGCGGCGAGACGGGTCGCAGAGGACATCTCCGGCCTGGCGATAAAAGTGGACGTCGGTCTCCCCACGGATATTGTGCGGCTGGTGGATGAAGCCGAGGATCGATACGGGCCAATAGACCTGTTCTGCTCCAACGCGGGCATCGCGGTTCCCGGCGGCATCGAGTTGCCGGATGAAGTCTGGAACCAGACCTGGGACGTTAACCTGATGGCCCATGTGCATGCCGCACGAACGCTCATACCCCGCATGCTGG
The DNA here is from genome assembly GCF_963974375.1 of uncultured Marinobacter sp. GTDB lineage: Bacteria > Pseudomonadota > Gammaproteobacteria > Pseudomonadales > Oleiphilaceae > Marinobacter. The sequence goes on from NZ_CAXBDN010000111.1 coordinate 11,509, forward strand.
ATCGTGGCAGCGGCTACTTTCTGAATACGGCATCCGCCGCTGGCCTGCTGTCGCAGTTTGACGCTCCCTATGCGGTCACCAAACACGCTGCCGTCAGCTTTGCTGAATGGCTCGCCATCACGTATGGCGCGCGGGGCATTGGCGTGAGTTGCCTGTGTCCGGGTGCCGTCGACACCCCGATGTTTCGCAGCGCTTCCGAGGTACGGCAGGAGCTGATGTCCGGCGGGCATGAATTGACCGCTGACGATGTTGCCCAGACCGTCGTGGATGGTCTGCGGGAAGAGCGTTTCCTGATCCTGCCCCACGAGGAAGTACTGACCTACTATCGGTCCAAGGCGGAGGATATCGACCGCTGGTTGCGGGGTATGCAGAAGCTACATGCGAGGGCGGATTGATCGAACCACGCCCATAATGAAGGAGCGTGTATTGGTAGCAATAGTTACGTACTCATAATAATAAAACCCTTAAAACAAGAAAGTGGTTGCGAGTGTCCTGAAAGGCTTCACCGGATTAGCCGGGAACAACAATGATATGGCCTTGTGTGCCGAAACCCCGTTAAAAGTCTCGATGACCTCAAGGGCAAGCGTATGCGGGTCGGCGCAGGTAACTGGTCCCGCTGGGTTGAATCCGTGGGTGGCGTCGGTATCACCATGTCCGCCAATGAAATGAACTAAGCTCTGAGTCAGGGTGTCGTGGACTGCATAGTGTTGTCGGCCCCGGAGATTCATAATTTCGGTCTGACAGAGGCGGTCACCGATATCACGATGGCAGTGCCCGGTGGCATTTTCACGACGGCCGGAACCAATGTTAACGCGGATGTATGGCGTAGTCTGACGGAGGATCAGCGCAGAGCTATGCTGCACGCCGCCACGGTAGAGGCTGCACAGATTCCGTTTGTCTATCACCAGAAAGAAGAGGAAGTGCTTGATGGACTTCGGGATCGTGGTGTGGGTTTCCACGAAGCGGATGGGGAGCTGGTGGAGGTAACCCAGACCTTTATCGAGCAGGATATGGATACCCTGGCGACACATTATCGTTGACTTTCTCCCAAGGGGCACACCGAGTTAGCATCGTGCCCCGAAAAGAGTTACGGTCAAATTAGAAGCTGAGCCAAAACCATGAGTTTAGAAATTGGCACGCCTAGGGCACGGCAGGGGCACGGAGAAAATTTCTTAAGCAGAAAGCAAAAAAGGCAGACCAGTAAGATACTGATCTGCCTTTCTTTAATATGGTAGCGGGGGCAGGATTCGAACCTACGACCTTCGGGTTATGAGCCCGACGAGCTACCAGACTGCTCCACCCCGC
>NZ_CAXBDN010000112.1:0-12756 GCF_963974375.1 uncultured Marinobacter sp.
CGGACAGTCCTCCGGAGGGCCACTCCACAGGCCCCGCGTCGGCGCCAGCCGGGCCAGAATTCCCTTCAGCAGAACCAGGCCCCGGGAGCGGTCGCCTTCAATCAGCACCAGCCGCCGCTCACCAGCCCGGACCAGGCTGACCTGCCAGTCCTGCCAGCCGCCCTCAGCGGTCATGGCCAGAGTCCGCCAGCTTCAGTGTGGTCATGGGTCAATGACGCCCCACGAATGTCAGCTCAGATCCATGGAATGTTTTTTCAGGTCAGCCAGCGCACAGATCTCCAGCGCGGCCTGATGGGTTGCCCGCAACCGGACCCGTGGCGCAACACCCGCCTCAAAAGCCTCCTGCCAGCGACCGGCACACAGACACCAGGCATCGCCCGCCTTGAGACCGGCAAAGCCGAACTCCGGGCGCGGCGTGCTCAGGTCGTTACCGGCCGCTTTTGAGAACTCCAGGAAATCCCCGGTCACCACCGTACACACCGTATGATTGCCCAGGTCATCAGGACCAGTATTGCAGCATCCGTCACGGTAAAAACCGGTCAGCGGGTCGCGACCACAAGCCTCGAGTTTTTCACCCAGTACGTTTACGGACTCATCTATGACCAGTGCCATCAGCTGCTCCTTCCTTTGCTTACATGGGAATTCGGAATGTGACCCATTATGCGGGATGGGTGACCCTGATGTCAGGGCCGGATTAGAATAGCGCCATGACCTTACCGCTCCCTGACTTTCTTACCGACGAACAACGCGCCATTGTCACGGCGGGGCACGAACACGCCATGATCACGGCCGTGGCTGGCAGTGGCAAAACCACCACTCTGGCCTGGCGCCTGCGCTGGCTGCTGGAACAGGGACATGATCCTCAACGCATGCTGGTGCTGATGTTCAATCGCAGCGCCCGAGTGGATTTTGAACGCAAGCTGCGAGACGTCACCCGGGAAGCCGGCCTGGCCCTGCCGGAAATCCGCACCTATCACGCCATGGGACTGAGGCTGTACCGGCGTTTTGTCCGCGAGGGTTACCTGCCCGGATTCTCCGACACCCTGCTGACCGATCAGGATATCCAGTACCAGGCCTGGCTGCTGACCCGACAGCTGGTGCCGGAGGAGCTGGCCGACGAGGTACGGCGCAACAAGAAAGAATATGTGGAGACGGCCACCTGCTTCATTGATCTGGTCAAGACCACCCTGTCGCCGGCAGAAATCGTGTTCGAGGAGCTGGGTTACAGCGACCGCCACCGTTACCTGATCGATCTGTTTCATGGCTTCGAGCAATGGCGCAAGGCCCGCAGCCAGATCAGTTACGCCGACATGCTCTATGAGCCGGTGATGGCCATCCACCAGAATCCGGCGCTGCAGCGACTGGTGGCCAACAAGATGGATCTGATCCTGGTGGACGAGTACCAGGACACCAACGAGATACAACACCTGCTGCTGCGCTACGTGGCCGGAGAGCGGGCCCGGGTGACGGTGGTGGGCGATCCGGACCAGACCATCTACGAGTTCCGCGGCGCGAAGCCGGAATTCATTCTGAAACGGTTCCGGGAAGAATTTGACGAACCGCAGCAGCACACCCTCAGCTTCAGCTTCCGCTACGGCCACCGGCTGGCGTTGCTGGCCAATCATCTGATCACTCACAATCAGAACCGTCACGACGTGCTGTGTCACGCTCACCCCGGCACGCCGGACACCACCATCGAATTGCACCAGAGCGAGAGCGACAGCCCGGTGGTGGTGCGGCTGCTGGAGGCTCTCACCGCAGAGCAGCAACAACAGACCGCCATTCTGTTCCGGGTCTGGAGTCAGAGTGTACCGGTGGAGCTGAAGTTACTGGCGCGTCAGATCCCCTACCGTATTGATGCCGGCAAGGGCGCCCTGTTCAGCCGGGAAGTGGAGGCCATCACCGGGCTGCTCCATGTGGTGACCGACAATCTGCCCGGGCTCACGGAGACAGACCGGCTCGACATTGCCCGCAACCTGTTGCGATTCCCCCACGTAGGTCTGAAAGAGCAGGAGCTTGGTCCTTTAGCCCGTTTTCTGGCCGGTTTCGACCACGGCTGGCACGAACGACTGCTGGCGCTGGAGTTCAATGCCCTGCCGCCCCTGGCGGCGCGCAAGCTTAAACGACTGGGCGAAACCCTGGCAGAATTGCGCCAATTCAAAGGATCCGTCGCACAGCTGGTTGCCCGTTACGCAGAGCAGACCGAGCTGTTTGAGGGCATCCGCAGCCTGGCCCTGACCCACGAAACCGCCACTGAGCGCATCGATACCGTTCAGGGCTTCTGCCTTTACCTGAAAGGCCTGGATATACCGGCGCAAGATGCTCTCGGTCACTTGCAGCAACTGCGCGCGGAGGCCAGTCGTGACAAACGCCAGGGGGTTCTGCTGTCCACCATCCATCGCACCAAGGGCCTGGAATGGGCGCAGGTGATTATCCCCGGCCTTCAGGAGAAGTACCTGCCCTACAGCCCCCGTAAACAGGACGACCTGGCGGCTTTTGTGGAAAGCGAGCGAAGGCTGCTGTACGTGGCCATGACCCGGGCCCGCCACCGCCTGCATCTGATCACCCGAACCGGTGGTCCAGCGCCGGCGGTCGATGCCGACCAGGGCCCGAGCCGGTTTGTCAGCGAGCTATGCTTTGGTGTCAGCAACCAGTTCGGACAATGGCTCGACGCCAACCGGAAAAACCCTGCTGCCTGCGCCGGGGAACTCACCGTCGACTATCCGGTCACCCCTGTAAGCCTGCGTTATGCCCGACGGGAAAACGTCACGCTGCAGGGGGCCAGCCAACAGGCCGAACCGGAGAGTGGTCCAGTCTGGGCAACACCACGACTCAGCCACGCCATTTTTGGCCACGGCGCCGTACATCATGAGGACGAAAGCTCCTTTGAGGTGGCGTTCGACAGTGGCAAGATCCTGAACTTCAGCAAGAAAAGTGCACACCTGTATTTCCGCCCGCTGACGGATTGAGCCATCAGCTGCGACCGGAGTCGCTGTTAACGATGGAAGGAGTAATACGTCATGGCCATTCACCTTACCCGACTCAGTCTGCTAGTCGGCATGCTGGTCGCAGCCCCGCCAATGACCTTGCAGGCCAGCGTTTACCGCTGCGAGACGGCTGATGGTGTGGTGTTCGCGGATCAGCCCTGTGGTGACAATGCCGAAACCGTCACCATCAGGGACAACCGCATCGGCGGCAGCTTCGGCGATAACCTGCCGCAGTTTCCGGCACCTGCCTCCGAAGACAGTGAGCAGGCTGCAACCCGAACGCCACCGCAGCCTGAGAGCCCTTGTCGTTACATTAATTCCACCAACCTGCGCACCTACCTGGCCCGCAATCAGGTGGTACAGGGGATGACCAGGGAACAGGTGGAGCGGGCCTTCGGCCGTACCTCTGAAGTCTACCCCACGCCACAGGAAACCTGGGTCTACCAGACCCGCTATTACGGTGCCCTTTACGAACTCACCTATGTCTACTTCCGCGACGGTTGTGTTGAACGAGTGGACTATCGCAAGCCCTGAAGCGACATTTGAACTTACGGTATTTGCGGATTGAGACCCAGCTCACATTTACTGTAGTCTCAACTCAAGGCATCTGGATAAAAAGACGCCACCGATGAACAAACCTTGCAAGGAATCAGCACTATGACAATCAGACGCACCCAGCTAGCAGCGGCCATGGCCGCAACACTGGCTCTGCCATTCGCGGCGCAAGCCCAGGCAGACCAACACCGGATTTATCTCAATCCATTTGCCGGCTATCAGCATTTTGATGATCAGCGCGATCTCGACAACAGCCCCGTCTACGGTGTGGGCCTTGAGCTGCGCATGGTGCCTCGCTGGGCAGTAGAGGCTGTGTTCACCTATTCCGAGCCAGACCAGAAGTACGTCGGCGGCAGTGCTACCTACCGCGAAGTGCGGGTCGATGGCCTGCATTACTTTGGCCAGCCTACTGATCGCCTGAATCCGTATCTTGCGGCGGGCTTTGGCCATGCTGACTTCGATAATGGCCCCGAACTGAACACCAAGGGCTCCTATCACGATGAAACCCAGGTAAACATTGGTGGCGGCGTACGCTACAACCTCAACGACCGGTTTGCGCTGCGCGCCGATCTCCGTGGCTTCCACGGCATCGACGAGAGTACCTTTGATGCCCGCGCTACTGTCGGCTTCAGCCTGGCACTGAACAAGGCCCATGAACCGGCACCCGCGCCAGCTCCTGCCCCGGCTCCTGCGCCAGCCCCTGAACCCGATGCCGACGGCGATGGCGTGCCGGATAGCCGCGATGACTGCCCGAACACACCAGCGGGAGCAGCAGTTAACCAGTACGGCTGCGAACTGGACAGTGACGGCGACGGTGTTGTGAACAGTATCGACCAGTGCCCTGACACAGCAGCAGGCATCCGTGTGGACGAGACCGGCTGTGAAGTGGTTACTCTGGAAACCATCACACTGTACGTGAACTTCCCGGTCGACAGCGCGCAGATTGGCGCACAATACGACGATGACATTCGCCGCATTGCGGATGCCATGGAAGCCAACCCGGAAGTGATTGTAGAGATTGCCGGCCACAGTGACAGCACTGGCGCAGCAGACTACAACCTGGATCTTTCCCAGCGTCGCGCAGAATCAGTCGCTCAGCGTCTGATCAGCATCTACGACATCGACGGTCGTCGGGTAAAACCTGTTGGCTACGGTGAAGCAGAGCCGGTTGCCAGTAATGAAACGGCTGCAGGCCGCACCCAGAACCGCAGGGTAGAGGCTCGCATCCAGATTCGTCGCTAAGTTATAGCTAAACGACATCTGAGTGCAGTAAACAACGCCGCAGTGGCTCACGCCCTGCGGCGTTTTTCGTTCAATACGGCATCCAGCAGCAGGTTTCTGGGGGTCAGCTGACGCTCACAGAATTCGCCCAGGCGCACCTGATAGCCGCTCTCCTCAAGAAACACGCCATAGTCGAGAACCATCCACAGTTCCAGCGGTCTCCGGAACAGATGACGGATCAACTCAAACCGGCGCACTTCCCGGTGCCTCACCCATCCCCTTGCCTCCCAGGTCCCGAAGTCCGGCTCCTCAGGCAATTCGATCCCACGGCTCTGCGCCGCCCACTGACAAAACTCCGGGAATCCCTGCTTTAACAGATAGGCCGGCTCTGATGGCACCGCAAGATACTCATCCACCCGTCGCAAGTCTCGCTGTAGTCCATCGAAACCCAGGCGCCAGGCACTGCGCAGCCGGGTCTGGCCCTGCTCACGGCGGGAGGCTGTTACCGTCTCCCGCACCGCCAGCCGCATCTGTTCCCGGTTCGGCTGAAGACGTTCGCTGGTTTGCTGAACTCTCACAGACAACGGCTGATGCAGACTGTCATCGGTAAGATGATAACAACAGGGCGAAAGACTGATACGGGAAACACCATGATGCACACCCTGGTGCAGGAATTGCCGGTGCAGGTCGCCACAGGCATGCAGGGCCACCAGTTGATCCGGAGGTGGATCCGGCCAGGGCAAGGGGTCCGCCATTACATCCTGGCATGCAATGCGGACGGGGTCGCCATAGTGGCCTGCCAGCCGGTTGCCATCCTGCACCAGCCCTGCCTGCCACTCATAGCCCGCCACAGAGCCTGCACCGGCCGCCGCCAGCGTGCGCGCCAGATGTCCCTTGCCACAGCACCAGTCCAGCACCTGCCCTTCCACCGGGACCAGCTGACCCGCAAAGAAGCCCGCCTGCAGGCGCTTGCGCCCCGGCATGTCGCGGGCACGGACTTCAGGTAACGGGCAGGCCGGCGCGTTCATCCCGGTCAATGCCAACAGGTCCCAGTACTGATCAAATTCCGGCAGCCAACCACGCAGATGGGCAACCAGCTCACGGGGGTTGTTTTCCAGTGCCTCACAATGAGCTTCCGAGAGTGACAATACCCAGTCGTAAAGCGACGGCTGGTGTATGGTCCAGTGCGGCCGTGTCTCAACAAACGGCACCGGTTGCCAGAATTCACGGAGTTTCATCAGCCAGTGGTCAAGTTGACGCCAATGGTCATACTGTATGGAATCAGACAAGATTTTCGCTCAAAGTATCGTTGACAGGTCACCGGATGACTGTCTATTTTAAGGTACAAGAAACAGAATCATGTTTCGCAGAGTAAAACAAAAGATCAAGAAACATCCTTGCTGACCTAACAAAGACAACAAGAAGGATTTAACCATGTTACCTATCGCACGGCCATTACTGGCCCTTGCCATTGCCACCGCACCACTGCTCTCAGTGGCAGCCGAGAACGTCGAGTTGCCAAACACTCTTGCCATGACAGCGTACGGCACCGGTTCCGCCGGCTACAGCCAGATGGTTTCCATCGGTAACCTGCTGCAGAACGAGTATGGTACCTCCGTTCGAATTCTGCCGGGCGAGAATGACGTCTCCCGGATGACCCCTCTGAAGACCGGTCGGGTGCCCCTGTGTGCCTGCGGTATCGCAAGCTACTACGGCTCTGAAGGCGTATTGATGTTTGCGGATAGGGACTGGGGCCCACAACCCATCCGTGTCATTACCACCTCCATCGCCAGCTTTGGCCTGAGCATTGCCGTGGCTGGCGATATTGGCGTGGAAACTCCCTACGATCTCAAGGGCAAGCGTATTTCCTGGATTCGTGGCGACGACGCCCTGAACCTTGGCACCGAAGCCATGCTGGCATTCGGCAACCTGACCTGGGACGACGTCGAGCGGGTTGAATTCCCCGGCTACGGGCGCGCCTTTGAAGGCATTATCGCCAACCAGAGCGATACCGCGTTTACCGTGAGCGTAGCACCACCTCCGCAGCAACTGGCCGCCAGCCCCCGCGGCATCACCTGGCTGAAGCTGGATCCCGAAGACAAGGAAGGCTGGGCCCGGCTGCAGAAAGTGGCCCCGTATTTCCAGCCCCATACGGTAACCAGCGGCGCCAGCATCAGCAAGGATGAGCCCTGGATCGGATCAAGCTATCCCTACCCGATCCTGGTGGCCAACGCCGATTCCGACCCGAAACTGGCCAGCAGCCTGATCCGGGTGTTCACCGAAGACCATGACAAATACAAGGATGGCGCTCCGGGCAATGCCGGCTACAACATCAATAACCAGAATATGCAGTGGGTAATTCCATTCCACGATGCGGTAGTGGATTACTACAAGGAAATCGGCCACTGGACCGACGAGATGCAGGCTCACCAGGACACGCTGGTCAAGCGTCAGGAAATCCTGATGGAAACCTGGAACACCTTTGTCAGTGACAACCCGCCTTCGGACCAGGATGCCTTCCGCAGTCGCTGGATGGAAGTTCGCGCTGAAGCTCTGGAAGCGGCCGACATGAACCCGGTCTTCTTCTGAAACAGTCGTTCAACGCTCTGACCTAACCGGCCACGCCCGTGGCCGGTTATTTCCGCCAGTCTCCAGGTCTGGCGACTTTCATCTGCTCGCTGTTCGTCTTCGGAGTTTCACACTCATGAGTTCAACCCAGGCAAGTACCCCTCCGGAAACGGTTAAACCGGAACAGATCTCCGGTATCCGCACACTCAGCGGATTCTGGCTATGGGTACCAAGGCTGGCGACTGTCGCCCTTACCCTGTTTACACTTGATTATCTGTTCAACCTGCAACTGATCAACATCATCACCCAGGTTGAAAGCCAGTTCTTCTACACAGTGGTGGCATTGATGCTGCCGCTGGTTTTTCTGCTCTGGCCCATGCATCGGTTTTCCACCCTCGATCGGGTGCCCTGGTACGACGCCCTGCTGTTCGTTGCGGCGGCAGGAATCTGCGGTTTCTTTGTATTCAATGCCGAGCAGATACTGGATCGCGGCTGGGAGTATGCCGCCCCCCGGTATGCAGTGGTCATGAGCTTTCTGTTCTGGATCACTGTGGTCGAAGCCGTGCGCCGGGCCGGCGGCCTGCCGATCGCCATTATCGTGGGACTTGCCAGCCTTTATCCCATCTTTGCCGACGTCATGCCGGGCCCTATCCAGGGTTTCCCTTCATCGCCTGAGCAGACCGCCATCTACCTTACCATGAGCCGTGAAGGCATCATGGGCATTCCGTTGCAGGCCTTTGCCAACCTGGTGATCGGTTTTCTGTTGTTCGGTGTGGCCCTTCAGCAGACCGGCGGTGGCAAGTTCTTTATCAACCTGGCCTTTGCGCTGCTGGGCCACGTCCGGGGTGGACCTGCCAAAGTCGCCGTGTTCTCCAGCGGTCTGATGGGCTCCATGAGTGGCAGCGTGATCACCAACGTCATGACCACCGGCGTCATGTCCATTCCCGCCATGCGCCGGGTTGGCTTCAGCCGTTCCTACGCCGCCGGTGTTGAGGCCTGCGCCTCCACCGGTGGTGTTCTGATGCCACCGGTTATGGGTGCCACCGCCTTTATTATGGCGGCGTTCCTGAACATTCCTTACGGCACCATTGCAATGGCTGCTGTGGTGCCCTCGGTGCTCTACTTTCTGGGCCTGTTCATCCAGATCGACGCCTACGCAGCGAAACATAACCTCAAGGGCCTGCCTGCCGTTGAGCTGCCTTCTATCAAGCAGACTTTGAAAGAGGGCTGGTACTTCATTTTCGTGTTTGCCTTGCTGATCTGGCTGCTGTTCTTCCTGCGCCGGGAAGCCACGGCGCCGTTCTTTGCCACCGCATTGCTGCTGATCATCAACCAGATCCTGCCTTACCAGCGCTGGGGCTGGCAGGAAGTGAAGAACTTTTTCTCCGCCTCCGGCAAGCTGTTTGCCGAGCTCATCGCCATTCTGGCCGGTGTCGGCTTGCTGGTGGGCGCACTGTCAGTCACCGGTCTTTCCGGCACCATTGCCAATGACCTGATCTTCCTGGCCGGTGGCAATACCCTGGTACTGTTGATGATGGGCGCACTGACCAGTTTCATCCTGGGTATCGGTATGACCGTTACAGCGGCCTATATTTTTCTGGCAGTCGCATTGGCACCCGCGTTGATCAACGGTGGCGGCATGGATCCTCTCGCCGTGCATCTGTTCATCCTGTACTGGGGCATGCTCAGCTTTATCACCCCGCCGGTGGCTCTGGGTGCGTTCGCAGCGGCTACGGTGGCCGGAGCCAGGGCCATGGAGACCGGGCTGCAGGCCATGCGTCTGGGCAGTGTTATCTACTTCATCCCGTTCCTGTTTGTGCTCAATCCTGCGCTGATTTTCCAGGGCAGCTGGGATGAAGTGGTGGTGGTCATCACCCAGGCCCTGTTTGGCGTATTGCTGATTGCAGGAGCCATGCAAGGCTACCTGCTGGGTATCGGCAACCTCTCTGCCAACCGGCTGCTGGAATGGCCGATACGGCTGGCTCTGATTGCCGGCGGCATGCTGCTGGCGATACCAGGCGGCGGCCCGGTACCACTGACCAATCTGGAGCTGTCCCTGATCAGCGCGGCACTGATTATCCCGGCACTTGCCCTGGCCTGGCTGGCGATAAAACGTCAGAGGCCGGATCCGGCAGCGGCCTGAGCCTGTATGGGTCACGGCTTGTCCGGGCCGTGACCTGACTCATTCCGGCGCAAGCAGTTTACGATACTGCCTGAGCACATTTTCATCTTCCGCAGGATAATCCGGAGCAAGGTTCTGCAGCTGCTCCGCGACAATCTCCGCGACAATGGCCCGCGCCACCGGCTTGCGATCACCCGGGATAATCAGCCAGGGTGCTTCCGGGCAGTGAGTGGCCGCGATCCCCTGCTCCACCGCCCGCACATACTCATCCTGCCGGTTCCAGGCATCAATGTCCGACACGTCGAATTTCCAGCGTTTGCGGGGCTTGTCAAGACGCTTGATCAACCGACGACGGTGCTCGTCCCGGGACATCTGAAGCCAGACCTTGATCACCGTGGTGCCTTCGTGAACCAGGTGCTGCTCAAACGACCGCAAGGCTGCGTACCTGGCCTCCCAGTTGTAGTGATCCGGTGACCTTACCGGCCACAGCCGCTCAGCCATTACCGCTTCATGATGGCTACGGTTAAAAGCCACCAGCTCACCAAGTGCGGGCAGCAGGGGCACCACCCGCCACAGAAAATCGTGCCGGATTTCGTCACCCCTGGGCCGGCCAAAAGACCAGGCGTGAAAACCGGCCGGGTCCATGTAGGTGGCCAGTGTCCGGATCAGGCTGTCTTTGCCACTGGCATCGAGGCCATGGACAATCAGCAGGACTGCCTTGCGGTTATTGGCCCAGAGCCGGCGCTGGTATTCCCCGATGGATTCCAGTGCCGGCTCCAGCACCGGAACAACTGCATCGTCAGCAAGATCACTGGGATAAGCATCAAGTTCTGGCCGGTCTGGATCATAGAGATAGGACTGGTTGAACGAAGTGGTCAGCATGGTCAGCCTTAGTGTCTGGATTGACGGTGGGAGAGCCTGCACCGGTAGTGGTAAACTGGACCGGAATTCCATCAGGTTAGCAGTTATGAGCCAGAAGAGACGCGAGATTCCGGTTTTTGATCACCCGATCATCGAAACCCATTGTCACCTGGATTATCTAAAGGATCAGCCCCTTGACGATATCCTGAGCCAGACCCGGGCTGTCAATATCGAGAAGGTAATCACCATTGCCGTTTCACCAGCCAACCTCGCCCGGGTACGTGAGCTCAGCCGGCAACAGCCCTGGCTGTATGGTACCCAGGGGATCCACCCTCACGAGGCAGAAAGTTACAGTGATGCCTGTGAGGCAGAAATTCGCCAGCACGCCGATGACGACAAAATTGTCGCCATCGGCGAAATTGGCCTCGATTACTATTACGATAATGCAGACCGGAACGTGCAGCGGGAGGTGTTCCGGCGTCAGCTACAGATTGCCTGTGACCATGACCAACCGGTGGTGATCCACAGCCGCGATGCAGACGAAGATACCATTACCATTCTGAGCGAGTTCGAGCATACCCTGAAACGGCGCGGAGTGATTCACAGCTTTACCTCCGGGCCCGGACTGGCCCGCTATGCGCTGGACCAGGGCTGGTGTCTCGGATTCAATGGCATTACCACATTCAACAAGGCCGAGAACGTTCGCGACATCGTGCGGATGGCGCCCATCGAGCAGATACTGCTGGAAACCGATGCGCCTTTCCTGACCCCGGTTCCCTATCGAGGACGTGAAAACGCACCGTTTTACCTGCCCTTTGTGGCGGAGAAAATTGCGGAAGTGAAAGCGCTGCCGTTGGTGGAGGTAATCAGAACCACCTATCAGAACAGTCTCCGTACATTTTTTCCTGTCTGAGCAGGCTCTGCCTGACGGTCACCTGTTGTCAGAGGTTCTCCGATCATGATCAAACGTATTCCTCTGACGGCACTCCGGGTCGGCATGTACATTACCGATCTGAACAACGACTGGATTCCCCACAACAATAACCGGCGCCGGGGATTCATACGCAACGAACAGATCCTGGAAAAAATCGCGCGCCTGGGTGTTGAGTACGTGTACATCGACACCAGCAAGGGCACCGACTCACCAGATGCTGTGCCTGCAACTGAAATCGATCGTCACAACGAAGCACAACTGCAACAGGCCGGCGCAGAGCCCCCGGAGCCGTTCCGACGTGCCGATTTCCAGGATGAGGCACTGATTGCCCAGGCCATCCACAAACAGGCCCAGGGGCTTGTGGGTGATCTGATGCAGAGCGTCAAGCTCGGCAAGGCCATTGATATCACCCCCATGCACGAGCTGGCCAGTGACCTGCAGGGATCCGTGTTCCGCAATCACAACGCCCTGGCCTGCCTTGGCCGCATCCGCGAAAAAGACAACTACCTGCTGGAGCACTCGGTCAATCTGAGTGTACTGATGTCCATTTTCGGAAAATCCCTTGGCCAGTCTGAGTCAGCACTGCATCAGCTCATTGTCGGCGCAATGCTCCATGACATAGGCAAAATACTGATTCCGGACGGGATTCTCCACAAACCGGGACGGTTGACTGACGAGGAGTTCGGTGTGATGAAACAGCACGCCGCTCACAGCCGGGACATTTTGCTGACCACACCGGGCATCGGCGAACTGGCAGTGTTAACCGCCGCCGAGCACCATGAAAAGCTCGATGGCAGTGGCTATCCGAACGGTCTGAAAGGTGACGAAATTTCTCTGCAGGGCCGGATGGCGGCCATTGCCGATGTTTACGATGCCATTACCAGTGACCGGGTATATCATAAGGGCATGACGCCAACACAGGGTCTTAAAAAGCTGCTGGAATGGAGCGGCAGTCACCTGGATCCAAAGCTGGTTCGCCAGTTTATACGCTGTCTCGGTCTGTACCCCGTGGGCTCTCTGGTATTGCTGGAGAGCGGACGTCTGGGCGTGGTGACGGAGGGCAACGAGGACGATCAGCGCTTGCCGGTGGTACGCATCATGTATCACACCCGGTTCCGGATGCCGGTGACAGTGCAAACACTGGACCTGTCGAAGCCCGGCACCCAGGATCATATTCTGCGGGCCGTGGATCCGGATGAGTACCGCATTGATGTCCGGAAGTTCCTGGTCTGATCACCTCAGGCTGGAGCAAGACCCGCAGACCCGGCAATGGCCTCGGCATTCTCAACATCCAGCCCCATGCGACTGAGCAGGCGCCGGCATTCTTCGGATCTGCCCGCACCATTGGCCATCATCCAGGCCGCCCGCATCAGTACCCGGTCGCGATCGGTGGTGCCGCGGGGTAACAGATAACAGGCGCCAATCAGATTCCTCAGTGGCAAAGGCAGACGCCAGGCGACTTTCAGGACATTGCCCAGTGGGCCACTCCACTGCGCCATGGCGAGATC
>NZ_CAXBDN010000113.1:0-12710 GCF_963974375.1 uncultured Marinobacter sp.
TCGTCCCTCAGCTACCTGAACCGCCTGCCGGTCGACCTGCTGAAAATCGACCAGTCGTTTATCAACGACTGCACCCATGACGACAACGACGCCGAAATTGTCCGCGCCATCATCGCTATGGCCCGCAGCCTGAAGATGGAACTGATCGCAGAGGGCGTGGAAACTGCCGAGCAACTGGCCTTCCTGCAACAACAGGACTGCCATGCCTATCAGGGCTACTACTTCAGCCCGGCAGTCAGTGAGCAGGCCTTCTGCAACATGCTGGTCGCGACCAACCTATTTGGCGGCAGCAGGCAGGGCAAAAATCAACAGCGCCAACAATGATGCTCCGGCCAACAATAGTCCCAGCGCCAGGGTCGGCCCCACAGGTAGCACTGAAGCCAACGCCGTCATCATGGCGGCACTGCCCATTTGCAGGAATCCCAGCAGCGCCGACGCCTGCCCTGCCTGATGACCAAACGGCTGCAGCGTCAGCGCTGTACCCAGGGGGTTGATCATCCCCATGCCGAACAGAAATAGGCAGATTGCCAGGCTGAAATAGCCCAGGCCGCCCTGGGTCTCCAGCAACAGCATCACACCACCAAGCAAAGCCACGACAATGCCTGCGCAACCGATCTGACGGGTGCCAAACCGCCTGGCTAGCCGTGGCGCCAGTAGCCCCGCGCCGAAAACCACGAAAACCGTAGCCGCAAAGAATAGTCCCAACTGGAAAGCAGATAGTGCCATTCGACCCATAAGTATCGCCGGCGTCGCTGCGAAGAAGGCGTACAAGGCCCCAATAATCAGACTGACCGCCAGCCCGGGCAGAGTAAAGCGCCGGTCCTGCAACAGTCCGCCATAGGCCCGAAGCACCGTAGCGCCCGTGCCGCGCTGGCGCCGCTCTGGCGGCAGGGTCTCGCCTGCCCCGAGCAGGTAGAACACGGCCAGGAGAACACCCAATGCAGCGACCAGAACAAAGGTCTGACGCCAGCCCAGATTCTCCTCAAGGAGACTGCCAAGCAACGGGGAAAATCCCGGAGCCGCCGCCATTGCCACCATGATCAGTGCCAACGCCCTGGCCAGGACCTCACCGTCGAACAGATCCCGGGCAATCGCACGGGACAGCACCGAAGCGGCGCATACCCCCAGGGCCTGGATAATGCGGCCAACAATCAGCAGCTGCAGATTGTCTGCCACGGCGCAGAGCAAACTGCCTGCGACGAATATCGCCAGACCGGTCAGAACAAGGGGGCGCCGTCCAATGCGGTCGGACAGCGGCCCGATCACCAGCTGGCCAAGGGCAAACGCAGCGAAAAAACTGGACAGCAGCCAGGCGAGATCGCGTACCGAAACATCAATGTCCGTCGCGATGCTGGAAAACGACGGCAGAACGATCGTGGTTGCCAAGGTACCAATCGCCGCCAGGGCCGCCAGCAATGTCAGCAGCCCCCCAGTCAGTGGCCGCGTCGTCAACGTTTGGGATGCAGTTGTCATGGGCGTCTCCATCATGCCACCACGTAAGGCTGGCGCAGTTTTGCGCTGATAAATCCGGCACAGCGTCCGATACAGTCGGCGTCGCTCAACAGGCGGGTATGGCCCAGGCCATGCAGCCGCACCAGCTCGCTGCCTGGCCAGGCCCGGTGCAATTGCTCCGCAGCCTGAACAGGCACCACGCGGTCCTCCGGATCATGAAGAATCAAGCCGCGGTGTCTCAGTCCTGAACGCAGAGCTTCCAGTCCCATGCTGTCGATAGACTGGCCGATAAATCCCGGCACCCAGTCCAGAAAAGGCTGGGCATGCGGTGGCGCGAGACCCATTCCATGTGCCAAACCCACAAGCATCGGTCGCAGGGACGATGGACCACTGAGATGCACGCTGGCAGTTACCTGCAACCCCTGGTGAAAGGCCAGCAGGGCTCCCGCTGAACCAGCCGAGTGTCCAATAACCCCATGGATATCGCCTAAACGCTGGCACAGCCACAACAGAGCGCGGCCCATATGCACCACACTGCTGGTGTCGCCCGCCGAATCCCCATGGGCAGGGGCATCGAACAGCGTCGCCGAAAATCCCGAGGCCACCAGTGGTGCGATGAAACCCCGTAAATGAGAGCCGCGACTATTCCAGCCATGGGCCAGAACAACCCGTGGCCCACGACCAAAGGTCCAACTGACCAGGGTACCGCCCGGATAGGCATGTTCCTCTCGCAGACCCTTGTTCAGAAATGCCCGCTCTGCCTCCGTTGCAGGGACACGCTGCGGCACTGAGAAGCTGCGAATCAGCACTTCCAATGCCTCGGTTGATGGCTGTAACTGCGTCATAACCAATTCCTCTTAGTCAAAGCTCATGGGATATCCAGAACTGCCATGTTAAGATGTCAATCGACATCATAATTATAAATGTCAGTCATCATCAAAAAAGTGTCAACCTTTTTTTGAAGGAGATGGATCGTGAAAGTGACTCGAGCCGAAGCGGAAGCAAACCGGGAGCGCGTTATTGAAACCGCCGGACGTTTGTTCAGGGAGCAAGGGATTGACGGTATCGGACTGAACGACCTGATGCAGGCAGCGGGCCTGACTCGTGGTGGCTTCTACCGTCAGTTTGATTCCAAGCTTGACCTGACCGTGCAGGCCATGAATCGGGCCAAAGATGTCAATCAGACGCGCTGGGGTAAACTCAGGTACCTACCGCCAGAGCAGGCCCGAGAGCAACTGATACGGCAGTATCTTTCCGACTATCACGTCAGCAATCCAGGGGACGGCTGTGTGCTGGCTGCGTTGGGAGGGGATGCCGTGCGTCAGCCGCCAGAGGTACGGAGGGTCTACACAGAGAACCTGCTGCAGTTGCTGGATCTGATCGGTGAGTTCAGCCACGGTGAAGCCGAGGGTGAACGCAGTCAGCAGGCCATGGCCACCTTGTCGTTGCTTGTGGGTGCCCTGGTGCTGTCTCGCGCCGTAGATGACGACAGCCTGTCCCGGGAGCTACGGGAGTCTGCAATCAACGCTCTGCTCAAGCCAGAGGCTGAATAGTGGTCAGGCCCACCTCAGGGCTCCACCAGCCGGGCCCTCAGACGAGGCAGCTGAGCAGGGTAGTTTTGCTGGATAAAGGTGACCAGGCCCTCGCGGATGGCACATCTCAGGTCCCAGTTACGGCTGGAATCCGCCGCGCTCATCAGAAACCGCACCTGCATGGCCTGGTCATTGGAATCGGTTACCTGCACCGTCGCCAGTTTGCCATCCCAGAGCTCGGAATTGGCCAGCAACCGGTTAAACTCCTCCCGCAGTACTTCTACCGGCATGGTGTAATCCACCCAGACAAACACCGCTCCCAACAGGTCCGAGTTGTTTCTGGACCAATTCTGGAACGGATTTTCGATAAACCATTGCAGCGGCACCACCAGGCGACGCAGGTCCCAGACCCTTAACACCACATAGGTGGACGTAACCTCCTCCACCCAGCACCATTCGCCCTGCACATGCAGCACATCGTCGATACGAAAAGGTTGGGTAAAGGCAATCTGCATCCCCGCCAGCAGGTTGCTGAGCACCGGGCGCGCCGCAAACCCCAGAATCAGGCCGCCAACACCCGCAGAAGCCAGCACACTTGCCCCCATGTGCTGGACGGAATCAAAGGTCATCAGCGCGGCACCGAAACCAATAATCACAATAAGAATATTCAGGGCCCGAACCAGAAACCGGGTTTGGGTTTCTACCTTGCGTGCCCGTTTCCATTGTCCTTCAAGCACTGGATTCAATGCGACAATCACGTCAGCAATGGCAGAAGCGAGACGCACTGCCGCCCAGGTAAACGCAAGAATAAGCAGCAAGGTGGTGACTTGCTGAATGGCACCTATGAGTGGCAGATCCCCTGGCGCTGCCTTCAGCGACCCGGTCAGCGCCAGCAGGCAGAGCACCACACCGAGAGCTCGGGCAGCCGCATCAAGGAACAGGCGCAGAACGGTTCCGGATTCGGAGAAATGGCGAAAAACTGCCAGGGCCAGCCGATAGATCACATAGGTGACCAGTACCGCAAAAATTGCCGAGCCACCGGGCCACAGCCACGCACTGAAATCAGCCCTGAACGCCTCCAGCATCAGTCCTCCAAAAAAAACCATACCCTGCCATAGTCAACAGAGCTTTCCAGCGAATCCGACGAACCGCTCTGACTAACCAAAGACTATACCAGCCCCTGGTCTCTTACCATGCTTGCCTCGGCAAACGTAGGTGCATCTCCTTTTTGCTACCGGGATGGCTGAGGGGCCAGCACCCGTGCGTTCCACCAGAACATCAGCGGTGTAATCACCGCTGTGGGGCCAAGCCAGGCGACCAGGGTTGGCAGGAAGGTGGCATTCACCACTACGGCCGCAGTGAGCGTGGCAATGGTCCCGGCCAGCATCCGGGTTAAATGCCGGGCAATGCGTGACTTGCCCGCAATGGGGCCAGCACGCCAATCGCGCCAGTCAGACAAGCTCATCACCAGGCCGATAGAACCAAAAATCAGCAGGAGGATGGGTTGTGATCCGCTCGAGGTCAGCAAACCAGACGCGCCGAACCCGAGCATACCAAGGCCAGTGAGAGCCATCACGGCGCCGGCCAGGTGATCGACAGAACGCGGGCGGCCGTCTCGTACTCTGGCCGAACGCCAACCGGTGAACACCAGATAAAAGCTGAAGATGCCAATAACCAGCAGGAAGATGTTTGGCCGGATCGCGACCAGGGCGAGGGTTGTCAGCGTAACGATCAGCATGGCCAGAACGTAAATACTGCCTGCCCGGCGATGCCAGAGAGAACCCTTCACGGTTGCCACTGAAATCCCTGCACTTGCCAACGCAATGAAGCCGGCAAGGATGTGAAAAGACAAGATAAGCTGGGTCATCACTGTGCCTCCAGAATGAATGTGTTGAAGCACATCCTGATTCGGAAACAGTGAGCATTAAATCAAAAATTCGTCAGCTACTCTGGAAATACGTCAGGGCAATGCTAATATCCGTTCGCGATGCGTGAACGACTTATAGAGCTTCAAAAAAGGGTGGCTGCACCGATTGCCGTCGGAGTGGTACTGGGCCTCATCGGTCCTTTCGGTACCTTCGAGCTGCTTGGCCTTATGCCAAGGCTTGGGTACTGGCTGGCTATTGTGTCACTCAACTGGTTTCTCTGTGATCTTGGCATCCGCCGAGTCGACGCACATCTTCCCGATACAGTTCCCATGCGGCAAGTAATCGCTCCACTTACCGGCGCCTTGCTGGTGGCTGTCCCCGCTACTGCCGTGGTTGCTGTAGCAAACGGTCTCTCCGGCATTGGCTGGCCTGAGGCGCCGGGGCAGCTGTTCTGGCAGGTGTTGCTCCTGCTTGCGGCCATTTCCGTTCCGGTCTATAACGTTGCTGTCCTGCTTGAGACTGCAGCCTCAGCACAGCCTTCTTCAGGGCAAGATCTGGCGTCCGCCAAAGAGTCAGAACCTGCCGGCCTGAAACGCTTCAGCGAACGCTTGCCGGAGCCTCTGGAAGGAACCCTCCTCTGCCTGGAAACACACGACCATTATCTGGCCGTCCACTCCACTGAAGGCAAACAGTTGGTCCTGTGTCGTATGGAAGATGCCACACGGGAGTTAGAGGGCTTGGGCCAACGGGTGCACCGTTCCTGGTGGGTTGCGCAAAGCGCTGTTGCGGGTATCGAACGTGATGGCCAGCGCTTACTGCTCCGCCTGACGGATGACCGCCGGGTACCCGTAGGCCGGACCTATCGTAATGCCCTGAAAGCATCCGGCTGGATACCAACGCCCGTCACTCAAAAGCCGGACTGATCCTGCCCCGGCAAATTGCGAATCCACTGTACACATGGCTGAAGCCCTCACGGGCTTAGCAGCCAAGGTTCTGGCTTGTGGTCAGGTTCATGACCACTTCCCTCGGTGCGAAAGACTCCCTGGACTCACTAACAGAAGCGTCACGGCATCCGGCCGTGACAGCCAAACCAAGGACTGGCGGTATGGTCAGGGTGATCAGCTTCGTCAAAACATTCCCAAGCAGCGCTTGTGGCTTTTACCTGGATGGGCTGACAGGCAACCAGATTTTCAGCTTTCCTGAAGATGTAATTTCTAAGCTGCATGCCGGATAAGAAACTACACCGAAATTACAAAGAGTTACACGTAAAATATTGAAAACTCTATTGTTTAAGAAAATCTATTTGTTTAACCTCCGGTAGACTAATGCCCTGACAGAACCTTCTACCCGATCGTTGATGCTGCGGGCTCATGCCTGACTTCAAATAGACAAAAGGAAACACCATGAAGTATTTCACGTCACTATTCCTGACGCTTGCAGTCGTGTTCTCCAGTACGGCCAATGCACAAAAATTTGGTGGATTCGAATCCTATGACTCTGGCGCCAGATCGTTACTGAATACAATCGTGACCCAACTGGGCATTCAGGATTCTGACAACAGCATAAAAGTGAAAGTTTATGAAAAGATCAATACGGCCCTCGAAGGTCACTGGTACTCCTACTGGATAGGCATGAACGATCTGGCGAGTTCACAATATCAGGATGGGGAAGAGAAAGGTTTTATCCAGGTGCTTCTGCCAACCAATGAATCCGGCATCTGGATTCTCACGCTCGCGAAAACGCAAGGCGTCCCACAAATTATTCTCTCAATGGCACAGGTTCGTCATGGCAGTCAGGACGCGGCCCTGTCAGTTTACAATGAGAGGAAAAATGACAGCGAAAACTACGTTGTGAATAATGAAAGTGATAATTTCGCGTTCATTCAGGAGAAGGGCCAGGTCGCTTTCAGCATGCTCAACATCGGCACTGGCACGGCTTCGGTGGTTTACGTCACTCAATTCGCCATTGATCTCTGAGATCACAATGGCCATACCGGTCCAAAAGACCGGTATGGCCATTGCAGAAAAGAAATGCACATCATGATTCCAGAATATCCGGGACATGACGGCATTGACCTGAGCGTGCTTACAACACAGCCCCGGAACCGGTACGCCATTCTCGACTTTTTTAAAGATCACCAAGGTTCGGCGGGCGGAAAAACATGACTCCTGCATACAGAATCTCCCTTTGTGTTGCTTACGGAAAACTCTAATCTTGATCACCACTGTTTTGCCGGGAGATTACCGATCCGTTTTGCTTCTCGATTTCAAGCAGCTCCACCTCAAATATCAACACAGCGTTCGGTCCAACGTAGGGGTCGGATCCCCGTTCTCCGTAGGCAAGGTCAGCGGGGATATACAATTCCCATTTGGCACCTTCTGACATCAGCTGGAGTGCTTCAGACCAGCCTTCAAGGAGCTGCTTTACCCTGGCCCTGTAGGCTTCGTTACGGGCGTGAGTGCTGTCGAACTCAGTACCATCGATAAATCTGCCCCGGTAATGCACAGTCACTTCATCGTCTTCGTCAGGCGTGTATCCGCCATCACCTTCGGTGATTACCGTGTATTGCAGGCCACTTTCTGTGACCACCACTCCGTCTTTGCGGGCGTTTTCTGCCAGAAACTTTTCACCTTCCTGTTGATTTTTCTCACCAATGAGAGCTCTTTCGGCCTCTTTCTTTTTGGTGTGGATTTCCTGATAAACTTCCAGTGTGGCGACAATTTCTCCATCAGACATTTTCATGTCACCGTCAGCAAACACATCTTGCATTGCTGTGGCCAGAAGTGCGACATTCAGCTCAATCCCTTCTTCCTTGAATTTTTCGGCCAAATCCGCGCCATAGGCATAACTGAAACGATCATCCAGGGTTTTAAAATCAGGCTGCATTTCATCAGCTACGGTTTCATTTTCTGCAGAGTTATTAGCTTGAGACTGTTCACTATAGGTGCCCATGAAGATTGTGTTCATCAGCAATATCGCGAACGCACTCATGTATGTATTCATATTCATCCCTCAGTTAGCCAACGTTAAACCAATAACAATAAAAATAAGTCAATAATAAAAAGCCTCAACCCAAAAGGTTGAGGCTTTTTAACGAGCTACAGCTATAAAGGATTATTCAACCAACCAGCGGCTGGCGTATTCACGCATTACCCGACCAACTGCGCCACCATCACCAGAAGTTGGGGTGAAGTGGGAACCAGAAGTAGTTTCCTGGGTATAGCGGGTTGAATTGGTTCTGCAGTTTCTGCCGTTTGAAGGCAGTGCCGGTGCCAGAGTGTCACCTGTGCTGAAGATACAAACAACATCAACGTCACTGGCTACAGGACGGGAGATACGAGTGGTGAAAACGGTGTCAGGCTGGACGCCGATGACACAGTCAGCATCAAGACGGTTGGCAGCGTTGAACGCACCACCGCCACCTTGTGAGTGACCAGACGTACAGACTTTGGGATCTGAACCAACAATGTTGCTGTAACGGCTCTTCGCCTGATTAACTGCGCTTTCTACCGCGCGGCCATCGCCAGCGCTGGCGGTTGTGGCTGCAGCCACCAGAATGCACTGCTCGGCTACCGACTCGAGCAAACCGCGGTAAGTGGTGGAACCACCACCGGTGCCATTACCCCAGCCCAGGATGTTGTAATTACCGCTGCCACCGCTTGGTACATAAAATACAGCACCGGATCCGGATACACGGTTGACACTGCAGTCACTGCCACCGCCGCCATTGCCAGGGTTGATAGCCATGGCAGAACCTGACATAACCATTCCTGAAACCAAAGCTGCAAAGACACTTCCAAGCTTCACTTTATTTGAAATTTTCATAAAAAACCTCTTTTTATAAGTTAGGTTGATATTTACATGTGTTGGCTCAACCTTTCAGAGAGTAAGGATTCAAATTACAGCTATGAAAACGTACTGATCGACACCTATGCTCAGACCAAAAACCAATCTTTGCATCAGGTTGTCGGGTAGTGTAGGAGGAGGGGTTTATTCTTGATATCACATGAGCATCACAAGAAATCTTTTAGTGGACGCTCAGGGGTGAGTATTTAGACGGGCATCGCAAAATAACATTAATCAAGCTTAAGTATTTAGAAATAACAAAATGGACGGTCGGTGGGTGCTCTTATGTCCGAAATAGAGGACGCAGCGGGCTGAACAAATGAGGGCCGCGAATAGTCGTCATCCTCAGCGTGAACAGCTCACCACTACCACTGTTCCCGGTCCTCGGCGCTTTCCTCGGCTTCGACCTGTGCTTTCCTGGCCTGTATTTTTTTCATTTTCTCCTTGGAAATCCGCATATTGGTACTATCACGCAGCATGAACAGCCCACCAAGCACCAGGGCTATAGCCCCGAGAAGGAATACCCACCCTATAATCGGCATACGCATGGCTCCCTGGCCGGATTGCTTTCCTTTATAGTGGACCAGGAACCTTCCGCCCTCCAGTCGGATTGCGGATATCATCCCTGTCATTTGCCATAATTCATGACCATGCAGTGGTCCGTAAAGGTAGCGTTCCGCGCTTACCGGGGCTTTAGCCAGAACCCAATCAGAATCAGCACCAGTGTAGCTGCGGGAACGGCAAGCATCAGTGGCAGGTCAAGACTCCACAGCGTGGCCGCACTGAACAGGCACCAGAGCAGCGGCAACAACAATAACAGCCAACGAATTCGCCTGGGCAGCAGCATCAGGCAGGGTACGGTAGCTGCGGCGGTTACGTCTGGCGTCAGGCCAAACAGGGCGACGGTCTGCCAGTTTCCGGACTGGGCCACCGTCAGCAAGGGCAGCAGTATCGTCATTCCCAGCCATGCCATACCCAGTTGCCAGCGGCGTGCAGGCGTTATGGAACTCTCTTCGGGGTGCCACAGCAGGGCCACGATTGTCAGCAGGGCGGCCTGCAGAATGAAGGCCCAGCCAAACCAGACGGCTGGCGTGTTGATTGGCCCGTAATAGGCCATCAGGAAGCCGGCACCGCTCCCCACCCAGGCCGCCGCCAGCAATAACAGAACACCCCGCCTGGCCAGCCAGTCGCCGCGCACCAGCAAGCCTGCAATCAGTATCATCGATACCACGGCGATGCCCTGCCACGGCCAGACATCCTGATTGATGCGCACGAACAGTCGCAGAAACACCTCCGGCCCGAACATCAGAAAATCCGACAGTGAATAACTCAGCCAGTCCACGCCCGCCATAACTCGTTAAAACCTTCTATAAGCCGGCCACATACTCCGCCATCTGCCAGCGCTGTTGTTCATCCGGCAGCCTGCCGTACAAGGCGCCCATGTTTTCCTCCATGTGCTCCACCCGGGTGGTAGCGGGAATGGCACAGGTGACTGCGGGGTGAGACACAATAAACTTGAGGAAGAACTCGGCCCAGTTGCGACAACCGACCTCACCCGCCCAGGCAGGTAATGGCCTTGACTGGTAGCGGCGGAACAGACTGCCACCCTGGAACGGGCGATTAACAATAATGGCAATACCCCGCTCTCTTGCCAGCGGCAGCAGGCGCTGCTCGGCTTCCCGGTCCAACACATTGTAGGTCAGTTGCACGAAGTCCAGGGGCTCCTGCTCCATGATGCGGGCAAGCTCGGCATGGCGGCGGCCGTGGGAGGTGGAGATGCCCAGGTAGCGGATATCGCCGTCGGCCTTCATCTGTTGCAGGGTGTCCAGGTGAGACTCCCAGGACAGCAGGTTATGGACCTGCTGCAGATCAAAGCGGTCAATACCCCATTTACGGCGCAACGCCTGATCCTGCTCCCTGGTAGCCCCGCCGTCCCGGGTCCAGATCTTGTTGGCGGAGAACACCTTGTCATGGGCGTTCAGGCTCACCAACGCCTCCCCCATTACCTCGTCTGCTGTGCCGTACATGGGCGACGAGTCCACCATGGTGCCGCCCTGTTCAAAGAAGGTTTTCAGTACCTCAGTCCGCTCCGCCACAAGCTGCTGATCGCCCCCCACATTGAAGGTGCGCCAGGTACCCATACCAATGATGGGCACGGACTCGCCCGAGGAGGGAATGGCCCGGGTAATAGCCGCCCCGCCTGGCGACGCCATCAAAGCCGGCACGCGAAGCGACAATCCGGTGGCCGCCAGGGCGGCCAGGAACTGGCGACGGGACCAGGGTGTTGCCATGGCTCATCCTCCGATATTCGTTGAACACTCACTGGTGTTACGAGCCGGTGCAGATTCGGGTTCTGTTGCTGTTGCTGTTGATATTGATATTGGTAAACAGCTTAGACCCGGTTCCCCTCGAATCCGAGTGACGACTTCTGACATAGTCCAATGCCCACAAAAAAAGCCCGACCATCTGGCCGGGCTTTCTGATGACACACGAGGGCTTCCGCCCTCGCACCGATCGAGTCAGATCAGGTCTTTATCCGATTTCCGGGCCTTGCGCACATCCCGGACCACGGCCCAGCAGATGACTCCCAAAACCACCAGGGTAATAGCCGGCCATATCAGAATGTAGGCTCCGTACACGAGTTCACTGGTCATTTTGCACCCTCCGGTACCAGGTTGGATTGCTCTTCCACGTCGTCGTAATCGCCGACCCGCTTTTTGATCAGGCCAAAATCGAAGCGCTCGTTGCTGAACAGCGTCATGCCCGTGCAAACCAGGGCGCTGGCGCCATAGGCGGTCAGGGATGCCATCAATACCGTGTACTCCCGCAGGAAGCCGGTGGCGAAAATCAGCATGGCCACCAGGGCAATCAGACCCGCGATCAGGCCTCCATAGCGCCCGAAGAAGCCGAACACCATCAACCCTATCACTACGGCACCGCCGACAGAGGCCAGAACCTCAAAGGCCAGTACAGTAAGCCCGGTCATTTCCAGCAGCTCAAAGCGGGCGATGCAGAACAGCGCCATGGCCACCACCACCGACCAGGTAAAGGCGGCGTTGGTCACCCTGTCCCAGTAACAGCTGACAATCACCGGAAACACGATAGCGCCCCACAGTGCGCCCACAAAAACCAGCATGACCAGGATATCCAGCGAGAAGCTCGCAAAGATCAGACCTGCCGCAGTAGCGACGATCATGGTGATACGCCCCACCAGCATCATGATCTTGGGGTCCGGCTCGTCGCCGGCGATATTCTTGCCGTACACGTCCGCCATCATGATGGTGGACAGGGCCGACAGATCCGAGTCGGCCGTGGACGACAGCGAGCCGATTACCAATACGAAGAACAGCGCCACAAACACCGGTGACAGATAGGTGGAGACCATCTGGGGGATGATGTTGTTCATGTTGCCATCAATGGGTTCCATGCCCACAGACAGCGCCATAAGACCAATCATGCCGAGGCCGATCACAATGGCCCCGTAACCGATAGTGGCGGTAATAAAGGTGGACTTGATGTGGCTCTCACGCACCGCAAACAGCCGCTGGGAGATGGTCTGGTTACCAATGGCGTAGGCCAGAACCGCCACGAAAAAAGGCGCACCCTGATTCATGATGGCGTCCATGGAGAAAATGTCCGCCTGCTGATCGGTCAGCCGGCTGAGACCATCCACCATGACTTCGGTGCCGCCGGCCGCAAACAGCACCGCCGGGATAATCAGAATGGCAATGGCCATCAACGCCACCAGCTGGGCAAAGTCGGTAAACACCGAGGCCCGGAAACCGGACGTCAGGGTATAGGCCAGCACGCCGACACCGGCCACGACTACACCCGTCTCAAAGGACAGCGGTGACAGCACCGACACCAGGGCACCGGCTGCGGTAAAGTTCACCATCAGACTTATGACACTGCCCAGGATGTTGGAGCCTGCCAGAATCAGCTGGCTGGAAGGCCCATGGCGGGCATGAATCAGCTCACCCAGGGTGTGACCATTGGGCGCCAGCTTGCGAAA
>NZ_CAXBDN010000114.1:0-12692 GCF_963974375.1 uncultured Marinobacter sp.
CCCTATCGAAAAAACCTGCTTGAGCGGCTCAGACTGCCGTTTGTCACGGCGAGCCCGGACATTGATGAACAACCACTAGCGGGAGAAACCGCGGAAGCCCTGGTGCTGCGCCTGGCGTCAGACAAGGCACAGGCCCTTTGCCGCCGCTTTCCGGAGCACCTGATTATCGCCTCAGATCAGGCGGCGGCCCTGCCCGACGGCCAGGTGCTGGGCAAACCCGGCAACCATGAGCGGGCCTGCGAGCAGCTGGCCCGTTGCAGTGGCCACCCCGTCTGCTTTTATACCGGACTCACCCTGCTGAACAGCCAGACCGGCCAGCAGGATACGATTGCCGAAACCTTTACTGTCCACTTCCGCAATCTGGCAAGCACCGACATCGAAAACTACCTGCGCACCGAAACACCCTATGACTGCGCCGGCAGCTTTCGCATGGAGGGGCTGGGTATCGCCCTGTTCAGCCGCTTCGAAGGACGCGATCCGAACAGCCTGATCGGCCTGCCACTGATGGCACTGATCGATCTGCTGAAAGAGCAGGGCGTCGATGTGCTGGCACAGGCCTATCGCAACTCGTAGCGCGACTGAACCAGCATGTCGCCGACCGCGCGCCCCACCGACACACCAAGCTGGTCCACCAGCTGGCGCAGGGTAGACTGCCGGGGCGAGTAATCCACCAGCTTGTCGTTACCCACCAGCTCCCGGGCCACCCAGGAAGCGCTGCCCAGGCCGTCGATCAGGCCCAGCCCTTCGGCCTGTTCGCCACTCCAGATAAGCCCCGAGAACAGACGTTCGTCATCTACCAGGCGGTCACCCCGTCCTTTTCTGACCTGATCGATGAACTGATTGTGAGTGGTTTCCAGCACTTCCTGCCAGAAGGCCACGTCACTTTCCTGCTCCGGCGAGAAGGGATCCAGAAAGGCCTTGTTTTCGCCGGCGGTGTACAGCCTGCGCTCAACCCCCAGCCGGCCCAGGGCATCGGTAAAGCCGAAGCCTCCGGAAATCACCCCGATGGACCCCACCAGACTGGCCTTGTCGGCATAGATTTCGTCGGCGGCGGCGGCGATGTAGTAAGCTCCGGAGGCCCCAATATCGGCGATCACCGCGTACACCTTCTTGTCCGGGTGCAGTGCCCGTAGGCGCTTGATCTCATCGTAAACGTATCCCGACTGAACCGGGCTGCCACCGGGACTATTGATCCGCAGCAGCACCGCCTCCGACGACTTCGCCTCAAATGCCCGGCGCAGGGCCCCCACAAGGTTATCGGCACTGGCCGGCTGATCGGCAGCAATGGTGCCATTCACCTCAATCAATGCGGTGTGGGCGTCACCGGTGGCCGAATCAAGGGCACCGCCAATGGGGAACTGTATAAAGAGAAGCAGTCCGATCAGATAGGCGAAGGTCAGGAGTTTGAAGAAAATCCCCCAGCGGCGACTTTTGCGCTGCTCCGCCTGCAACGACATGACCAGCTTTTCCACCAGCTTCCATTCCTTGCTGGCCTCTTTTTCCGCTTTCGCTGCTGCCTTGCGGTCAGCGGCTGATTCCGGAGGGCGGGCAGCAGAGCTTTCCTGCTGCTCCCAACCCGGCCTGTTGCCTGACTCCCAATCCGACATCACTTTCCCCTGGCGCTGATAAAAGAAGAACCACAAGCCTGAAGAAGCCCGAGGGCATCAATCGGCTTGCTTACTGATCTATGTGGCGACTTCAGCGGGCAAGCCCCAGCGCTTCCCGCAAATCGGCCACCGTCGAAGCAACAGCCAGCGGGTTATAGCGGGACAACTCTGCGCGGTCGTGCACCCCCCACTCCACGCCAATAGCCGGCATGCGGATACGCTGGGCCATGTCAAGATCGTAACGGGTATCGCCGATCATCACCGCGTCCTGGGGCTCAATTTCATAATGCTCCAGAATCTCAACCAGCATTTTCGGATCCGGCTTGGAGCGGGTCTCATCCGCGCACCGGGTCAGATCAAAATGCGGGCCCAGGCCACTGCTGGTCAGCGCAGAATCCAGCCCACGACGACTCTTGCCGGTGGCCACGGCACAACCGCGACCGGCCAGACGCAGATCAGTGAGCACGTCGGCCATGCCGTCAAAGACATTCTGGGGTGTGGTCTTGCGGGAGAAAAAATAACGGCCATAGCCCTCACGGATTGCCGTCATCTCATCGCGACTGATGCCCGGATAGAGAGCGCCCAGGGCCTCCACCATACCGAGCCCGATAATATCCCGGTAGGCCTCGCGCTCACGGGCCGGAAAACCCAGCTCGGTGGCAGCCTGATGCAGGCTGGAGGCAATATGCTCCACCGAATCCACCAGGGTTCCGTCCCAGTCAAAAATAACCACTTTGAATGACATACTACAGATCTCCGGAAAACATCAGGCTGACCGCCCGAGACTGGCCAGCACTCTGGCGAAAGCTTCATCGTAAGGCGCCTCCAGCGTCAGCTGTTCGCCCTCACCCGCCTCAGTGTCGGGCAGCCTGAAGCTGAGGGAGCGGGCATGCAGCATCAGCCGGTCGCCGTTTATCTTGCGGAACGCACGCAGGCTCGCTTCATCCATATACTTGTCATCCCCGGCAATCGGATGACCGGCCCAGCCACAATGAACGCGAATCTGATGGGTGCGACCGGTAACCGGCGAGGCCTCTACCAGGCTGTAACCCTGCCAGCTCTGCAGCAGCCGGTAGCGGGTCAGCGAAGACTTGCCGGCTTCATCCACCCTGACCCGGCGCTCACCGTTGGGCATCTCATAACGAAGCAGAGGAACCTTAACCTCTTTCATGCCGGCATCCCACTGACCGCTGACCAGGGCATGATAACGCTTGTTGATACGGTGGCCCCGCAGTTCGTCCTGAAGAAACTTGAGCACTGAGCGCTTTTTGGCCACCATCACCAGCCCCGAGGTATCCCGGTCCAAACGGTGCACCAGCTCCAGAAAACGGGACTCCGGGCGGGCCGCCCGCAACACCTCAATGAGCCCGAAACTCAGGCCGCTGCCGCCGTGTACCGCAATGCCCGAAGGCTTGTTAACCACCAGCAGCCCGGGATTCTCAAAAATGATGGCGTTTTCCATGACCCCCTGAACCCGGCTGCCCGGAACCATCGCGGGCGCCTTCTCGGGGCGGGTGACCGGAGGAATCCGTACCTCATCGCCGGCGTTCAGGCGGGTATCCGGCCGCACCCGGCCGCGGTTTACCCGCACCTCGCCCTTGCGCACGATGCTGTAGATCTTGCTTCTGGGCACGCCCCGCAGCTGCGCCATCAGAAAATTATCGAGCCTTTGCCCTGCCAGTTCCGGGTCCACAGTCACCCACTGGACGCTGGCGGCGGACGCGGCAATGACTGGCTCAGCGGTGGATGATCCACCCTGCCGGCTTCTGCTGCCGGACGAGGCCGGCTTTCTGGAAGGTGAGGACATAATATTAAGCAGCGCTCTGGTACGACGACAGGATTGATGATATGCAGCATTGCTGCTATATTCCGGCATGCTCTTCCGTTTGTCTACGGCACGGCCAGCACGCCGACCGCCGGAGCGGTTGCAGTATACAGAGACTGTTAGAGGGTTTGAATGCCAATGCTTCCGTGACGATCCGGGGCGGCACCAGACCAGACGACCCAGACATTGTTCAGTCAGGTCGTTCAGACAAGAGTTCCAGAAGCAAACGCTGACAGCCACATATACTGAACACCTGATGCTGACACATTCGCACCAGTATTCAGTATGACTGACAGCACAATGGCATTCCGGCCGCTCCGGACAAACCGGTCTGAAACCTTGCAGCGCTGATCTGGCGCCGGGGCAACAGACACCGGGAGCAGCAGGAACGTCCGACAGTAAACACGCAGGAAGTCCTGCGGGCGATTTTCGCGAAGATTCATACCTGCATGCAGGGCCGGGCCGTCCATCTTGTTAATACGACGTGAGACCCAGGCACCAGCATGAACCAGAAGATACGTAACATGCGTCAACAGATACTGAACCAGACATTCGCCGAGCTGCCAGAAAGCAACGGGCGTTCATGGACTGAATCCAGTACCCCGGCACAGAACCCCAGATCGTTCTGACCGCTCTGACGACAGGCCTGCTGGTCTGTCGTACGCAGGTTCCGCTTCGCGGCCGCCCCTCGACCTCCTGTCCTAACTAATTGACAGGAAATATCTTTTCCATGAAAAGAATGCTCATAAATGCAACTCACCCCGAAGAGTTGCGCGTCGCGCTGGTCGATGGTCAGCGTCTGTTTGATCTCGATATCGAATCCTCCACCCGCGAGCAGAAAAAAGCCAACGTCTATAAAGGCCGCATTACCCGGGTAGAGCCGAGCCTTGAAGCCGCGTTTGTGGATTTTGGCGCCGAGCGCCACGGCTTCCTTCCGCTGAAAGAAATCTCCAAGGAGTACTTCAAGAAATCTCCTGGCCAGATTGAAGGCAAGATCAATATCCGTGATGTGGTCGCCGAAGGTCAGGAAGTGATCGTTCAGGTCGACAAGGAAGAGCGTGGCAACAAGGGCGCAGCCCTGACCACGTTCATCTCCCTGGCAGGCCGCTACCTGGTGCTGATGCCCAACAACGCCCGCGCCGGCGGTATTTCCCGTCGCATCGAAGGCGAGGAACGGTCCCAGCTCAAAGAAGCCATGAACAGCGTCCAGGTGCCCAAATCCATGGGTATCATCGTGCGCACGGCAGGTATCGGCCGCAGCAGCGAAGAGCTGCAGTGGGATCTGGACTACCTGGTGCAGTTCTGGGAAGCCATCACCGCTGCCGCCGGCGAGCGCAAGGCCCCGTTCCTGATTCACCAGGAAAGCAACGTCATCATCCGCGCTGTGCGGGACTACCTCCGCCAGGACATCGGTGAAGTACTGATCGACTCGGCCGTGGTCTACGAAGACGTGCTCGGGTTTGTCCGGCAGGTGATGCCCTCCTTCGAGAACAAGATCAAGCTGTATCAGGACGAGATTCCCCTGTTCAGCCGCTATCAGATCGAAGGTCAGATCGAAACCGCGTTCCAGCGGGAAGTGAAGCTGCCTTCCGGCGGCTCCATTGTTATCGATCCCACCGAAGCATTGGTATCCATCGACATCAACTCCTCCCGGGCCACCAAAGGCCAGGACATCGAGGAGACCGCGCTGCAGACCAACCTGGAAGCGGCAGAAGAGATCGCCCGCCAGTTGCGCCTGCGGGATATGGGCGGCCTGATCGTCATCGATTTTATCGACATGACCCCGGCCCGCCACCAGCGCGATGTTGAACAGAAAGTCCGTGAAGCCCTGGAAATTGACCGGGCACGGGTTCAGGTGGGCAAGATCTCCCGCTTTGGTCTGCTGGAAATGTCCCGTCAGCGCCTGCGCCCCTCCCTTGGCGAGACCCGCAGCGAAGTCTGCCCCCGCTGCAGTGGCCAGGGCACCATCCGTGGTATCGAGTCACTGGCGCTGAGCATCATGCGCCTGATTTTCGAAGAAGCCTCCAAGGACAAGACCGGTGAAGTTCGTGCCGTGGTCCCCGTTGCCGTGGCTACCTTCCTGCTGAATGAGAAGCGCAAGCAGCTGGCCGACATCGAAGCCCGCCAGGAAGTGGACATCGTGGTGGTGCCAGCACCCCACATGGAAACGCCGCACTTCGAAATCATCCGTATGCGGGATGATGAATCCGGCACCGAGCGGGTTTCCAGCTATCAGGTCGCTCAGGAGTACAGCGAGCGCGAAGAGGAAGAAGCCGAAGCCCAGATTGGCAAAGAACCTGCGCCGCGCGAGGAAGCTGCGGTCAAGGCTATTCGCCCTGTCGCTGCCCCGGCAGCAGCAGCGCCGGCACCGGCTGCGGCATCGCCGGCGGCACCCGCAGCAGCCGATGCCCAGGAAGACGGCGTCTTCCGCCGTATGGGCCGGAAAATTGCCGCCTTCTTTAACGGTGAATCCGAAGACAGCGCTGGCAAAGATCGCACTGGCCAGAGCGCATCTGCCCGCGACAACCGCCCGGCTTCCCCCGGCCGTAATCAGCCGGGTCGCCAGGACCGTCGCAAGACACGGGTAGCCCGCGATGAACGGCCTGAAGGTGATAACCGCACCAGTGAGCGCCGCCCGGGTGGCCAGAACACCCAGAACCGGGACGACGACAATCGTAGCGGAGGTGGCCGCAGCCGTAACCGCAATCGCAACCGTAACGACCGTAACGAAAAATCCGATCGCGGCGAACGGGACGGCAGCAACCGCAAGCCTCAGGGCCAGGGTCGCCAGGACCAGAGCCAGACCGGCAGCCGTGACATCGCCTCCGACAAGGATGCCAGCCAGGCCAAGGAAAGCCGTCAGGAAGGACGTCAGGACAGCACTCGCGAAAGCGGCCGGGAAGCCCCGCGAGAAGGCCGTCAGGATGGTCGCGGTAACCGTCGCGGTGGCCAGAAAGAAGGCGCCCGCAATGAAAACCGTGAAGACAGCCCCAGGCAGGACAACGCCAGCCCCGCAGCGGTAACGGCGCGCACGGATGAGGCCAGACCGGCTCCGGAACAGGACGCCAAGGTCGAATCCGGTGCATCCCAGAGCCCGGAAGCCAAAGCTGAGGTCCGCAGCGACAAGCCCCGTCGCAGCCGCCGCAACCGTGGCCGTGACGGCGCACCGACCGAAACCCCAGCCAGCACCCCGGCTGACCGCAAGGCTGTGCGCAACGAGATGCACAAGGGTGAACCTGCCGAAAAAGACAGTGACAAGCCGGCCGCCCCGGCGGAGCGCAAGGCTGAAGCCAAAGCGGCCACCCCCGCCGTCGCTGCCCCGGCAGTAAACGCCAGCCAGGAGCCTGTCAAAGCCCCTGAGGCTGAGGCAAAAGCCAAAACCGACACCGACAGCAAGCAGCCGGACACCAGCTCGTCTGAGCCGGCGGCCCAGGCGTCTGTTGAAGCGGAAGCTGCCAAGACAGAGCAACCCGCCAAGACAGAGCAATCCGCAAAGGATGCCGGCACGGTAACCACCGAAAAGGCAACACCTGCGGCAGAGAGCAAACCTGCAGCCAAAGCGCCGACCCCGGAGAAAACCGAAACGCCGGCAACAGAAGCGCCTGCGCAGGAAGCTCCGGCGAAAGCCGAAGCTCCGGAAGCGGTCGATACTCCGGAGAAAACGGAGATCGCACAGCCTGCGTACAAAACCTCCGCTCCGGAACCGGAAAAAGCGGCCAGCCCTGTCGATGCCGGCACGCCGGTGCCAACGGAAAAGGCGTCCGCGCCTGCCGATGCCAAGCCTGTTGCGGATACCGCCAAAGCAGAAACTGAGGCGCCGAAGCCCGACGTAACACCTGCTCCCGCAAAAGCGGAACCCGCAGAAACCGCAGCTCAGGCGAAGCCGGAACAGAAAGAGAAGCAGGAACAGCCCGCACAACAGGCAACCGACGTTCCGGTCACCCCGGGTCGTGCCTACAATGATCCGCGGGAAGTCCGCAAGCGTCAGCGCGCTGCCGAAGCTGCCCGCAAGGCAGCAAACGAAGACGGTAACGACAAGCCGGCCCAGTAAGCCTTACCAGAGCAACCGGATCCTGTGTCTGTAATCCCGACACAGGTTCCGGTCCGCCTATACGGATGGCCCACGGCCAGGAGCTATTGAATGTTAAGTAATGAAGAAATCGAGGCGCTGGAAGAGATTCTCTTCGCAGAGCCCTGGGGCGAAGAGTCAGTGGACTTCTTCGGTCTGCATGGTGTCGTTTGCGCCAGCGTTGTGGGGCCAGTCGCGCTGTCCGCTGCCGAGCTGTTCCGACTTTCTACCGGGCAGGAAGACGTTGAGGAGGCCGATATTCCAGAGGTCTTCAGAACTCTGACCGGAAAGTTGGCGAAGGGCCTGCAGCAGGCGCTGGACATGGGCCAGTCGCTGGAATTGCCTGAGCCGGAAGACGGCGACCCGATGAACGCCCTGGAAAACTGGTGCGCCGGCTTTGTGGATATCTTCCTGGAACACGAGGAAGCCTGGCTGGAAGGCACTCATGAAGAGGATGCGGCGGAATCACTGGTGCCGATGCTGACGCTGTCCGGACTGTTCGAGGATGAAGACTTCCAGAAAGCCCGGAACGATGAGAATCTGGCTCAGCAAATGGCAGACGCCATTCCTGATGCCCTCACCGATCTTTATCTGCTGTTCCACGCTCCCGCGGAATAACCCTCTGCAGAGAAATCTGGAGAAGGTGACCACGCCGCCATGAAGTCAGGCGACCTGAGCAATCCCCACTGGCCGGCGGAAACGCTGCCAGACCGGAATCAGGTCGTCAGGCATGGCGGCAATCTTGCCCAGCTCACACCAGTCCGGTCCCGGTACGTGAAAATCACTACCCTGGGAGGCCAGCAAGCCCTGGCGTCGGCATAACTCGGACAGAAAGCCCAGATCACCCCGGCCCTGCCCGCTGGTCAGCACTTCAATACCCTGCCCGCCTGCTTCCTGAAAGTCTGCCACCAGCGCACGCAATTTGGTCGCGGTCAGCTTGTATTTGGTGGGATGCGCCACCACCGCTATTCCGCCCGCCTCGACCACCCAGCGCACCACTTCCGCCAGTTCGGGCCAGAACGCCTTCACGTCACCGGGTTTGCCCGCACCCAGATATTTCTTGAACGCCTGCCCGAAGTCCGACACCAGGCCGTCTTCGATGAGCACCCGGGCGAAGTGGGGGCGACCGGGCACGTCACCGCCGGCCTCTGCCGTGGCCCGCTCCTGAATATCTTCCGGGCAACCTCTGACCACCTTTTTGAGTCGTGTGGTGATGGCCTCGGCCCGGCGCCAGCGGTTCTGCTGCTGCTCGGCCACTCGGGCGGCAAACACCGGGTCTGCCGTATCCATGTCCAGCCCGACAATATGAATCGTATTCTTCTGCCAGACACAGGAAAGCTCAATACCGGTGATCAGGGTCAGCCCCTGCGCGGCCGCAGCCACGGACGCCTCGGCCAGCCCGTCGGTGGTATCGTGATCGGTGAGCGCCAGGTGAGTAACACCCTGCAGACGGGCACGGGCCACCAGATCTGTCGGCGACAAGCGGCCATCTGAGGCGGTGCTGTGGCAGTGCAGATCGATGCAATAAGAGGCTGGCTGGGGTATAGTCACGGGCATTCCTGTTGAGAGTCGGTGCGGTCTGAATTCAATGTGGCCAGTCTAGCACGACCACTCACACGACACTGTCCCTTTGCAGGATCCTCATTTTCTGACTGACTGATACAACAGACGGACACAACATGTATTACGCCATCATCAGTGAAGACATCAACAACAGTCTGCCGTTGCGCAAAGAAGCCCGCCCCGCCCATGTTGCGCGGCTCGAGCATCTGCGGGATGAGGGGCGCCTGCTTGTTGCCGGCCCCCACCCGGCCCTGGACACCCCGGAACCGGGTGACGCCGGCTTTACCGGCAGCCTGGTGATAGCCGAATTTGATGCACTTGAAGACGCTCAGGCCTGGGCTGATGCGGACCCCTACGTGGCCGCCGGCGTCTACGCAAAGGTTACGGTAAAACCGTTCAAACCGGTTTTACCCTGAGTGCCCGGGTAAAACCCGACGCTCCGATTTACCGACGAACCCGTGCCTGGCCCGACTGTTGATCGTGAACGAGCCCTCGGGCCTCGTCCGCAAACCGGCTCCATGAGGGTTTTGTAATTTCGGGACACTTGATTGAAACCCCGGCTGTGACAAAATTGCGGGCTACATTGAACCTTAGGGACTTCCGGCTGTGACACTTCGTGTTCTGACTCTGATTCTGGCGCTTGTGGTTTGTGGTGTGAACATCGCCCAGGCCCGTACCGTGTATATTGATGACACACTCTATGCCCCCGTTCGAAGTGGCCAGGGAACCCAGTTCCGCATTCTCCACAATGGCTTGCGCAGCGGTACCTCGGTGGAGCTGCTTGAACAGAGTGAGGAGTCAGGCTATAGCCGGATCCGCACCAGCAATGGCCTCGAAGGCTGGATACCCAGCCGCTACCTGACCAACCAGCCCATCGCCCGCGACCGCCTGGACGCCGCCAACCGCGAACTGGCCCAGGCCCGTGCGCAGCTGGAGGAAGCCCGCAGCAACCTGACCCAGGTGGACTCAGAGCGTACGGAACTGTCCCAGAACGAAGAGCGCCTGGAAACCCGGGTCGCGGAGTTGAGCAAAGAGCTGGAGGAAATCCGTTCCATCTCCGCCAATGCCCTGACCCTGGAGCGCCGTAACCGCGAACTCCAGGAAAACAACCAGAGAATGCGCAACGATGTGGAAGTTCTCACCGCAGAGGTTGAGCGACTCGAAGCAAAAGCAGATTCCGATTTCATGCTGCTGGGGGCCGGCCTGCTGATTCTCGGCATGATCCTGGCGGTGGTTCTGCCCTGGCTGAAGCCTACCCGCAAGAACGACAACTGGGCATAACGCCCGGTTGTCGTTGCACGCGCCCTGATTCTCCAGAATCCCATCCGACAGACACCACAAGCCGCCCTGGCGGCATCAAGTGCTGTCGTGTATTGCGGCATGAAATTTCATGAGAACTTGAAGCACCCAACCACCAGATATGGGTAGCGGTTCACGCCACAGACACAAAATCTATGGCCTACTCCGCCTTTTATAGCGTCATGTTCTTTGACCCAAACCATGTTCACCGCTATAAATGTTAAAACCACAACGGAAAGGGGCAGTCATGTCGATGACGATGAGGGATTATTCAGAGAAACGGGATTTTCACCGGATGCAGGTCAATTCCGAAATACAGATTACCGATGCTGAGGGCCGGTCATTTACCGGGGTCTGCAAAGACCTCAGTGGCACCGGCATGCAGATATACGTCGAAGGCTTTGTAGCGGAAGGGGTACGACTCCACACCCTGCTGCCATCCACGAGCGAACAGTTTCCGCCTTTCGAGACGGAAGTTGAGGTTATACGCAGCGAGGCTGCGGGGGATGGTTATTTGCTGGGTGTGACGATTAATAAGGTCAAGCACTAAACCACCCGTTCGCTCTGACTCTGAGCTCTGAGCGTGTCGAAGAGTCGAAGGGCGCTTGTCCCGAGTTCGCATCCTTCGACGGGCTCAGGATGAACGGAACTCTGCTCTTTACCCCGTTCGCCCTGAGCCCGTCGAAGGGCGCGGACTCTCAGGCCCCATCCTTCGACGGGCTCAGGATGAACGGACATCCAACGTCGTACCGTCCATCACTCAGCCCGGCAGTTTCTTCTCAGAAACCACAATGCCATTGTTATCAGCATACACATAATGCCCAGGCTGAAACGTCACCCCACCAAAGGTCACCGGAACATTCAGATCGCCAATGCCACGCTTGTCGGTCTTGCGGGGGTGCGTACCCAGGGCCTGGACGCCCAGGGTTGTCTTGCCGATCACGTCCACATCACGGATGCAGCCATAAATAACAAGCCCTGCCCAGCCGTTCTCAGCGGCCTTCTCGGCCAGCATGTCGCCCAGCAGCGCCGCCCGCTTTGAGCCGCCGCCGTCAACCACCATCACCTTGCCATGACCCGGCAAAGCCACCTGCTCCTTGACGATGGAGTTATCCTCAAAGCATTTGACCGTTACGATCTCGCCGCCAAACGCATCCACGCCGCCGTAGTTACGAAAGCCCGGCTCAACCACCAGCACCTCGGGATGATCGTCACAGATATCAGGGGTTACGATGTCCACTTTCTTAAACTCCTTATGACCGGCAACTGCCGGTCGTCAGTCAGTCAATAAAACAGTCAGTCAGGCGTTTCGTCGGCCAGGAAGAACCAGGTATCCAGAACCGAATCCGGGTTCAGGGACACACTGTCGATGCCCTGATCCATCAGCCACTTGGCCAGATCCGGGTGATCGGACGGGCCCTGGCCACAGATACCGATGTACTTGTTGGCTTTCTTGCAGGCCTGAATGGCGTTGGACAGCAAGGCCTTGACCGCGTCGTTGCGCTCATCGAACAGGTGGGCAATGATGCCGGAATCCCGGTCCAGGCCCAGGGTCAGCTGGGTCAGGTCGTTGGAGCCGATGGAGAAACCATCAAAGTGCTCCAGGAACTGTTCCGCCAGAATGGCGTTGGCCGGAAGTTCACACATCATGATCAGGCGCAGACCGTTCTCGCCACGCTTCAGGCCATTCTCTTCCAGCAGTTCCACCACCTGACTGGCCTCACCCACGGTACGCACGAAGGGCACCATGATTTCCACGTTGGTGAAGCCCATTTCGTCACGGACTTTTTTCAATGCCCGGCATTCCAGCTCGAAACAGTCGCGGAAGGTCTCGGAGATGTAGCGTGAGGCGCCACGGAAGCCCAGCATCGGGTTTTCTTCGTCCGGCTCATACAAGGTGCCACCAATCAGGTTGGCGTATTCGTTGGACTTGAAGTCCGACAGCCGCACGATCACCTTCTTCGGTGCAAAAGCAGCCGCCAGGGTAGAAATACCCTCCACCAGCTTGTCGATGTAGAAATCCACCGGTGAAGCGTAACCGGAGAAGCGCTTCTCGACGGTCTGGCGAATGTCACGGGGCAGATTGTCGTAATTAAGCAGGGCCTTGGGGTGAACGCCGATCATCCGGTTGATGATGAACTCG
This sequence comes from uncultured Marinobacter sp., assembly GCF_963974375.1. Lineage (GTDB taxonomy): Bacteria > Pseudomonadota > Gammaproteobacteria > Pseudomonadales > Oleiphilaceae > Marinobacter. The sequence goes on from NZ_CAXBDN010000114.1 coordinate 12,507, forward strand.
AGGCGGGCCAGGCCGACCCCTTCATTGGGCAGTGACTGGAAATCGAAGGCCCGGTCCGGATTGCCCACGTTCATCATGATCTTGAAGGGAATGGCGGGCATGGACTCTACGGTGTTTTCCCGCAACTCGAAGTCCAGGCTGCCCTCGTAGATCAGGCCGGTGTCGCCTTCGGCGCAGGAAACGGTC
>NZ_CAXBDN010000115.1:0-12676 GCF_963974375.1 uncultured Marinobacter sp.
TGGGGCATGGTTGTCCTCTGAAATGTTCAGGCGACAACTACGCTGACACATAGGGCGACACTCGCGCGATTAAGAGGGCCGGTTATGAATCTCTTGGCAGGCTTGTTGGGATACTCCGTGTTCTTGCTGACGACGCTTGCCATCGGCGGTCTGGGTTACATTTACGCCGATAATCTGGAGCGCTGGGCGAAACGCCAATTGAGAATGAGTGATGCCCGGCAAAAGCCGCCCGCTTGCAGTCTTTTCCCGCTGCCTGCTTTTTTAAACAAAAAAGCGAACATTAATAAGCCTTTTTTCAAGACCAATGCTTCCATCGGAAAGCAGACCTTTATTGCCTCGCAGAGATTGGCTATGAGGGTGGCGTAGCTAGTGGTCAAAATAGTTGACGAAATACAAGGTGACGCCCAACCTACAAGGGAGAACCATTGAGCAATCTAGACTTGCTAGGTTGAAAAAATTGGTGCAGCGGAAGTCATTTAGTATGAAAAGAATTTTCGCGTTTTTAAATTTAATTATATTTTGTCCAAGCATATCGTTCGCTTTAAACCCGCACTCTACATACCAAGAAGAGGCCTTCGGTATTTATAGCGGCGGAGGATCCTCTTCTTCCGCCGAAAAGATTGGCATTCTAGTTGTTTTCCTGAGCCTCGCAACCGGAGTGTATTTATGGTGGAGTTATTCGTCTCCGATAAGAGACTGGGTTGAGCAAAACTCGGCTCTGTCTTTCTGGTTGCTGATCTGGGTATTTCCAGGAATAGTTATGATTGTAACGGGCCAAATCGTGAAATGAATAAAATATTTCAAATCGAGAATTAGCAAAAATACCGCGAAGCCAAAGTAGAGGGTTTCGTCCAGAATCTGAGTTGCAGTGGGAACATTTTAGACGTTACACCATAATGATGCAGTAAAATCCAATAAGACTGATGTTGGTTATATCTCATGTAAAAAGTCTCACAACTCTGAGGTAGGGCAAATAATAAAGCCTTGCGCCAGAGACAAATGCCGATATCAGGGCGCTGTAAAAGGTCCGCTTTGTGGTCAATGTGAATGTTAGCTTTGCGACCGAAGCAAATACTCACAGTTACTGAGCTGAAGCTCAATCCAACAAAACTCACAAAATTTTGGGTGCGCAACTTTTTTCTTAACGTAACGCCGATTATGCGCAGTAGCTTGTTAGCGCCGCCGCACCCCTGCCACGCCACTCATAATTTCCCGTGACGACTCACCTCCCGGCTCCCGCTCCATTCACCGATACTCTCGACATCGGCGTTGCTGATCCGTGCTTAACGGCTTGGGAGCTGCCGATTCACATTTCCAACCAACATATAGGTGATGATCATGGCTAAGCCACATAATGCGCCCAGCACAACCGGCAATCCCTCTGGCGGCGGACGCGGGAACAACCCGCCCAAAGGCCGTTAAGAGTGACTCTCTCAGGCTGCGAGAATTCGCGCGGCCTGAGCTTGATAGTCCGCCCAGTAAGCAGGAAAACGCTCAAACGCTGGTATGGTGTCGCTCAAGGCACCATGCAGACCGCATTTATCAAAGACTGCCCACTCATCCAGTACAAACGCTCCCCAGATAACTGCGACATTGGCTTGCATCGTGGCCAGCGAGACATCTTTGTCTTCCGAGTCTTCCGGGACCAGGTTTTGAATGAATTGCTGCAATTGATCGGAATCCGGCCGAGTGCCGTTACGCCATTCTCTGAGTCTCGATTTCTTATTCTTACGAATATCTTCCTCTCGCGCCTCGACCGTCTGGTAGGAGGCTCGCGATTTATCTGCGTCCAATCCATACGGGTTCGGTAAACACTCGGCAATTTTTGCCCACGAAACCTCTCTGCGATCTTGTGTGGCATTCCGCCGCCACGTGTCGAGTAACCGCTCAAGGGGCAGCGTCAGGGCAGAGCCATCAAACGCTGGCACCATATCACCAAAAAAACTGTGCTCGACCAGCCATTGTCTATCGTGGTTATTGAGGGGGGTTTGTTCGTTAAACCAGCGAGTGAGATCCAAAGAGACGTTGCACAACAGATGGTAATAGAAGTCGATTCGAATACGGGTATACAGGCCCAGCAGTATGCCTGCCTGCTCACGTCTGGCTGGACCTGTGCTCGATTTTAGCGTTGCGGCAGCTTGGAGCCCCGCCTCAATGTGGGAAGAATCCACGCGAGTCTTGTCTCGCAGAAAAACCTTTAGGGTTTCCCTCCACTGCTCTTCAAAGACGGTAGGCGTCGCATTGCTCTTTTGAATGTCTAGCCCTTCCTGAAAAAGCTCGATCTCTTGTTCGGCGCGCCGTTTTATGAACTGTTCAGTAAATGTTTCCGAATAATCGGTCTGAAAGATCCGCAGATGTTCACCTTTGCTCATGCAGAGCCAGGCAAGGCCATTGTTATTCAGTGAGCTCTCCATCCAGGGTTCTAAATAGGAGCTCGTTATGTAGTCGTGCATCTGAGGCGTCAGGACAGATGCCAATACCTCTTTGATTTTCTCACCACTTCTCGGAGTGACTCCCTCTTTCACAGCCTTTCGTACAGTCTTTGGGTCAGGCAACGGCTGATTGAGGCGAGCGCCGAGCTCATTGATCATGCCGGCCAAGCCCCCGGGGCGGCCCAGATACTCAAGGAATTTATCTGCCGAAGGGATGAAGGGAAATGCCGTTTCCGGAAGTCCTATACGGAATCTTTCAGCCATAAGAAACATGCTCGTGCAGATTCACATTGCGACCATACGTTGCCGCGCCGGCTAACGTGCCCGACTGGTTCTATTCTTTGGTTTGACGTTGCATCCGTTCCCGATATTCAGCTGTCAAAAATTCACTGGATAGCCAGTATCTAGTAAGTTTCAAAAGCGTTTTCAAGTCCTCAATATCCCGATCAGACCATTTCCGAACATAGTGTGCCTCATCATTTCCCAGCCACACTGCTCGATCAGCACAGTCCTTTATATTGGGGTCAGTTACATACTTCCGTATGCATTGTGCCAACAGCATTCGCGAAATTTTATGTTCATCATCAGGGTTCTTGCTAATCAGATAGTCCTTTATCAAAAACTCCAGAGCTTTACGATATCCAACCCCAACGAGCGAATCGAGACCAAGAGCTTCAGCTTCCTGCACCTGAGCATATATTTCGACGAATCCTGGTGATATATCTTCAAGCCCACGCTCTAATTGAGTTCCAAGAACTGGAGCTGGGTAAACATAAACATGCGTATCATCACCCGGATCTTTGGCTTCAGGCGAATCCATGAAGAAAATGGTAGAAACAGTTCTGCAACCAGCGCACCTGACCTGTGACCAGGCAAAGCTGTTCTGGCGTCGCCAACCTAGCTTCACATTCACCAACGATCGACGACACTCTGAATCCGGGCACTCAATGTCTAAGGATTGCGGAGCTTGAAATTTTGTCCTTTCGATGTCTGTCCAGCGAAGCGCATGACTTTTATCAATCTCTCTCAAAGTAACTCTCCACCAGGTTGTGCAATCGCAGAGTCATGCGGCTGAGGGCCCGCAGACTTACGCGACTGTTTAGGCAACGGCCTTGGCATTAAGATGGCACCATCTGGGCACTTGATACCTTTAACGGGGAACAACTGATAAAACCACGCACAGCTATCATCAAGTTGGTTTTTTCATCGCTGTTTGGGAGTCCGGCTTATGTAAAAGGAGCTGTAGGATTAAGAGCGCGAATTGTTTTTGGCTGTGCTCGCTCTCCAGAATCTCCATTGACAACTTTTCGTGATCGGTCATTGAATCGAGCACCAAATCAGTCAACCGTTTCGGAAACAGCCCATGCATGACCTGATCCGTTGAATGGCTATTCACCTGCGCCATCACCGCCTCATCCCGGCGAACCCGATCAGCAATGCCATTGGCAAAGTGCAGCTGGTCTTCCTCACTGACTTCAGCGCCGAAGATGTCATTTAACTTTTCGATGATTTCGGAGAGGCGCTTCATCTCTATATCATGTGGTTTTCCGGTGCCAACACCTGTAATCGGATCCAAGCCGTCCGGGTCATCCTCCCCCTCTAATCGCAGCTCATGCTCCTTTCGCTTGGTGATTCGGTAATGACTCAGTGCTAGCTCTGAGATATCAATTTCATCATCGTCCAAAACCTCCTGGCGCAGCAGTGGTAACAGGTGTTTTGCAAAAACACACAACTGCTCGAGCTCTGAATCCTCAAAAAATACGATCTGGGACAGGAACTCGTAGGTCCGAACAAAACTTCCAAGGTTTTTCTTGAACAGATCGAGCTGATCCAGACCTTCGTCAATCTCCTTCAGAGAAGCGTCGGCTTGCTTCAACCCAATCGTATTGCCATCAGCCTCAGCCTGTTTCCGGGCAGCTCTGACCTGACCTCGTTCGTCACGAAGCAGCTTGTAGCGCTTGTTGAAGCGTTCCCGGGCCGGCTGGCAGTAATAGCTGAGTTTGGATGCTTCAGCCTTGGGATCGAAGAATGCCCGCGCAAAGGCCTCCACCTCATCCCAGTGGTACACCTGCTCAGCATCCAGCGCTTCCTGGATGTCATAGACCACCTGGGCGTCAGAAACCCCGGTCAGTTCCGCCTTGTTGTAGTACGGCAGAAACGAATCGAGGATTTCCTGAGCGTCGTTGATGAAATCCAGGATGAAGGTTTCCTTGCCCGGGAACAGCCGGTTCAGCCGTGAGAGTGTCTGGACACACTCCACACCCTTGAGCTTCTTGTCCACGTACATAGCGCAAAGCTTCGGCTGGTCAAAACCAGTCTGGTATTTATTGGCCACCAGCATCACGTTGTACTCGTCCGTATCGAACGCCTTGGCGTGATCCCGGCCATTCAGGCCCGGGTTCAGAAGACTACTGGTTTCAGTAACCTCCTCCGGAATCACATCATCCGGTGGCAGGCTGCCTGAAAAGGCCACCAGTGGATGAACGTCCTGATAGCCCTTGTCCTGGATGTACTGCTGCATGGCGAGCTGGTACCGGACGGCCTCCTGCCGGCTGCTCGTCACCACCATGGCTTTGGCTTGGCCATCCAGCAGGTGCCGGACGTTTTCCCGGAAGTGCTCAACGATCACCTCAACCTTCTGGCTGATGTTGTATGGGTGCAGACGCACCCATTTGGCCAGGGTGGTTCGGGCCTTCTTGGAGTCGACCTCATCGTCCTCTGCGTCCGGGTGAGCCAGCTTCCAGGCGACGGCATAGGTGGTGTAGCGCCGGAGTACATCGATGATGAAACCCTCTTCGATGGCCTGTCTCATGGAGTACACATGGAAAGGCTCCGGTTTATTGGACTCACTTCGAGGCTGCGACGGGTCCGGCTCACGTCCGAACAACTCAATGGTTTTCGCCTTGGGTGTCGCGGTAAAAGCGTAGTAGCTGATGTCCTGACTGGGCTTTCGCGCAGAGACGGCAGCATCCAGCAGCTCTTCCGCACTGATTTCCTCTCCTTCGGGCAAATCACCGCCCAAGATGGCCTTCAGCTTGGTTGCGGAAGAGCCGGTTTGCGACGAGTGAGCCTCGTCCGCGATCACAGCGTACCGTCCAGAAGCCAGCTTGGGATACTTCTCCAGCGCATCGAACAACGCGGGGAAGGTCTGGATAGTCACGATAATGATTCGGGTCTGCTCGGCCAGAGCCTCAGCCAGCTGCTCTGATTTACTCTGGTTGCCCAAATCACGATTGATAGGTCGAACCACGCCCTGAGCGTGCTCAAACTGGTAGATGGTGTCCTGAAGCTGGCTATCCAGCACCGTTCGGTCGGTCACGACAATGACCGAGTTGAACAGCTTGTTGCCGTCGTTATCATAGAGCTGGGCCAACTGATGGGCTGCCCAGGCAATGGAGTTGGATTTGCCGGAGCCCGCACTGTGCTGGATGAGGTAGCGCTTGCCGGCACCTTCTTCGCGGGTCGCCTGAATCAGCTGGTTGACCACATCCCACTGGTGGTACCGGGGAAAAATCAGGGTTTCCTTGGTCTTCCGGTTACCGTGGAAATCTTCTTCGGTTTTCTTTTCCAGGTGCAGGAAGCGGCCAAGGACCTTAAGCCAGGCATCCTTCTGGAACAGTTGCTCCCATAGGTAAGCCGTGGCGTAGCTACCCTCATCCTCGGCGCGGGGGTTCCCGGCACCGCCATCGACGGTACCTCGGTTAAACGGCAGGAAGAACGTGTCCTTTCCATTCAACCGGGTAGTCATCGCCACTTCGTCCTGGCTGACCGCAAAATGGACCAATGCCCCGCGTTTGAACGTCAACAAGGGTTCCGGCTTCCGTGTTACCGGATCCTTTACCGGGCGATCCTTTTTGTATTGGCGCTTGGCGTGTTCCACGGTCTGCTTGAACTCGCTTTTGAGCTCCAGCGTCGCTGTCGGAATCCCATTCACGAAGAGCACCAGGTCCAGCCGTGGGTTGTAATCACCGGTGCGGGCATGAGGCGAATAGGAGACTTCCTCGACCACACGTAACCGGTTGGCGTTGTATCGACGCTCTGTGTCCGGGTTCATGCCGTGATCCGGCTTGAAGCTGCACAGGTCGATTTTTACGCCCGGTACTTTGAAGCCATGACGGAGCACATCGAGGGTGCCCTTTTTCTCCAGCTCCCGAACGGTTTTCTGGATGAGCACCTTTTCCGGGTTCTGAGGGTTACCCTTACAGAACTTTTCCCACCGATCGGGCCAGGCCTCCTGGAAGTAACCAATCAGGTCTTCTGGGTACACGGCATTCACCTTGTCGTACTCTGACGCCTTGCCGACCAGCCAGCCCTGATCACTCAGAGAAGCAATGATGTCGTTCTGGAACGCTCTCTCTCGGCTGTCAGCCATGACTACTCCTTGTATCCCTTTACCCAGCTTGGCAACTGGTCTGCGCTTAATTGCTTTGAATCAGTCTTTGAGCTCGTCTACGGCACTTTGAGCTTCGACAAGCGAGCTTTGCCAGTCGCCGTATGACTTCCTGCTGCTCTCTTCGATCCAGACAATACGGCCATTCGCCGAGCGGCCTGATACCACTGCTGCTGCCGCGCTGGGACTTGAGAAAGACTGGTCTTGTGTGAAGCGCACCGCGCCGGAAGCGTCCGGCACCAGCACACCATCTGCCGTCAATTGATCGTACAAGGGTCGATAACTGGTGTAGCTACTGCCGCTCACCCACTTATCTCGCGCCTGGCTTCCCTCAAGCACCACAAATTCACCATCGACTTCACGGGCGGTGGCACGAATGCCGTATTTAGGCAGCTCCATGTAAAAATTCGGAGCCGCACCCTCAGAACCAGGCTCTCCCCGAATTTGAGCAGCAATTTTTTGCCGATCACGGAGAAAGTCGAATCCCAAGACGGGCAATATGATGCGGACTTGTTCAATAAAGAACGCCTTATCGGCCTGATCGGACTCCGGGAGCACCGTGTAATCGTGAGCAGTGCCGTTGACCAAGCCACAACGTCCGGATTGCTTGGCAATGGCGATGAGCTGGCTTTCCAGGTACTTCACATGGGCTTTGGTGAGATTCTGATCTTTACTGGTGATCAGGCAAACCCGCTCCCAGAAATCCTTTCCGCCTTGGGGCTCAGGACGATTGTGCTGTTTCAGGCGCTTAGCCACATCGTCTGATTCACCGATGTAGACCAAGGGGCGCATAGCATTGTCCGGATCCGGGCCCACCAGGAAATATACACCGGTGCGACCGCACTCTGGCCTCTGCACCAACTCGGTCAGTTTGGTGCGAGGCCCAGTTAGAGCGTGGCCAGTCCAGTTCATGATTTCGGCGGTCAGCAGACCGTTCGGCGTGCCATCCACCAGGAACAGACGTATGCCGCGACCGTGGCTCATGCGGTAGTCTCCATGCCGGCTTGGCGTACCTCTTCATCAAAGGCGCTTTCATCGGCAGGTGGTTGCCAGTCACGCACATCAATTTTGCCGGTCACAGCAGCAGATATGAGTGCGGACCGTCGTTCCGACAGCAGCGCCATCGCCGCCTTAGCCTCACTTATTAACGCTTCCATTTCCTGTAGTCGCTTATCCAGCATCTGTGCGATCGAGATTTGTTCGTCGGTTGGAGGCACCGCGACGACGAGTTCACGAATATCTTCCAGACTAAGCTGAACCTTCGTACCTCCATAACCAGAGCCAAGTAACTGCTCCTTCGCAGCATTACCCAGAATAAAATAGGCAAGCCAGTTTGAATTGCAGAGAGTGGCAATAGGCCTCGCAAGGGCAACATGCTGACTCACATAACCACCTTCTATTGATTTGTCCGCTGCACAGACAGAACCAAGATCTGCTGTAATGGAAACCAGGATGTCACCAACGTTGATTTTCGCCCGGGAGCCTTCGCTCCCGTCGGGTGGTGTAACATACTGGATTGACTCAAACTTCGGTCGGATAGAGTCTCGTGTCAGATTAGTGATTCGGAAAAATAGCTCACCCGAATCAGAGTAAAAATCCGCCCATCCACGTGATCCACTGGTAACGAAACTGACAAGAAACTTCACCGGCATTACTTTCCAATGCGCCGGCACCTCCCCAAGCCACTCCACCCCGGAGTTCTTAATCGGCACATCCGGATCCAGTCCCTTGGTCACCGCATGGGAAATCACCGCCTGGCGCTTTTCCTGAAGCAGCTCTATCAGGCGCTCCTGCTCGCGGATCAGGGCGTCGATTTTGGTGGTTTCGTGGTCTAGGAAGCGGGCGATTTGGGTTTGTTCGCCAATAGTTGAAACAGGTAAAAGGATTTCGCCAATCAAGGTTCCGTTTAAGTTGGCAAGCCCAGTTGTCGAGTTTGAAAGCAAGTCCAGTTGAGCTCTAGCCAGCTCATTGTTCATGACATACCAAGCTAGTTTCGGGATGAAGCTTGAATTTACCCTCAGCCTCTGCATGAAATTTCCATAGCAGCAGCCCTGTTTAGCGATATCAGCCGTTACCAGAGTCGTTTTGCCAATGTGCAAGGAGCTTCCGCTGGACTTCGTTACTACCAAATCGCCCTCAATAAGAAGCGCACTAACTTTTTCCTTGGTGTTAAGCTTCCGTGGAGCAGGGTCGATAATCTTCCAGTGTCCGTCTACGGTTTGATCCGTAGAACGCAAAACTAAAGTGTCACCTTCGCCCGTGGGGTCATCGCCCCAAACACCGCCGTCGTTATTGTCGAGCAACCACTTGAATGGTTTAACCTCCCAGGTTACTGGGACTTCACCGATCCAAGGCACCCTTGAATCCTTGTAAGCCGGATACGTCGGAAACGTACCCGGGCTTTCCCTGCCCTCGCCCTGCGGGCCAACGGCTGCGCCGTTGTTCCAATTTGCTCCAGACAAATTTGTCATGCCGACAACTCCTCGATCATCAGCTTGATCCGGTCCGTGCATTGCTTGAGATCAGCATCGATTTCTTCCAGCGGGCGTGGCGGCGTGAACTCATAGAAGTGCCGGTTGAACGGAATCTCGAAGCCAACGATGCCCACTTCGCCATCCTTTTGATCCCGCTTGGACTCATCGATCCAGGCGTCTGGAACATGTGGTTTCACTTCCCGTTCAAAGTAGTCGTACACGGACTCTGAGAGGGGCACATTCTCATAGTCCCGAAGGCTGGTGTCGGCTTCTGGATTGCCCTTGCTGTCCGTGCAGATATCAGCTTCTGAATCACGCTCACTAAGGGCATTGAGCAGGGCTTTCAGTTGTGGCGCACTCAGATATACCTGATGGTCAGTGAGTGAGGTCTTCAAAGCCTTCTGGAACTGTTTGCGATTCCGGTAGACCGTTTCGGCATCCATGGCACGACAGGCCGCGAAGATATTGTCTTGGTCTTCCTGATCCATTTTCTGGATCGCTTTTTCGTCCGCAATCCGCTCAATGCGTTCTTCCGAAGTTTGGAAGTTCAGCTTTAGTGGGCGCTCAACCGTGATACGACGATAACCAAAGGCTTCTATAGGGAAGATTTTACTTTTCTTGGTTTCCTGGAAGTCCCCATACAACCGCACGATCTCGTCCTGATCGGACCCGCTGACAAACTGGCGCTTACTGCCGAGGGACTTACGCATCTTCGTCGCCCGGTCAGTAGCATCGATCAGCTGGACCTTGCCCTTCCGTTCAGCCGGCTTGCTATTCGAAAGCACCCACACATAGGTGGAGATGCCGGTGTTGTAGAACATATCCGTGGGCAGGGCCACGATGGCCTCGACCATGTCGTTCTGCAACAAATAGCGCCGGATTTCAGATTCGCCACTGCCAGCACCACCCGTAAACAGCGGGCTACCATTGAGAATAATGCCGATCCGGGAACCGCCCTCACGGGCATCCCGCATTTTGCTGACCAGGTGCATCAGGAACAGCAGGGAGCCATCGGACACACGGGGTAGACCAGGCCCAAAACGACCATCAAAGCCTCGATGCTTGTGCTCATCAGTGACCTGCTTCTGAACCTTTTTCCATTCCACGCCAAACGGCGGGTTACTGAGCATCAGGTCAAACTTATTAGTAGCTAGCTGATCATCTGACAACGTGTTGCCTAGCTTGATGTTGCTGACTTCCTGTCCTTTGATCAGCATGTCGGCCTTACAGATGGCGTAGGACTCCGGGTTCAATTCCTGGCCGTGTAGCGAGACGGTGACACTCTCGCTGATCTGCTGGATGTACTCGTCACCTTCGGACAAGAACCCGCCCGTTCCAGCTGTAGGGTCGTAGATGGTCACAATACTATTAGGCGTTAGCCGACTCTCCTGTGCGGTCAGGACAAGGGAGGTGGTCAGGTGCACGATATCCCGAGGCGTGAAGTGCTCCCCGGCGGTTTCGTTAGAGCTCTCCGCAAATTTCCGGATCAATTCCTCAAAGATGATCCCCATACCGAAGTTGCTGATGGTTGCCGGGCTCAGATCAATGCTGGCAAACCGCTGCACCACCTGGTAGAGCAAGTTGTTGGCGCTGAGCTGTTGTACGAAGTCTTCGAAATGGAAATGCTCGAAAATCTCCCGGGCATCCTGGCTGAACGACTGAACATAGCTCATCAGGTCGTCAGCGGTTTGGGTGTCAGACAGGGTAGCCAGGCTTAATGGCGAAGCATTAAAGAACTGCTGGTCAGCGGCCCGGAGTAGGAGCTTCTCACGAACCGCATCTGGTTTGGTCTGATGTTCTTGAGCTGCTGACAGTACCTGAGCTTTAGTTGGCTCCAGCACGCACTCCAGGCGGCGCAGTAGGGTAAACGGCAGAATCACGCGCCCATACTGGCTCTGCTTGAAATCACCACGCAGAAGGTCGGCAACCGACCAGATAAAAGCGGCGGTTTGGGAGTGGTTGGTTTTGTCGTCAGTCATCCGTGGAGCTCCATTACAGCATGTCGTAGGGCAAACCTTTATTTCAGGCTGCATCCAATCTTTTTAAGGAAGAATTCAATGTGGCTCGGGTTACGCCAAAGTGGGCAGCAACTTCCGTTTTCGTGATGCTGGGATCCGTTAACATCGCTGCAGCTTTACGAATGTCAGAGTCGGACAACACAGGCTTTCGCCCTCCTTTGCGCCCTCGGGCCCTGGCCGCTGCCAGTCCTGCTTGAGTGCGTTCTCGGATCAGGTCGTGTTCAAACTCAGCCAAAGCACCAAAGATATGAAACACCAGACGGCCACCTGGGCTGGTCGTGTCGATGGATTCTGTAAGCGACTTAAAACCAACTTCTCGCTGGCTGAGATCCTGGACAATCTCAACCAGGTCTCTCAGTGACCGGGCCAATCGGTCCAGTTTCCACACAACCAGGACATCGCCCTTACGGAGCATACGGAGGCAGAGCGACAATTCAGGTCGCTCACGAACTTTGCCGGTAAACTTTTCTTGGAAGATCTGTTCACACCCAGCTTTCTCCAGAGCATCAATCTGGAATTCCGGATTCTGATCCTGAGTGCTTACCCGCGCATAACCTATGATCATTAAACGCCCCTTTTTTATACATAGATTTTTATACGGGATTTTTATACGCAAAACAATGGGAAATTCGACTATTTCGGGCGACCACGGCTAGCGTTCAAAAAACGACCGTTTGATAGACGTCATTGCAAGCGCGTTAAGGTGGCTCGCTCAACCATAGTGTGGCCAATGTCGGATCAGACCTGTTTGCAAAGACCACAAAGCAGACTTTTTCAGATAGGGGGCTGCCCAATCCGCCATTTGGAAACAAAGCACGCTGGGGTCGCAAAGCGAACATTCAGATCAGAGTCCGAGGACTAGGTCCTAGAGACGTTTGACCAATCGTAGATAGAGTTCAAAGTTGTAGGAATCGGCACGCTCGACTTATCCGATGAGTTCTGTCTGGCGTCTCCGATCAGCGAATCTCATTCATGAATAAGCGGCCGGGCCACAACAGAATCAGTCGTCGTTCTGCCCGGTGCGATCCTGCTCTTCACTCACCGCGTTCACTGCATGGAACGTAATAAGCCCCTTACTGGCTGCATGCGTTGCCATCGCTAGATTATCGGCCGCCAGGATCAGATCACAACCTACCTCATGCGCCTCACGCGCGAGCCTGTTGATGGCATCGGAGCGCGCCCGCGTGTTGCTGACATCTCGGATATAAATACCCAGTATACGGTCGGGATGTTGCCGCAGAATGTGGCTGTAGATCTCCGGGTCACTCTGCCCGGAATCGCCAATCAGAATAAACCGCATGTCGGGGGGTAATCCCCCCGAAAAACAGCGGTGATCAAAAGTAGAATTTTCCGTAAGCTACA
>NZ_CAXBDN010000116.1:0-12661 GCF_963974375.1 uncultured Marinobacter sp.
TGGTGCAGTTACCGGACCTCCCAGGGGCTCGCTGTGAGGGTGGTCCGGATCGGACGCGGCGGCCAGCATTGTCACCAGATGGGCACCGGATGAGAACCCGAACGCACTGATATAGCGGGCATCAATGCCCAGGTCGTCGGCATGGGAATGAAGCCAGCGCATGGCCAGCTGAGCATCCTGTAGCTGAGCCGGGAAGCGGTGCTCAGGGGCAAAACGATAGTCGATATTCATCACCATGAAGCCACGGCTGGCGAGAGTTCTGGACAGACGGGTCATGTCATCCCGGGACCGCCGCTCCCAGCCACCACCATGGATCACCAACACGGCGGGTGCCGGTTCGTCTGTCTGTGGCAGGTATAGGTCGGCCTTGAGAGCCTGAGGCCAGTCGTCCGGTGAAAACCGGATATTCTGCCGCGTCTCGTAGCTGGTCCGGGCCATCGCTGTGATCTCCTCAGGCGCATTGATGTGACTGGCGCAGCCAGCAGCAACCAGGGTGACAACAACTGTCAGCAGGGTTCGCAAAGCTACCGTCAGGGCAGGTATCTGTATCATTGGAAATCCCTGTCTCCCGGTGTGAACGAACGTGTATCAGGGGCGTACCATCTTCGGGCCCGGCGGCAGGTGATGATTTGACTGTGGCTCCCTTGCCCCGGGTGATACCGCAATCATACGTGACGGAACCCGGTCCGGATGTGGTAAAACAGGCGTTGATGCCGGCACCACAGGTCACTGACAATGTCTCAGCTGTTTGATAATCACTTTTCGAATAACCCCTACGCCAAGGGCCTGACGCCGGAGCTGATCCAGGCACTGATTGCCATGTTCGAACGAGCCAGTGCCGGCGCCCTTGCAGTGGACCGGGATGCCCGGATCACCTGGATCAACGAGAGTTACGCTCGCCTTCTGGGCGTCAGCCAGAGTGATGTGATCGGACAGCCCGTCCGCAACATTATCCCCCTGACCCGGATGCCGGAAGTGGTGGCCAGTGGTGATCCGCTGCTGCTGGACATCATGGAGCATCGGGATCAGCAACTGGTGGTGACCCGGCTGCCGTTTTTCGATGAAGAGGGCCTGGTACAGGGTGCGATCGCCTGTGTGTTGTACGACGATCTGCAACCCCTCACGCCGCTGGTTGCCAAGTTCCGGCGCCTGCATCAGGACCTCTTGGCAGCGCGCAAGGCACTGGCCCGCAAGGCCCGCAGCACCCGATACAGCCTGTCTGATTTCATCGGCGCCAGCCCGGCGGCGCTGGAGGTGAAGCGCAAGGCCCGACTGGCTGCGGGGCGGGATATGCCGGTGTTGCTGTTGGGTGAGACCGGCACCGGCAAGGAGGTACTGGCGCAGGCCATTCATTCGGCATCGGGGCGTGCCGATCGTCCCTTTGTCGGAGTCAACGTAGCAGCAATTCCCGAAAACCTGCTGGAGGCCGAGTTCTTTGGCGTGGCCTCCGGCGCCTTTACCGGTGCCGATCGTCATCGGGATGGTCGTTTCCAGCTGGCTCACGGTGGCACGCTGTTTCTTGATGAAGTGGGCGACATGCCGTTGCCGCTGCAGGCCAAGCTGCTCCGGGTGTTGCAGGAAGGCGAGGTGGAGCCGCTGGGATCAAATCAGGTGCGTCAGGTGGATGTGCGGGTGATGGCCGCGACCAGTCGTGATCTGGCGACCATGATGGCGGATGGCAGTTTTCGTTCCGATCTCTATTACCGGCTCAATGTCATGGAAATCCGGGTGCCGTCCTTGCGGGAGCGCCACCAGGACCTGGGTATCCTTTGTGAAGCCTTGCTGGCGGATCTGCGTCAGAATGATGGCCGGGCCGCCGAGATCACCGAAAATGCGCTGCACCTGCTGGGTCACTATGCATGGCCGGGCAACATCCGGGAGCTGCGCAATGCGCTGGAACGGGCCATTACCCTCAGTGAAGACAGCGGGGTACTGGACACCGGAGTGTTCCGGCAGATCCTGCCGCAACCGGCTGCGGGCAGCGAACCGGCAGGCTACAGATCCGCTTCGGCAGAGGTCAGGCCCCTGTCCCTGGTGGTCGCTGAGGCCGAGCGTGCGGCTATAGAAAGCGCCCTGCAGACAACCGGCGGTAATCGCAGCGAAGCCGCTCGCAGGCTGGGAATTTCCCGATCCGTGCTCTATGAAAAGCTGGCGCGAATGTCCTGAATTGAAGACATATGTCCTGTTAACGGGACATGTTCAGGCCTGACTTACCTGTTTGTGTCCTGTAAACCAGACAGTTAACAGTTTCTGTTAGTAATCACGTATTTTAAGTAATTGATAAATGAAAGTATTTTGGTTATGGCATGGGTTCTGCAAACGGGTTCGATGCGCGAGCTGGAACAACCCGAAATAAAAGCCTGGCCGCCGGATGGACCCGATGATTGCCATGCCTTTTGGTTGTTCTGGCTGAACTGGTTTACCAGTCGTTCAGCCCATGCCGCAAATCGCGGCAACAACAACAAAAAGGAACCAAGTCATGTCCCTGAAACAACAACTCAGCAAGCTGGGTACAGGCGTTGCCCTGGCAACAGCCCTGACCCTTGCCGCGACACCGGCAACCGCTACAGAGCGGGTCCGCTGGCAGGTGCCGCTGGCGTTCCCTTCGCACCTGATCGGCCTGACCACCCCCGTCAAACATCTTTCTGAAAACCTGAAACTCATCTCCGGTGGTGATATCGAGCTGCGTTACTACGAGCCCGGTGAGCTGGTACCGCCGTTTGAAATCATGCAGGCGGTCAGCTCCGGCCGCTATCCCGCCGGTTATACCTGGGTTGGTTACGACCAGGGCACCATACCGGCCCTGCCACTTTATTCCGGTGCGCCGTTCAACATGGAGCCGCCAGCCTATCTGGCCTGGTACTACCAGGGTGACGGCAAAGCCCTGCTTGAGGAAATCTACGAGCCCCGCAATATTCATCCGATGCTGTGCAGCATTATCGGACCTGAAGGTGCCGGCTGGTTCGCCAATCCTATCGAAAGTCTGGATGACATTGACGGTCTGAGAATCCGCTTTGCCGGTATCGGCGGTCGTGTACTGGAAGAATTGGGTGCATCGGTCACCATGATTCCTGGCGGCGAGATCTATCAGGCTCTGGAGCGCGGTACCATTGATGCGACAGAGTTTTCCCAGCCGGCCATCGACAAGATGCTGGGTCTGGACCAGATCATCAAGAACTACATCATGCCGGGTTGGCACCAGACCCTGACCACCTCTCACCTGCTGGTCAACAAGGACACCTGGAACAAGCTCAAGCCGGAAACCCGCGCCCTCATCGAAATGGGCTGCGAGTCGGCAACCCTGAAGGGCTTTGCGGAAAGCGAATTTGCCCAGCCCACCGCCCTGCGTGACTACCAGAATGAAGGCGTAACCGCTCAGACCCTGCCCGAAGACGTGTTGCGTGAACTGCAGCGGGTTACCAACAAGGTGCTGGATGACATTGCCGCTGAGGACGAAATGTTCGATCGTGTGCTGACCAGCCAGCGAGAGTTCATGGAGCACCATTCCATATGGCATGGCAAGGGCTACCTGCCGCGGGATTTCTATCAGTACGACTGATCATCCGGTTGTTTGAATGATCCTGTAACCCAGGGTGGGCCATCTGGCCCACCCTCCCTATTCTGTTTCGATATTCCGAGGTTGATGTGACTGATTCAACATCGTTCAGCGCACCGGCAAGTCCGACCGCCCATGATCAGGTCCTGCCCGGTAACCGGATCTCCCATGAACTGGACAGAATGATTGTTCTGATCGGCAAGGGCGTGTCCTGGCTGTGGCTGGTGATGCTGGTGGTGGTCCTCAGCAACGTGTTCAGCCGCTTTGTGATGGCCCGTGGCTCCATTGCCCTTGAGGAGCTGTCCTGGCATCTGTTTGGTATCACCATGATCATGACCCTGGCCTATGCGGTGGTGAAGGATGACCATGTCCGGGTCGATGTGATCCGTGAAAAGTTTTCTCTGAAAACCCAGGCGGTTATCGAGTTGACGGGTATTGTCCTGTTGGCCCTGCCTGTGCTCTGGCTGATGGTGGATACGCTGATTCCCTACGCCTGGACATCGTTTCAGTACAGCGAGCGCTCCCAGGCACCGAGCGGTTTGCCCTATCGCTTTATTTTCAAAAGTTTCCTGCCTCTGGGGATTGCTCTGGTGGGCATTGCCCTCATTTCCCGGGGTCTCAGGTGCACCACCCTGTTGTTCGGATTCCCGCGACAATTTGTTTCCCCCGATGCTGATTCCGGTGCAGCCGGCACCCGGGTGGAGAAGTAACCATGGGGCTTGAACAGATTCTGGTTATTGCCATGTTTGCCAGCTTTATGGGGCTGCTGTTGCTGGGCTTCCCTGTGGCCTGGTCACTGGCCGGCATTGGTCTGGTGTTCGCAGTGGTTGGCCACGTCATGGTCGAGTATTTCGCTGCCGACCTGTGGTTTACCTGGAACGGCACTATCGGTGTGCTGGATGCCCGTATCTACGGCATTGTTGCCAATGAACTGATGGTGGCCCTGCCGCTGTTTATCTTTATGGGTATCATGCTGGATCGTTCCGGCATTGCCGAAAAGCTGATGCACAGCCTGGTGCGGATACTGGGACCGCTTCGTGGCGGCTACGCCATCACCGTGGTTATCGTCGGTATATTGCTGGCAGCATCAACCGGCATTGTCGGAGCCTCGGTGGTGTTACTCGGCATGCTGTCCCTGGGGCCGATGATGGCCGCCAACTACAACAAGTCATTGGCGGTAGGTACCGCCTGTTCGGTGGGTACTCTGGGCATTTTGGTGCCTCCCAGCATCATGCTGGTGCTGATGTCCGATCGCCTTGGCACTGCGGATGCGTCCGTTGGCAAGCTGTTCATGGGGGCACTGATTCCCGGCATGATGCTGGGCCTGATGTATATTCTGTACATCATCATTGCCTCCTGGCTGAAGAAAGACCTGGCTCCGGCCCCGGCGAACCGGACCCGACTCGACGCCCGGGCCTGGCTCGATGTGTTTCTGGCGGTGGTACCGCCGATGGCGCTGATTCTGGCAGTTCTCGGCTCTATCTTCTTCGGCATTGCCACCACCACGGAAGCCTCGGCGGTAGGCGCGTCAGGTGCCCTGCTGATGGCGCTGGTGAGTCGTCGGCTGGACATGGGAATCCTGCGGGAAGCGTTGTATCAGACCAGTCGCACCACCGCCTTCATCTTTGGTATCTTTGTTGGTGCCACCGTGTTTGCGGCGGTACTGCGGGGGTTGGGTGGTGACGATGTTATCCGCGACGCGCTGACCAGTCTGCCGTTTGGTACCACGGGCATTCTGATCACCATCCTGTTCATTACCTTCTTGCTGGGGTTCTTTCTGGACTGGGTGGAAATCACCCTGATCATCCTGCCCCTGGTGGCGCCGGTGGTGTTCTCGCTGGGGGTGGAGCCGGTATGGTTCGCCATCATGTTTGCTATCTGTCTGCAGACATCGTTCCTGACGCCGCCGGTGGGCTTCGCTCTGTTCTATATCAAGGGCGTTTGTCCACCCGGTATCACGACCCGCCACATTTATCTTGGGGTACTGCCGTTCATCGCACTGCAGTTGCTGGGGCTGGCCCTGGTGTTCTGGTTTGAGCCGCTGGCTACCTGGTTACCCAATGAGGTGTATGGTGGGCGTTAAATTCTGCCCGACGATTGGCACGAACCGCCAATCTGAAAACAAAAAATAAAGGAGATCGCAGTTATGCGTTTAGCTGATCGCACTGCACTGATTACCGGCGCAGCCCAGGGCATCGGGCGAGCCATTGCCGAACATTATGCGCGGGAGGGCGCCCGGGTGGTCATTGCTGATCTTAATCTGGAGGCCGCCAGCGCCACGGCGGAAGCCATTCGCGGCGCGGGTGGTGAGGCCATGGCGCTGGCCATGGACGTCACCAACGAACAGATGGTGGATGACGGTTTTGCCAGAGTTGCAGAGGCCTGGGGCGGTGTCGATATTGCTATCGCCAATGCCGGTATCCAGCACATTGATCCGGTTCACAAGCTTGCCTACAGCGACTGGCGCAAGGTGGTGGATGTCCACCTCAACGGCGCCTTTCTGGTGACCCGGGCGGCTTTGAACCAGATGTATGACGGCGGCAAAGGCGGCACCATGCTTTACATGGGTTCGGTACATTCGGTGGAAGCCTCGCCGCTGAAGTCCCCCTACGTGGCCGCCAAACATGGCCTGCTGGGTCTGTGCCGGGCGGTAGCGAAAGAGGGCGCCGAACAGGGGGTGCGCAGCAATATCATCTGTCCCGGGTTTGTTCGGACCCCTCTGGTCGAAAAGCAGATTCCCGAGCAGGCCAAAGAGCTGGGGATTACCGAAGAAGAGGTGATTCGCAACGTCATGCTCAAAAATACCGTAGACGGTCAGTTTACCACCCTGGAAGATGTTGCGGAGCTGGCAGTCCATCTTGCTGCGTTCCCGTCTGCAGCACTGACTGGCCAATCCATAGTGGTCAGTCACGGCTGGCACATGCAGTAGGAGACATTATGACTCAGCAACAATGGCAACAGGAATCCGAGGCCCCGGTGTTGTGGACGCCGTCTCGGGAGCTGCTGGAAAATTGCCAGATGGCAGCCTTTATTCGCGGGCTGGAACAGCAGGGCCATGGTCCTTTCGCCGATTATCAGGCGTTGCACCAATGGTCGGTCAGCCATCTCGAAACCTTCTGGCAGGCGATCTGGGAGTTTTGCGGGCTGGTGGCGGATGAGCCGGCCAGCTCAGTGCTGGGCAAGCGTGATATGCCCGGCGCCCAATGGTTTCCCGGCATGAAGCTGAATTTTGCCGCGAATATGCTGCGTCTGGCGGATGGCGAGCAAGGCAGTCGCGAGGCGGTGGTAGCGCATTGTGAAACCCGCCCGGTGCTGCGGCGCAGTTACCGGGAGCTGAAAGCGGATGCCGGGGCGCTTGAAGCCTTCCTGAAGGCCCAGGGCGTTGTTCAGGGCGACCGGGTGGCCGGTATCGTGACCAATGGCTACGAGGCGCTGGTGGGTATGCTGGCGACCACCAGCATGGGCGCCATCTGGAGCTCGGCGTCACCGGATTTCGGTGTGGGTGCGATCCTTGACCGGTTTGGTCAGATCGAGCCGGCGGCGCTCATTACCGTCAATGGTTACGGCTATGGCGGCAAAGTCTTTGCCCGCCAGTCCGAGTTTGGCGAGGTGGCGGCCGGGTTGCCAACCCTGAAGACGGTTATCAGCATTGCCCAGCTGCCGGATCAGCCGCCGCTGGCCGGCCCCCTGGTAACGCCCTGGGACCAGGCTCTGGAATCCGGGGCGGGTCAGGCGCCTTCGTTCACGTCGCTGCCGGCGGATCATCCGGTCTACATTCTTTTTTCCTCTGGTACTACCGGTAAACCCAAGTGCATCGTGCACGGTGCTGCCGGACTGGTGGTGAACCATGCCAAGGAACTGATGCTGCACGGTGATGTGGGGCCGGGGGACCGGTTCATGTACTTCACCACCTGTGGCTGGATGATGTGGAACTGGCAGGCCTCGGCTCTGCTCACCGGTGCAACGGTGGTCACCGTGGACGGTTCACCGGGCTATCCGGATATGAACGCCCTGTGGCAGATCGTTGCCAGTGAAAAGGTGACCCATTTCGGCACCAGTGCGCGGTTCCTGGCAGGCTGTCGCAAGGCCAGTGTCGAGCCGGCAACGACCTTTGATCTGAGCCCGTTGCGGGCGCTGCTGTCCACCGGCTCACCGCTGTTGCCAGAGGATTATGACTGGGTGTACGAGCACGGCGCTCCCGGTGTGCTGGTGGGCTCCATTGCTGGCGGCACCGATATCTGCGGTTGTTTTGTTGGTTGCAACCCGATGTTGCCGGTGCGCCGGGGTGAGATCCAGTGTGCCCTGCTGGGGGTTGATGCAGTGGCCTTCGACGACGATGGCAAGGCCCTCGACGGTGGCCGGGGTGAGCTGGTCTGCCGTCAGCCACTGCCTTCGATGCCGGTGGGCTTCTGGAACGATGCAGATGGCAGCCGCTATTTCAGTGCCTATTTCGAGACCTTTGCTGATACCTGCCCCGGGGTCTGGGCTCATGGTGATTTTATTCGCTTTACGGAGCATGGTGGCGCCATCATCTACGGCCGCTCCGATGCCACGCTCAATCCGGGCGGGGTCCGTATCGGCACCGCGGAAATCTACCGCCAGGTGGAAACCGTGGATGAGATTGCTGACAGCCTGGTGGTGGGCCGTCAGATTGATGGCGATGTGGAAATAGTGCTGCTGGTGGTGCCGGCCACTGGCCACACCCTGGACGATGCGCTGCAAAAAAGCCTTCGCAGCCGGATCCGGGAGGGTGCCAGCCCGCGCCATGTGCCGAAACATATCGTGGCGGTCTCGGATATCCCTTACACCCGCAGTGGCAAGAAAGTCGAGTTGGCGGTGGCCAGGCTGATCAACGGTTCCGCACGGGCCGATAATCGGGATGCCATGACCAATCCCGAGGCTCTGGATACCATCCGGAAGGCGCTGATTTCCGCCGGGTTGTTAACAAACTGACGCAATTCTCCTGTTAACTGTGCAAGACCGGCCTGCCCCCGAAGCAGCAGGCCGGTAGGACCTGGCCCGCTTTGACAGGGGTTTGTCAACGGGCACTGGCTGCGACTTTAGACTAAAATCGTAAACGAACCTTGGTAAAAACTGGTATATTAGCCAGCCCTATAAAAAGTTCGTAATCAGTGTCTGCTTAAATCCGGAGTCCACAAGATCCCGGGAACAGCCCTGACCGTCCTGAACTCTCAACCAACCTTGAGGACGAACATGACAGAATCAAACCCAAAGATTGTCTACACACTGACCGACGAAGCTCCGGCACTGGCGACCCGCTCACTTCTGCCTATATTGCAGACGTTTACCGCCCCGGCGGGTATCACTTTCGAGACCAGCGACATTTCGCTGGCCGCCCGTATCCTGGCTGCGTTTCCCGACTACCTGCAAGAAGACCAGCGCGTTCCTGATGCCCTCGCCGAACTGGGGGAATACACCAAGGATCCGAACGCCAACATCATCAAGTTGCCCAACGTCAGTGCTTCCATCCCACAGCTGCGAACGGCGATCAAGGAACTGAACGAACAGGGGTACAAGGTTCCCGATTACAAAGAGAATCCGGAAACAGAGGATGAGAAAAAGATCCACGCCCTGTATTCGAAAATTCTGGGCAGTGCCGTAAACCCGGTACTGCGGGAAGGTAACTCTGATCGCCGGGCTCCGGCTGCGGTCAAGGCCTTTGCCCGTAAATACCCCCACACCATGGGTGAATGGAGTCCGGCGTCCCGTACTCACGTGGCCCATATGCGTGGGGGAGACTTCTACTCCAGCGAACAGTCCGTAACTCTGGACAAGGCCACCAACGCCCGTATCGTGTTCGAGAACGCCAAGGGCAAGCAGACCGTACTCAAGTCAGACCTGCCGTTGCTGGAAGGCGAAGTGCTCGACGGCATGTTCATGAGCAAGAAAGCGCTGGTGAAGTTCTTCGAAGACACCATCGCCGATTGTGAAAAAACCGGCGTCATGTTCTCGCTGCACGTGAAGGCCACCATGATGAAAATCTCCCACCCGATCGTCTTCGGGCACGCGGTGAGGGTTTTCTACCGGGAGCTTTTCGACAAGTACGGCGACCTGTTTGATGAAATCGGCGTCAACCCGAATAACGGTCTGTCTTCGGTCATCGAAAAGATCAAACAGCTGCCGGAGTCCAAGCAGGAGCAGATCCAGGAAGACCTGCACGCGTGCTACGAGCACCGTCCGGAAATCGCCATGGTGGATTCGGTCAAGGGAATCACCAACCTGCACGTACCCAGCGACGTCATTGTTGACGCCTCCATGCCGGCGATGATCCGTAACTCCGGCAAGATGTGGGCCCGGGATGGCAAGCTCAAGGACACCAAGGCGGTGATGCCTGAGTCCACCTACGCCACCATCTACCAGGAAGTCATCAACTTCTGCAAAACCCACGGCGCCTTTGACCCGACCACTATGGGCACCGTGCCCAATGTCGGCCTGATGGCCCAGAAAGCAGAAGAGTACGGTTCACACGACAAGACCTTCGAAGTCAAGGAAGACGGTATCGTCCGCGTGATCGCTGAAGATGGCACCGTACTGACCGAACACAAGGTCGAGGCCGGTGACATCTGGCGCGCGTGTCAGACCAAGGACCTGCCGATCCGTGACTGGGTCAAGCTGGCGGTTAATCGTTCACGCTCCAGTGGTATGCCGGCGGTGTTCTGGCTCGATGACGAGCGTCCCCACGATGCGCAGCTGATCAAGAAAGTTGAGATGTATCTCAAGGAGCAGGATACAGAAGGCGCCCAGATCATGATCAAGTCGCCGGTCCGGGCCATTCGCTGGACCATGGAGCGGCTGATTCGTGGCCTCGACACCATTTCGGTAACCGGTAACGTGCTGCGTGACTACCTGACCGACCTGTTCCCGATTCTGGAGCTGGGTACCAGTGCCAAGATGCTGTCCATTGTGCCGCTGCTGAATGGCGGCGGACTTTATGAGACCGGTGCTGGCGGTTCTGCGCCCAAGCATGTCCAGCAGTTGCTGGAAGAGAACCACCTGCGCTGGGATTCACTGGGTGAATTCCTGGCCATCGCGGTTTCCCTGGAAGAGCTTGGCGAGAAAAAGGGCAGCCAGCGGGCCGGCATACTTGGCAAGGCCCTGGACAAGGCCACCGAGCGACTGCTGGAAAACAACCAGTCGCCGTCAAGGGTGACGGGTGAGCTGGACAATCGTGGCAGCCACTTCCACCTGGCCCGGTACTGGGCTGAAGAACTGGCCAGCCAGGAAGACGACAAGGATATGAAAGCGTTCTTCGAGAAACTGTCGAAGCAGCTTGAGGCGAACAAGGACAAGATCCTGGAAGAAATGAGTGTGATCCAGGGTCATCCGGTGGACATCGGTGGTTATTACCACCCGTCTACCGAAAAGGTCTGCGCCGTCATGCAGCCGAGCGAGACTCTGAATAAGATCCTCGCAGACGCAAAGACTGAAGCTGGCATGTAGTTTCCGGCAGGTCTGAAAAACCCGGAAAGTGGCAACGCTTTCCGGGTTTTTTTTAACTTCGGATATGAGCAAACACCGCCCCGGTGAGCGCCGCCAGGTCTGCGGGCGCCAGTTCAATTTCCAGGCCACGGCGGCCGGCGCTGACGAACACGGTGTCAAAAGCCCGGGCGCTGTCGTCTATGATGGTTTTCAGAGATTTTTTCTGGCCCAGTGGACTGACACCACCGAGAACGTAGCCGGTGGTTCCCTGAACCTTTTGCCTGTCGGCCATGACGGCTTTTTTTCCGGCTGCGGCCCTGGCGATCAGTTTCATGCTCAGCATGGCCGAAACCGGCACCACACCGACCACCAGTTCACTGCTATCCAGTTCCACCACCAGGGTCTTGAAGACCCTGTCCGGATCCAGGCCCAGCTTCTCAGCTGCTTCGGTACCATAGGATTCACTGGCGGAATCGTGGCCGTATTCATGAAGGCAATGAGTGACGCCCTGTTTGCGGGCCAGCACAATCGCTGGGGTCATAACTACTCCCGGTTCGGTCTGGAGGCCACGAGCATAGCGCGATCGGGAGTTGGCGTCAGTCTTTCTGAGCCTTCGGCGAGTGCGGGTCGCAGAACGGTAATAATTCACTGTTCCGGTCGACGACAGGGCATTAAGCCGCTATTTTTAGGCGCAGGGCATTTGTGCCCGGGCAACCAACGGCACGGAAGTGACTATGAGCAACCTGAAGGGACTCGATAAGGCAGTACGACGTTCACTCTGGCTGGCACTGACTTATTTTCTGGTTGGTGGTCTCTGGATCACCTTCTCTGATGGATTGGCCGTCATGCTGATCGGCCGACCGGATGTTCTGCACAGTGTCCAGACCTGGAAGGGCTGGGGGTTTGTGGCGGTGACGGCGCTGGCCCTGTTTTTCATTCTGCGGCAGCAGTTCCGCAAAGATCAGGAGCGTCTCAGGCTGCAGCAGGATCAGCAGGAGGAAATCCTGCAGCTGAGCCAGTTTCAGAAAAGCGTGATTGATAACGCCAGCATCTGGATCAATGCACTGGATCCGTCCGGACGTATCCTGCTCTGGAACAAGGCGGCCGAAGCCATCACCGGTTATTCGGCCGACGAAGTGATTGGTGGCGACGATATCTGGCTGTGGCTTTATCCCAACGCAAGCTATCGGGAGGAGGTTCGTGCCGCTGTTGCATCTGCGCTCGCCGGAACCAGTGATATTGAAGGTTTTGAAACCCGCATTTTAACCCGCCATCTGGGCGAGCGCCTGATCCAGTGGAACACCAGGCAGTTAACGAATTCAGCGGGCGAGCAGGTGGGCTCTCTTGCTATCGGTATGGATATCACCGAACAACGCCAGGCCCAGCGAGGTCTTCGGGACCGTGAGCGGCAGCTCGCCACTTTGATGGACAGTCTCCCGGGAATGGCCTACCGGTGCCTGTATGACGAGCACTGGACCATGAAGTTTGTCTCCAGTGGGTGCATGGATCTGACCGGCTATGGGCCGGATGAAATTCTTGATAACCGCTGTGTGTCCTGGGCCAGGCTGATCGCCTCCGAGCAGCCGGAGTATCTGACCGAGCAGGTCGAGATCGCCATCGCGGCGGCAGAGACCTTTTCCCTGGAGTATCAGTTACGTCGCAAAG
>NZ_CAXBDN010000117.1:0-12659 GCF_963974375.1 uncultured Marinobacter sp.
GAAACTTCGACACGCTCATCGGCACCCCGGTCAGTTACCTGCTGAACCTGGCCGGGCTGGATACCAGAAGCCTTGATCGCCTGATCCTCGGTGGTCCCATGATGGGCTATACCCTGCAATCCGCCGAGGTACCCATTACCAAGACCAGCAACTGCGTCATCGCCGCCAGTGCCCGCGAGCTGCCGCCACCGCCGCCTGAGCAGCCCTGCATCCGCTGCGGCATGTGCGCTGAAGTATGCCCCATGGAGTTGCTGCCGCAACAACTGTTCTGGCACGCCAAAGCCCGTGAGTACGAAAAGGCCGAACACCTGAACCTGTTCGACTGCATCGAATGTGGCGCCTGCACCTACGTCTGCCCCAGCTCCATCCCGCTGGTGCAGTACTATCGGCACGCCAAGGGCGAGATCCGGGTGCAGCAGGCGGAGCAGCTCAAGGCAGACCGGGCCCGTGAGCGCTTCGAAGCGAGACAGGCACGGATTGAGCGGGAGCAACAGGAAAAAGAACTGCGGCGCAAGGAGCGGGCCCGGGCCGCCGCCGATGCCCAGGCCAGAAAACAGGCCGAAGCCGAACAGGCAGCCACCAGCACGGGTATCCCGGATCAAAGGGCCGACAAGGCCGCCATGGTGCAGCAGGCGCTGGCCCGCAAACAGGCCAAGTCCCGGAGTCAGCAGAACGCTGCAGCGCAATCCGCCCCGGCTACCGTAACAGCGCCGGAAACGCCTGTCGTGGATATCCCCGCGCTGGAAAAGCAGCTGGAACAGGCGAAGGCGAAACTGGATTCCATGCAGACCATGCTGGATGAAACCCGCACGGCAAACGCTGACAATCTGGATAAACTGGAGCGGGCCGTCGCCAAGAATGTCGATCGGGTTACACGGGCCCGGGACGCGCTGGACAACGCCCGACAGACCGCCGAACCCGGGACCACAGGTTGACGACACCCCTTATGGCACTCATTCAGCAATCCTCACCCCACACCCGGCATGCCAGGTCCACCTCCAGGATCATGCTCTGGGTTATGATCGCGGCACTGCCCGGGCTTGCCGCCCAGACCCTGTTTTTTGGCTGGGGCAACCTGATCAACGTGGTCTGGTGCATCGCCATCGCCATCGGCGCCGAAGCTGCTGTTCTCAGCCTGCGCAAAAAGCCCGTCGCTTTTTTTCTGAAGGACAATACCGCTGCAGTCACCGGCCTGTTGCTGGGCCTTTCGCTACCCCAGTTTACGCCCTGGTGGGTATCGGCCGTGGCCGTTATTTCCGCCATAGTGCTGGCCAAACAACTCTATGGCGGACTTGGCTCGAACCCGTTCAATCCGGCCATGGTGGGCTATGCCATTGCCCTGATTTCGTTCCCCGTGGCCATGACCACCAACTGGGCCGAAGCGAACATGCTGTGGAATGCGCCGGGGCTGATGGAAACCCTGCGGGCCATCGCCTCCGGTGGCCAAACCACTGTCGATGCCTGGACCATGGCAACGCCACTGGATGAATACAAGCATCAGATTGCATCCCGCACGGCGGCTGAGGTGCTGATCCACCCCACGTTTGGTGAGGGTGTCGCGAGGGGCTGGGAGTGGGTGAATGGGGCCTTTCTGGCCGGAGGACTGCTGCTGATCGCCCTCAGGATCATCACCTGGCACATCCCGGTCGCGCTGCTGGCCGGTCTCGGGTTGATGAGTCTCGCCTTCGGTACCAATGCCGACCTGTATGCACCCCTGAGCCTGCACCTGCTGGCCGGAGGCACCATGCTGGGGGCATTTTTCATTGCCACTGACCCGGTTTCTGCCGCCACCAGTCATCAGGGCAAACTCATTTACGGCGCCTGCATAGGGGCGCTGATCTACCTTATCCGGAGCTGGGGCAACTACCCGGATGCCGTTGCTTTCAGCGTGTTGCTGATGAACTTTGCGGTGCCCTTTATTGACCACTACACACCACCCCGCACCTACGGCCATCACAAGCCGCGGCGTGGCGTGCCCGGGAAGCAGGGGTAAACATGGCAGCCATGGTCCAGTCTATCCGTCGCAGTGCCATCGGCCTTGGCATGTTCGCCATTATCACCGGCGGCACCATTGCCATTACCCAGGTCGCCACCAGTGACAGGATTGAAGCCCAGGTTGCCCGGGCAGAAGCGGCGGCCCTGTTTGAAATCATCCCGGAACAAGACCACGATAACGACCTGTTGAACGATACCCTGCAACTGCCAGTCAGCAGCCGTTTCTCAGCCATGGCGGTTACGGCCTGGGTTGCCCGTCGTAACGGAGTACCCATCGGCCTGATCATTCCAACGGTCGCCCCCGACGGCTATTCCGGCGACATCCGGTTGCTGGTGGGTATTGATATGGATGGTGAGGTGCTGGGCGTGCGCGTGACCAGCCACCGGGAGACACCGGGCCTGGGCGACCGCATTGAACGCCGCAAGTCAGACTGGATCGAAGCCTTCAAGGGGACCTCACTGGAAAGCCCGGAAACGGGCGGCTGGACAGTGCGCAAAAACGGTGGCGAATTTGACCAGTTCACTGGCGCTACCATTACCCCGAGAGCCGTGGTCAAAGCCGTTCACCGGACCCTGATCTACTATCGCGAGAATCGTCAGAACATCCTTCTC
This sequence comes from uncultured Marinobacter sp., assembly GCF_963974375.1. Lineage (GTDB taxonomy): Bacteria > Pseudomonadota > Gammaproteobacteria > Pseudomonadales > Oleiphilaceae > Marinobacter. The sequence goes on from NZ_CAXBDN010000117.1 coordinate 2,608, forward strand.
GCAGCCAGCAAAACGGACGACTGATATGGTGACCAAATCGAACCGGGAGATTATCCGCGACGGCCTGTGGAGCAACAATCCGGCACTGGTGCAGGTGCTTGGCCTGTGCCCTCTGCTGGCGGTCACCAGCACAGTGGTCAACGCCATAGGCCTGGGCATCGCCACGCTGCTGGTGCTGATGGGCTCCAACCTGGCGGTGTCGGTAATCCGCAATTTCGTGAGCGACTCGGTGCGGTTGCCCGCCTTTGTGATGATCATCGCCTCGTTTGTCACCTGCGCCGAACTGCTGATGCAGGCATTTACCTATGAGCTTTATCAGATTCTGGGCATTTTCATCCCACTGATTGTCACCAACTGCGCCATTCTTGGTCGCGCTGATGCCTTTGCATCCAAAACCACACCGCTGCCCGCGCTGCTGGACGGCATCATGATGGGCCTGGGTTTTCTGGCCGTATTGATCGCCCTGGGTGCCATGCGGGAACTGATTGGTCAGGGCACCCTGTTTGCCGATATGCACCTGCTACTGGGTCCCGGGGCCGCGGACTGGGTAATACGCCCATTCGAGCAGTATCCGGACGTGCTGTTCATGGTACTGCCACCGGGAGCCTTTGTGGGCCTCGGCCTGCTCATCGCGTTCAAGAACGGAATTGATGCAAGACTGGACCAGCGCCGCCGGGCAAACATCACCCAGCCTGTAGTGGCAGGCAGCAAACGGGTCAGGGTCACCGGCAACGTATCCTGATCAGCGCTGGCCACCACTGACTTAACCGTTACGACCCATGGACAGCTAATGAACCGAGAAAAGCGCACCGAGATTTTCAGACGGCTACGGGACAACAACCCCACGCCCACTACCGAGCTGAACTACAGCACCCCTTTTGAACTGTTGATTGCCGTCATTCTCTCTGCCCAGGCCACCGATGTCGGGGTCAACAAGGCCACGGCCAGGCTCTACCCGGTCGCCAATACTCCGGAGGCCATTCTTGCCCTGGGCGTAGATGGCCTGAAGGAATACATCAAGACCATCGGCCTGTTCAACAGCAAAGCTGAGAACGTCATCAAAACCTGCCGGATACTGGTTGAGCAACACAACAGCCAGGTTCCTGACAACCGTGAAGCCCTGGAAGCCCTGCCCGGGGTCGGACGCAAGACCGCCAATGTGGTCCTTAATACCGCCTTCGGACAACCCGCCATGGCCGTGGACACTCACATCTTCCGGGTATCAAACCGTACCGGTATCGCCCCCGGCAAGAACGTACTGGAAGTGGAAAAACGGCTGGTGCGGCTGGTGCCCGGAGAATTCCTGCTGGACGCCCACCACTGGCTGATTCTGCACGGGCGCTATACCTGCGTCGCCCGAAAACCGAAATGCGGGTCCTGCCTGATCGAGGATCTTTGTGAATTCAAAGGTAAGCGGGAGTACCTGGACTAACCGGAGGTGCCCGGCGGGCAGGCTGCTCAGCCCACCGGGACAGTTCAGAGACGCGTGATCCCAACGATCCGGTCAGTTCCCCAGCATGGCCTCTTTCAGATTCTGCTGCGCCGGTTTGTCGCCCAGCCAGATACCAAAAAGTGCTTTCTTGAAGGTCAGGTCACCAACCAGTCCGGCTGACTCGCCGTTCTTCCGAACCTGGACGCCTTCCCCCGGCAGATACACCAGATCAAATACGTCACCTTCAGAAATCTCTTCTTCGAACACCTTCATGAAAGCATCCACGTCCGCCTGAATCGGTGCCAGGTCGCCGCCGGTGGCGTTCCGGAAACCGTCCATGGTGGCTTCCGTCATCCGCTCGCTGGTGATCATTCCGGAGGTGATATGCAGGGCTATCGCCTGCGGCTCGTCAGCATTCACAACGGCCGATGCGCTGCGGCCGGTCTGCTCAACATACAGCGCCGCCACATACAGCTTCATGAACCAGCGCGAGCGGGCGCCGGCGCCACTCAATGTCAGGCTGGAGTCACCTGCCGCCAATGTGTCCCTCACCTCCACACCGCCAATCGTCGCCGCCGAGGCAGAAAATGAGAACAAAACCAACATACACACCATCGCCACATAAACAGATCTGGCCATCATTATCTCCTGACATTTCATTTTTTATAGGGTCTTTCCGGCCGTATCTCACCGGACATCGGACCACCCTACCGGAATGCCCCCGCCAGACCCGGCAGACCCTCACAAACCAACAAAAAAGCCGGTGAGTCCTTCACCGGCTTTTCTGAACTTCAGATAATCAACCAACAACATGCAGACTGTATACCGGATTTCCGTTTCCGGAAAGTGTTATTTAAACAGCAAGGTACCGGTCAATCCTTCCTTCTCGAGAATTTCCCGCAGGCGCCGCAGGGCTTCAACCTGAATCTGCCTGACCCGCTCTCTGGTCAGGCCGATCTCCTGGCCCACCTCCTCCAGCGTACTTGTGGGATAACCCCGCAGGCCGAATCGCCGGGACAACACTTCCTGCTGTTTGTCACTGAGCTGATCAATCCACTTCTCGATGCAGGCGCACATATTGTTGTCCTGCAGCACGTCCGCAGGATCCGACGCGCCTTCATCCGCCACCGTGTCCAGCAGGGATTTCTCACCACCGGCGCCGATCGGCGTATCCATGGAGGCGACCCGCTCGTTCAGCCCCAGCATGCGTTTGACGTCAGCCACCGGTTTGTCCACCATCCGCGCGATTTCTTCTGCAGAGGGCTCATGGTCGAGCTTCTGGGTCAGCTCGCGAGCGGCGCGCAGGTACAGGTTCAGTTCCTTGACCACATGAATCGGCAAGCGGATGGTGCGGGTCTGATTCATGATGGCCCGCTCGATGGTCTGACGAATCCACCAGGTAGCGTAGGTCGAGAACCGGAAACCACGCTCGGGATCGAACTTCTCCACCGCCCGGATCAGTCCGAGGTTGCCCTCTTCGATCAGGTCCAGCAGAGTCAGCCCGCGATTCACATAGCGACGGGCAATCTTGACCACCAGGCGCAGGTTGCTTTCAATCATGCGCTTGCGGCCGGACTCCTCACCCCTGCGGGCAAGACGCGCAAAGTAAACTTCTTCCTGCGGCGTTAACAGTGGAGAAAAACCGATTTCGTTCAGGTAAAGCTGGGTGGCATTAAGCTGTTTGGGGGTGCCGAAATATCGGGATCGGGAGGTGAGTTCCTTGTCGCTGGTTGCTTCCGGTTCGGTAATGAATTCCGGATCAGCAACGGCCGTAGTGGTTTCCGTCTCATCTTCGTTTTCCTCTGCTTCTGCATCGGAAACACGATCAACTATAAGCTCTTCATGATCTGCTGACATAACTCTGGCCCCGCCTTTCAATGACCCTGTTAGCAGGTTCCGCCCGGGAGACAGAACCCCTGCGTTTGCTGTTCGCATTTTTTGTTTTTATTACTTCAACTTCATGACGCGAACACACGTGTGCTGTTTCGAATTGTTATTGATCAGGACATTTTCTTTACGGCCAGCCGTCACTGCGACTGACGTTATTATTGACTCAGGCCTTGAGGACCAGCTCGCGACAGAACCCGCTATCTCGATGGCAGATATGGCATCGGATCCACCGGATTGCCATTTCTGCGAATCTCAAAATGCAGCTTGTTGCTGTCCGTACCCGTACCACCCAGCTCGGCGATGGTCTGACCTGCTTTCACTTCCTCCCCTTCCTGCACCAGAATGCGACGGTTGTGCGCATACGCACTCAGGTAGTGCTCGTTGTGGTTGATGATAATCAGGTTACCGTAACCGAGAAGTCCCCCGCCTGCATACACCACATTCCCTGCTGCAGCGGCTTTCACCGGATCACCCGAATTTCCGGAAATATCAATACCTTTATTGATTTTTCCGGATGTTGAAAAATTTGCAATTACGGTGCCAACATGAGGCCACTGCCAGCGGATGTCGGAAACGGTCTGGGTCTGCTTCGCCAGTTCCACCGACCGGTCGGGCTGACTGGTCACCCGTGGTGCAGGCGCAGGTGTAGCCGCAGGCGTCGGGGGTGAGGTTGGCGAGCGGGTAGCCGGCCCACTGGAGGAGCGGGAAGGCGCCGTCTGGGGCGATCTTGTCGAGGCCGCAGTCTGGCGCGGTACCTCGCCCTTAAGGTCCAGCCTGAGCACCTGTCCGGCACGGATATTGAACGGGGGAGAGATACCGTTGGCGTTGCCCAGTTCGCGATAATCCCGACCATAGCGCCAGGCAATGCTGTAGAGCGTCTCGCCCTGCTTGACAACGTGACGCCCCCAGTAAACCGGGGGGTTGTATCGGCCGTCCAGGTGGATCGAGCGGGTATTGCAGCCGCTGATTCCGCCCACAACACTGAACACCAGGACCAGTAGCAAGCCACTGACCAGAAGACGCCTTCCGGCCCCGAAAGGACGGCTGCAGAAACCTTTAGCTGGCAGAAGCGCTTTATAGTTCACGGATATATAGACTGCTTTTTTATTTCGAAATTGTATTTAGTGTGCTCAATTCAGTGAGGTTTAGCCAGTAAATCGCTAATATATTGCACATTTTTTAGACAGCACCGGGTTACCACCAACGAACAATTGTTACCTATGGGAACATTCGGTCCCGCCTTTAGGTAACAGTCATCTCACTGCAAGCGTGATGGGCCCCTCACAACGAATGTGCACTGGCGGCCAGTTTTGCCTTGCGATCCTGGCGGCTAGCCCATCGTTCAGCGCACACTACCAGTGCCACACCGGTCAGCGTAGCGAATACCGCGATTCCGATCTGTGCCGGCTCTCCGGTCACTTCTGTGTACCTTGCCGGCAATACCGGCAGCAGATCCATCGGTACCGCTTCTCCGCTGCGGCTGGTACGCCAGGCAGTCACTTCCTGCCAGGGCCAGATACGATTCAGTGCGCCAATCATGAATCCGGTCAGCAGTACCATCACGGCATCATGCCAGCGACGCAGGGCCACACCGAGCACTCTGGCGAACAGCAGAATCCCGGAGACACAGCCACCGAAGAACAGTAGCAAGAATGAAACCTGGAACCCGGTCACGGCACTCAGAATATGTGCGTACATACCAATCACCAGGAGAATAAAACTGCCGGAGATACCGGGAAGTATCATGGCACAGATCGCCAGCGCTCCGGACCAGAAGAAGGTGAATGCGGAAGGGTCTATCTGTCCGGCAGACAGACTGGTCAGCCACCAGACGAAGACCGCACCCGTCACCAGAGGTAGCAGCTGCCACGCCCGCCATCGCTGCAACTGCTGCAGGATATGCCATACCGATGCCAGAATCAGACCAAAGAAGAAACTCCAGAGCGGCACCGGATAATGTTCCAGCCCAGAGGAGATCAGAGAGGCCAGAGCAACGATGGCCGTCAGAATTCCGCTCAGCAGGGTGATCAGAAAGGTGCCATCAATCTCATTCCAGAATCGCCGCCAGTGACCTGTGCGCAGCGAATGCCAGCAGGCCGAAGGAACCGCACTGATGGCGCCGAGCAGGCGAAAATAGATACCGGTAATAAACGCGATGGTTCCTCCGGAAACGCCGGGAACGATATCGGCCGCCCCCATTGCTATCCCCCGCAGGAATACCGCCAGATGCTGCTTCAACGGACCACCCCACCGAGCAAGGGCACAAAACGCACCGGTTCAATTTCCCGGGTATGGAAACTGTCACCTTCACGGGTCACCGTCACCAGCATCTGCTGGGTCTCGCCAACCGGGGCCACCAGAACACCCCCATCCGCAAGCTGTGCCAGCAGCTCGTCCGGGAGCACCTTCGGGGCTGCGGTGACAATAATACCGTCAAAGGGCGCCCGTTCGGGCCAACCCATTCCGCCATCGGCAAGTCGCAGCATCACATTTCGCGTCTTCAGCAGCTGCAATCGCTCCCGGGCCCGGTCCTGCAATGCCTTGATGCGCTCAACACTGAATACCATGTCGCAGAGCCTGGCCAGTATGGCGGTCTGGTAGCCGGAACCTGTGCCCAGCTCCAGCACCCGCTCCGGCTTGTGGGCCATGAGCAGTTCGGTCATGCGGGCGACGATATAGGGCTGCGACAGAGTCTGACCATAACCAATAGGCAAGGCCGTGTCTTCGTAAGCCCTGTGGGCAAGGGCTTCGTCCAGAAAAATGTGTCTTGGCACCTCCTCCAGTGCCGCCAGCACCTGTTCGTCCCGGATGCCGGCTTCCCGCAGGCGCTGAATCAGCCGCATCCGGGTTCTCCGTGAGGTCATGCCAATTCCATCAATAGCAGGCACCATCAGTCACTGGCCTCCACCCAGTCCCGCAACGATGACAGGGCATCGTGGCGGGTCATATCGGTATGCACAGGTGTCATCGACACATACCGCTGACTGACCGCATAAAAATCGGTGCCCGGCCCGGCATCACTGCCTTCACCGGCTGCACCGATCCAGTAGCGGGCCTTCCCTCGCGGACAGGTGACCGCCACGGCACCCTCCGCCCGGGCCCGGTGGCCAAGACGGGTAACCCGGTAACCGGCGATGTCTTCCCAGGGAACGTCCGGAACATTGACGTTAATGATGCAACGGGGTCCAAGATCCGGCCAGTTATCCCGCAAGATCAGCTCCCGAATCACCCGGGCCGCGGTTTCATAGTGAAAGTGGCCGTTGTTGGCCAGCGAAACCGCAATCGCCGGCATCCCCAGGTGTCGCCCTTCAGTGGCAGCAGCCACCGTACCTGAGTAGATGATGTCATCCCCCAGATTGGCGTGGGTGTTGATACCGGAAATTACCCGATCAAACGGCTCCTCGAACAGACCATTCACCGCCAGGTGAACGCAGTCCGTCGGGGTGCCGTCAACAGAATTGAAGCCGCCGGGATGCGCTTCAACCGTCAGCGGCCGGCTGAGGGTGAGTGAGTTACTGGCTCCGCTGTGATCGCGGTCTGGCGCAACCACTTCAAGGTCAGCAATATCTTTCAGTGCATCATAGAGGGCATGCAGGCCGGGAGAATGAACCCCGTCATCGTTGGACAGCAGAATACGCACAATTGATTCTCTCCAGTAGCGTCCGGGTGCAGTTGCAGGATCATGAACGGGATAATAGTGCCCGGTTTGGATCACAACTGCGAGTCATCGCCCGTTTCAAATACTTCGGCCAGCACGCTGGTGGCAAACTGGCCCGGCTTCAGGACAAAGCGCAGCTGCAGCACCCCCGGCTCGAGCCACTGCCAGTCAAGTTCTCGGGGCCTCATCTGCAAGGGGCGGCGTTCCGGCGCCATTCGGGTATCCGCAAAGACCGCAAGCAGCTCCGGTTGCTGTTCTGCCACCGCCTTTTCCAGCTCACCCTGTACACCAGTTGCCAAGGTGCCACCGTCGCCCCATAGCGGCCCGGTGGCAGTGTCCACCTCGGGCTCACCTTCCAGCGCACTGAACCAGCTGCACTGTTGAATACGTGTCGCCAGTACCTCATTAAACAGCCAGGAACGGGCTGCAGAAAACCACAGCCCGGCGTGGGGGCTGCGCCGGCGGCCACGCTTCGCCGGGCGTCCGGCGCCGCGTCCGGCTTGCGACTGACGGACCGCCTGCTCAAGATTACCACCATCAAATCCGAAACGCTGAGCGCCGAAATAATTGGGACAGCCATTTCGGACCAGTTCCTGCAGACGGGCATCGGTGATCGCAGGATCGGCAGTGATACCCCGCAGGGTAATCACAAACCGGTTGCCGCGGTGCTCACCGCGTCTCAGCTTGCGGATCTGCCGCACCGCCCGCAGCGCCGGCCAGCGGCTATTCACCTGTTCGATGAACGCCTCATCCTCCGCCGCCTGTCCCGGGCGCTGCACACTGAACCACTGGCGCGTTATTGCATGGCGATCCTTGAGCCCACAGTAGCCCACGCCCTTGTCGCCACATCCGGCCAGGCGGCCCAGTTCGGTGCCAACCCAGGCCGTGTTATCACCGGTCTTTTCAATCTCCAACAGCAGATGTTCACCACTGCCGGGCACCATCAGCGCTTCCCCCGCAGACCTGGCGGCTACGATATCAAGCGCTGCGTCTTCCGGATCAAACAATTCAGTGACCCGGAAATCCTCTGGAGTCTGCTTCAGTAATGCCGATCCCAGACGTTGCCCGGATGCCGTTGGCCAGTCCAGCCGCCAGCGACTCATGAATTCACCGGCGCCAGCAAGCAGATTGCCTGGGCGGCAATGCCCTCGCCACGGCCGGTAAAACCAAGCCGTTCCGTGGTGGTCGCCTTGACGCTGACACTATGGAGATCAACACCCAGATCTTCCGCAATATTATGACGCATCGTCGCAATATGGGGTGCCATCCGGGGGCTCTGGGCAATTACTGTGCTGTCCACATTGACCACCCGGAGACCCTGCTCCGCGACCCGGGCCATCACTGTCCGCAACAGGATCCGACTGTCGGCGCCAGCCCAGTCGGGACTGGTATCCGGGAAAAGATGTCCGATATCGCCCAGGGCTGCGGCGCCCAAGAGCGCATCCGCCAACGCATGCAGCAACACGTCACCATCCGAGTGAGCCTTGAGGCCCTGTGTGTGGGGAATGGTTACGCCACCGATAACGACATGGTCGCCGGACTCAAAAGCATGAACATCAAAACCCTGACCAATTCTCATCCAATGCTGCTCTTTAATGATTATTCTGAAGATTGCGCTGAAGACTCTTGTCCGGCAAGAATAAAAGCTGCCAGGTCAAGATCCCCGGGCGTCGTTACTTTTATGTTGTCACTGCGGCCTGCCACCAGTCTCGGCTGATAGCCCGACATTTCCAGGGCCGAGGACTCATCGGTTACGGCAGCTGACGCCAACCGGGCATCCTCAAGGGCTGCTTTCAATAGCCCGAAGCGGAACATTTGAGGGGTCATTGCCCGCCAGAACTGCCTGCGATCCGGGCTGTCAGCAACGCACCCTGTGTCAGCAACGGCCCTTTTCAGGGTGTCGGTAACCGGCGTCGCCAGCAGTCCGCCCACAGGCTCGTTCTTCAGGGTAGTTACCAGCCGCTGCAGATCGTCCGGATGCAGGCAGGGCCGGGCCACATCGTGGACCAGTACCCAGTCATCCCGGTCCGCCTCCGGGGCCAAGGCTTGCAGTGCCGCCAGTACCGAATCCGCACGTTCTTCCCCACCGATACAGGAGCGGATGCGGGCGTCCGCGGCGCTATCACTGGACGACCACCAGCAATCGTCCGGATGCAGGGGCACCATGCAGCCATCGAAAGCATAAGCGGCCAGCAAGCGCGAAAGCGTGACATCAAGAAGAAAGCGTTGCTGAATACGAAGGTACTGCTTGGGAACGGCGGATTGCATACGCTGACCGATACCGGCAGCAGGAACGATCAGCCAAAAACGGGGTATGGTCATAACACGGGATGCCGGTTTCAGGGCTCCACCACCAGAAAGAAGGTTTCATCGCGACGGATAAGCCCGAGGTTTTTCCGTGCTCTTTCCTCAACGGCGCCTTTTTCGCTGCGCAGGTTGGTGACCTCTGCGTACAGCGTTTCGTTGCGGGCAGAAAGTGTTGCGTTTTCACTGCGCTGCTCGGCGATGGTCTCGCTCAGGCTCCACACCTGGGCAAAGCTGCCCTCACCCACCCACAGGCGCACCTGCAGCAGGACAATAAGCACAACCATGACGGACCAGAGCACTTTCATCGGACGTTTCCGTTATTCCCTTCAAGTATCAGCGTTACAACACGCCGGGCCTTCCATCTTCTGTAAATCAATAACGGCCATTCAAACCCGCTAACCCACGCGCTTTGGCCACACCGTCATCCAGTGCTCCGGATGACCAGCGAAGACGGAGCTTTGCGGAAAACCAGCGCAAAGAGTAACGCAGGTTGGTCAACAAAGACCAGGAACACAAGCACGCCATCACCTCGCGGTGCACTGCGCCAGCGTTCCCGGAGTCTAGCCCAGGACAGTCCTGGTTGCGAACTCAGCCCTGGCCGTGGATCTCGGTGAGGCCACGATAAGGGGCGTTACCCGCCAGAGCTTCTTCAATGCGCAGCAACTGGTTGTATTTGGCAACCCGGTCAGAACGACACAGGGAGCCGGTCTTGATCTGGCCGGCACAGGTGGCGACCGCAAGATCGGCTATGGTGGTATCTTCAGT
>NZ_CAXBDN010000118.1:0-12496 GCF_963974375.1 uncultured Marinobacter sp.
CACTTCGCCGAGGAAACGGGCGTCGTCCGGATCGTTCGGGCAGCACACGATCGGCTCCTTGATGTCGGCCAGATCGATTTCCACCACATGGGCGTACTCGGCGTCTTTGTCGGCACGCATCAGCTTCGGATTGGCAATCCACTCTTCCATCTGCTTGGCACGACGCTCCAGGGTACGGGGATCTCCGTAACCTTCGGCAATCATCCAGCGCAACATGGTGATGTTGGAACGCAGGTACTCGGCTACCGACTCTTCCGACAGGTTGATGGTACAACCCGCGGCGGAACGCTCTGCAGAGGCGTCGGACAACTCGAACGCCTGCTCCACGGTGAGGGTTTCCAGACCTTCGATTTCCAGAATACGGCCAGAGAACTCGTTGATCTTGCCTTTCTTCTCAACGGTCAGCATGCCCTGCTTGATGCCGTACAGGGGAATGGCGTGGACCAGATCACGCAGAGTGATGCCTGGCTGCATTTCGCCCTTGAAGCGCACCAGTACCGACTCCGGCATATCCAGCGGCATAACGCCGGTGGCGGCAGCAAAGGCTACCAGGCCGGAACCGGCCGGGAAGGAGATGCCCATGGGGAAACGGGTGTGGGAGTCACCACCGGTACCGACGGTATCCGGCAGCAGCATGCGGTTCAGCCAGGAGTGGATGATGCCGTCGCCCGGGCGCAGGGAAACACCGCCACGGGTGCGGATGAAGTCCGGCAGGGTGTGCTGCATTTCAACGTCAACCGGCTTCGGATAGGCCGCAGTGTGACAGAAGGACTGCATTACCAGGTCAGCCTGGAAGCCCAGACAGGCCAGATCTTTCAGCTCGTCACGGGTCATCGGGCCGGTGGTGTCCTGGGAACCCACGGTGGTCATGTGTGGCTCACAGTAGGTTCCGGGGCGAACGCCCTGGCCTTCGTCCAGACCACAGGCCTTGCCGACCATCTTCTGGCCCAGGGTGAAGCCCTTGGTGCCAGCTTCCGGGTCATTGGGCAGACGGAACAGATCGGTTGCGCCCATGCCCAGAGCAGCACGTGCCTTGGTGGTCAGACCACGACCGATGATCAGCGGAATCCGGCCGCCGGCCTGAACTTCGTCCAGGATCACGTCAGACTTGAAGGAGAATTCGGAGATGGTCTCACCGGCCTCGTTCAGAATCTTGCCATCGTAGGGACGGACTTCAATCACGTCGCCCATGTTCATGTTGTCGACCGGTGCTTCGAAAACCAGGGCACCAGCGTCTTCCATGGTGTTGAAGAAGATCGGGGCAACCTTGTTACCGATACAGATACCGCCGGCACGCTTGTTGGGCACGCCTGGAACATCGTCACCGAAGAACCAGAGCACCGAGTTGGTGGCAGACTTGCGGGAGGAGCCGGTACCGACCACGTCGCCCACGAAGGCAACTGGCAGGCCCTTGGCCTTGATCTCGTCGATCTGGCTCATGGGGCCGGTAACACCGGGCTCGTCCGGCTTCAGACCATCACGTTCCATTTTATAGGCAGCGCGGGCGTGCAGCGGGATGTCCGGACGGGACCAGGCATCGGGCGCAGGGGAGAGATCGTCGGTGTTGGTTTCGCCGGTGACCTTGAACACCACCATTTTGGTGCTCTCGGGAACCTTGTTCCGTTTGGTGAACCATTCGGCGTTGGCCCAGGATTCAACCACTTCTTTGGCGACGGCGTTGCCGGCGTCCATTTTGTCCTTGACGTCGTTGAACGCGTCGAACATCAGCAGGGTTCTTTTCAGCTGCTCACCGGCTTTCTGGGCCAGTTCTTCGTTGTCCAGCAGCTCAACCAGGGTGGCAATGTTGTAACCGCCCTGCATCATGCCGAGCAGTTGCACGGCCTTTTCCTTGCTTACCAGCGCACAGGTGGTTTCGCCCTTGGCAATGGCAGACAGGAAGCCGGCTTTCACGTAGGCGGCTTCGTCCACACCCGGTGGAATGCGGTTTTCCAGCAGGTCTACCAGGACTTCTTCCTCGCCCTTGGGCGGGTTTTTCAGGAGCTCGACCAGCCCGGCAGTCTGTTCTGCATTCAGCGGCTTGGGGGGAATACCCAGAGCTTCGCGCTCTGCAACGTGTTCACGATAAGCTTCTAACACGATAACGACCCTCATCAGTTAGGGGAACCCGCGTCGGCCTTGTGAGCGTGCGGGCATTGTGTGTGGAAAAGGCCACGAATTGGCGCTGCATTCTATAGGAACTGGCGCATAAAGTTAAGTTGGCGGATGGTCTGAGTTGCCTTCCGGGTTGGTGTATACTGCGCCGGGGTCGGCCTGCCGGCCCGGTAACAACTGTCTGTCAGCACTGGAAACGCCCGATGTCCGATCAACAAGCCGCTTTGAACGATATACATAATTTTTTGCCCTGTCGTACTCCGCGGCAATGGATCGAAAACGCTCTGGCCAATCAGGATCTTATGCTGATTGATCACGCCCATTGTGAGAAGAAGGCGGCTTCGACGGCACTGAGTCTGATGTATCGTTATGTGGACAACCCGGAACTGCTCAACAAGATGTCGCGGCTGGCGCGGGAAGAGTTACGGCATTTCGAGCAGGTGCTTGCCATCATGAAAAAGCGCGGCGTGGTCTACAATCACCTGTCCCCGGCCCGTTATGCGGCAGGACTTCGCAAGGCAGTGAGGCCGGAAGACCCGGGCCGTCTGGTGGACGTGCTGATTGTCGGCGCCATCATTGAAGCCCGCTCCTGCGAACGCTTTGCAGCGCTGGCGCCGCATCTGGATGAGACCCTGACGACCTTTTATAACAGCCTGCTGAAGTCCGAAGCGCGCCATTACCAGGATTACCTGAAGCTGGCCGAGCAGGCCAACGGCGGGCCGGTGAGCGAGCGTGTGACTGCGTTTCTGGCCATCGAGCAGCAGTTGATTGAGCAACCGGATACAGAGTTCCGCTTTCATAGCGGGCCTGTATCTGGCGGAATCGCTTGTTAACTCGGAGCTCCCGACACAACCCCATCCACCGGTCAATACCCGCGCTGCGGTACTTCTGCTTGTGCAGGATAAAGTAGAACTGCCGGTCGAAACGCCGGTGTGCAGCTGCCCTCAGGGGCACCAGTGAACCCCGTTTGAAAGCATCCTGCAGGCAGACCCGGGACAGGCAGCCGATGCCGAGGTTGGCCTCCACCGCCCGTTTGATGGCCTCGGTGTGCTCCAGCTCCAGCAGAATATTCAGGTCCGGGAGCAGGCCGTGCATGGCCCGGTCGAAGGTCTGGCGGGTGCCGGAGCCGGGTTCCCGCATGATCCAGGTGGCCGCAAGCAGGTCTTCGTCGGTCAGGCCGGTTCTGTTTGCCAGCGGGTGTTCCGGGGCGCAGAAAATGACCAGCTCGTCGTTGCGCCAGGGAATAACCTCCAGTTCTGAGGCATGGAGTTCACCCTCGATAAGACCGATATCCAGCTCAAAATCACTGACCCGGCGGGCGATGGAGCTGGTATTGGCCACTTCCAGTGAGACTTTCGGGCTATTTGGCGTATTCATGTACTGTGCCATCACACCCACGGCCAGATAGTTGCCAATGGTCAGGGTAGCTCCCACCTTGAGGGCACCTGCCTCGGTGTGTCGGCTGAGTGACTGTTCCAGCTCACCGCCCATGGCCAGCAGTGCTTCGACCTTCGGGCGAAACAGGCGTCCCAGCTCGTTCAGCTGCAGGCGCTTGCCGACCCGGTCAAAGAGCTGGATATCGAACTGGCTCTCCAGTTCCTTCAGGGCGCTGCTGGCGGCGGATTGTGACATGGCCAGAGACTCCGAGGCCCGGGTGATGTTCTGGTAGTGGGAGGCCGCGAGAAAAACCTCCAGTTGACGGAAGGTGTACTTCATAATCGATAAATCCGAATAAGGTTATGAAAATATCCCATTTTGTCGATAGGTTACCTTTGGGGTACTATGAGCACAATCCTTTTTAACCCCTTCTTCAGCGTCTATTGAACGGGAAACCGATATGAGCAAGTTTGCCAAAGAAACCGTCACCAGCGTCCGTCACTGGAACGATACTCTGTTCAGTTTCACTACCAGCCGTGATCCCGGCTTCCGCTTCAAGAATGGCCACTTCACCATGATCGGCCTGGAAACAGACGGCAAGCCGCTGATGCGCGCCTACAGCATTGCCAGCGCCAATTATGAGGAAGAGCTCGAGTTCTTTTCGATCAAGGTGCAGGACGGCCCGCTGACGTCCCGGCTGCAGAAAATTCAGGTAGGCGATGAGATCCTGGTGAGCCGCAAGCCCACCGGCACGCTGATACTGGATAACCTGCTACCCGGCAAGAATCTGTGGCTGATCAGCACGGGCACCGGCCTGGCGCCGTTCATGAGCATCATCAAGGACCCGGAAGTCTACGAGGCCTTTGACAAGGTGATTCTGACCCACGGTGTGCGCTACCAATCTGAATTGGCTTACCAGGAAGAGATTGAAGGCCTGCCCAACAACGAGTTTTTCGGTGAAATGGTCGACGGCAAGCTGATTTATTATCCTACCGTCACCCGTGAGCCGTTCCGCAACGAAGGCCGCCTCACGATTGCCATGGAAAACGGCAAGCTGACCCGTGATCTGGGCCTGCCGGACTTTGATCTGGAAAACGACCGCTTCATGGTTTGCGGCAGTCCCAGCATGCTGAAGGATACCTGCCGTATTCTTGACGACATGGGGTTCACTGAGGCCCGTCAGGGCAATCTCGGTCACTACGTGATTGAGCGGGCGTTTGTAGAGCAGTGAATCGCTGACACCGGCCATGGGCAATGGCGAATTCCGGTCAGGTGCCCACTCGTTTGATACCCCTTCAGCCCCTCGGTTTATCCCTGGGGCTTTTTTTTGGGCTCTTCGCTGATGAGCGTAAGCAAGAATGCCCCGCGACTGCGTAAGGTGCAGCAGGGGCGTCGAGGGTGATACATTTGAGTGATCCTGGCGTCAAGCCGGCCTCAACCTGACCTGCGGAGACCGAATCTATCATGACCCCTGAGCCCGAAAACACGTTTACGGTAACGCCACTAACGCCCGCCTGTCAGTCTGAATGGCGACCGTTGTTTGATGGTTACGGCGAGTTCTACAAGACGCCGGTGCGGGAGGAGGTGGCTGCCACCGTCTGGTCATGGCTGATGGATCCCGGGCACGTCATGGAAGGACTGATCGCGAGAGACTCCGATGGCCGTGCAGTGGGCATGGCCCATATCCGCGCCTGCCCGAGGTCACTGGCGGGCGGGTACGTGGGTTTTCTTGACGATATGTTCGTTACGCCTGAGGCCCGGGGCAGCGGCGCTGCGGCTGCCATCTTCAGTGCCCTTGAGCAAATGGCTGCTGACCGGCAATGGGGTGCAATCCGCTGGATTACCCAGCATTTCAATGAACGGGGCCGGAGCTTTTACGATAAATACACCGGCGGACCCAGCGACTTTCTGATGTACCAGTGGAAGCAGGACTGAAGAGCATGGCCACAGGTCTTTTGAGTGAACTATGGCGCTGGTCATTTCGAGCGGGTCTGGCGCTGGCGCTGGTGCTGATGGTGACCAGGGTGTTTGATCAGCCAGCCGTGGCTGATCCGGGCCTTGAGCTGACGCTTACGGAACAGCAACTTGAATGGGTTGGCCAGCAGGTATTCCGCAATGAATGCGCCAGCCGGGAAAGCTGCCTGGTGCACTGGAATGAGGGGGAGGCCTTCCCGTCATTGGGCATCGGGCATTTTATCTGGTACCCGAAAGGCGTCGACGAGCCCTTTACCGAGAGTTTTCCGGACCTTGTCCGCTTTATGGTGGGCGAGGGTGCCCGCTTGCCGGACTGGCTGGCCGAGTTGCACCGGCCCGGGGGGCAGCGCTTTTATGCGCCCTGGCCGGACCGGGCGGTCTTTCTCGAGACCAGGGAACATGATCCCGGAGTGGCCGGCCTGCAGCGCTTTCTGGCGAATCAGAAGGGGCTGCAGGCTGAGTTCCTGTTCCGCCGTGCCCAGGCGGCACTGGAGCGGGTTATTGAAGCCGCCGAAGATCCGGTTGCGGTCAGGCAGCGCATCAAGGCGCTGGCCGAAACCCCTGGCGGGGTCTACGTGCTGATCGACTACGTCAACTTCAAAGGCGAAGGCCTTGCTGTCAGCGAGCGATACCACGGCGAGGGCTGGGGCCTGCTGCAGGTGCTTGAGCAGATGGGCGATACCTCAGGCTCATCGGGGCTGGAACAGTTCCGGACGGCGGCCGCCACCGTGCTGACCCGGCGGGCAATGAACGCGGTCAACGACATTGAGCGAGAGCGTTGGTTGCCGGGCTGGCTGAATCGCCTGGAGACCTATCAGGAATACAGCCCGGGCTAGTGTCCCGTTATCGCAACCAGTTGTGCAAGGTCATCAGCAGTCGTTCGGTGGGTGTGCGCTGAGTCCTTTGCTCGATAAGCCCGGTCAGCAGATCCGGCCGGTCCGTAATGATGTTATCAACGCCCATATCCATGAACCGGGCCATGGCGGAAGCTGAGTTGACCGTCCACACATGCAGTTCATAGCCCTTGCGATGGGCTTCGGCGATGGTGGCGGCATTGACCCGGTTATGGCGCAGTCCGAGGTTGTCGAAACTGGTGCTGTCCAGGGGGCCAACCACAAACTGGGCCAGCAAGGTGGTTTCCAGGTCGGGTTCGAGCCACTTGGCTTCCCTGAGTATTCCGGGCTGGGCAGCGGCGAGAATACTGTGTTCAATCATGTCGTTGTGCTGCAGGAGCTCAATCACTTTTTGGGTGAGTTCCGGCGTGTGCAGATCCGGTTTAAGATCAACGTACAGCCCTGCCTTGCCCCTGACCGCATCGATGGCTTCCTGCAGGGTGACGATGCGCTGGCCTGAAAATCCGGCGTTGAACCAGGAACCGGCGTCCCGATCCATGACCTCCTCCAGGCTGACGCCGGAAATGGCACCCTCCAGACCGAATACCCGCCGCATATCGCTGTCGTGCCAGAGTACCGGAACCTTGTCGGCGGTCAGCCGCACGTCGATTTCGATATAGTCTGCGCCATCTGCGATGGCCTGAAGGATGGCACTGAGGCTGTTTTCCGGCGCAACCAGTGAGGCCCCGCGGTGCGCGGTGTTGGTGACAGAATCCGCAGGATCGAACGAGTGCACAATCAGCGAGGCCTGGGACACCACCAGAATCAGCAGCAAAACCTCCACTCCCCAGGCCATGGGTCCGGCATTGGCCGGAGGTTGTTCAGTTGCTCCTCGCTGGCGCCCGGGCAACTGCTCTGTGGCGGCGAGAACGATCATCGAGAACCCCGCCATCGCGATAAACGCGATCACCAGGGTAGCCAGCAGATAAATCGCCAGATAGACCACCATGACCGGAACAACAAGGGCACTCTGATCCGGCAGCTGATTCAGCAACGGCGCCCCCATGGCCTGGTAGAGAATCGTGAACAACGCGGGCAGCGCCGCCAGGCTCACCAGGCCGGCCACCAGTGGCAGGGTGATCTTCCGTCGATGGCCTTTGACCTGCGCTGCACTTGCGGTCAGCGCTTGTGTGACGCCGGCCGACGCGGTCATTAACAGCGGCACTGCCAGCAGCCAGCGCATGAACAGCCAGCTATTGCAGGCCAGCATGCAGACTCCGGCAAGCAGGGCAATTCCATAAAACAGCCAGAGTACCGGGGGCTGCTCTACCCGCAGATAGTAGACATCGTAGGAAGCCAGCAGCAGCTCATAGGAAATGGCCAGCACCGCGAGAAAGGGCAGGGCCAGTAACAGGTGCGCAGTGGTCTGGATAACGGCCAGAACGAAAATGGCCCGGATCCGCCGGATGGTTCCCCGGAGCGCGGCCAGTAAGGTGCGGATTTCCTGACGGCGGTTCCCGCTGTATCGCGGAACAGCGGCGATCAGCGTCATGCCTGATTGCTGAAGCATAAAACTGAATACCGTGAGCGTCAGTGTCAGCAGCAGCCACAGCAAACCACCGGGAGAAAAGGCAAATTCGATGATACCGGCGGTGCTGATGGCCGCTTCGCCAGTGATCTTCCCGGGGATAGTCAGTAAGGCGGAGAACAGCGGGCTCAGCAGTGCCAGCGCGACCGTGGTGAACAGCAGGTAGTACAACAGCAGGCTGCGCCAGTGGTCGGCAATCTGGTGTGCGGCGGTGCGGACGAGGGCGCTCATGGGAGCCGGTCACCTCGCTGTTTTGGTTGAGCGGATTGCAATCAGAAGCGGGCCGATAGCAGTTTATTCTCCTTCGTTATTTGCGCTGCTGCCGGTGCCGTCGGAGACTACCGAGGACTGGCCAAACAGCAACAGCCTTTGATCCAGTGACACGAACGGTTCCGCATCGACCGCTTTGAGGCTGCCGAAGAGGCGGTCGGGGTCGAACGCCCAGGTGGAGCACCGCAACAGTGACTCGGTACAGGACAGCAACTGCCCTGACTCCCGCAGCAGGAATTTCAGGCCGGTGTAGGTATCCGCCAGTAGCAAATCCCGTTCAGTGTGGTCGTTTACGGCCAACAGGCTGCGACCGGTCATGGTGGCAGTATCATCACCGGCCCCGACCACATCAACAATGGTCATCGGAATGTCCATCTGCACGACAAGCCGATCCCGGTGGGCGTAGGCATCAAGGCTATCGCCTGCGGGTGGACGCAGGGCGAGCATTCCGGCGTTGTTGTTCAGAGGGGTCGATTCAAGGTCTCGCCGCACGAACCCACCGGATTCGTCCGAGGTCAGGATCACCAGGGTTTCATCGAGAATGCCGGCCTGATCCAGCTCCTCCAGAAACCGGGACAGTGATTCCGACATTACCTGCATGGCATTGCGGCGGGCTTCCTGAGGGTCAATGGCGGCCGCCATTTCCGGGTCTTCAGGCCGGGCACCACTGCGGTCGGGGCTCCTGTCTGCGGTAACCGGGTTGTTGTTACTGTCAACGCCGGTATCGAAGGGATGGTGAGTGCCCACATTGAGCAGGGTGATCATCCAGGGTGAAGCGCTGCGGCTATCCAGAACCGTCAGTCGCCGGGTGATATCAGGAAAATAGACGGGGTCGGGAGGGCCCCAGCCGTTAACCTCCCCGGTGTCAGCGAAAACTTCGGCGCCTGTAGCTTCGGCGAATCCGATGCGCGGCATAAAGCCGTCCTTGTTCATGTACTCCAGCGGAGCCGCTTGCCAGTACGCGGTGTGGTAACCATGGTCGGCCAGCATCCGGGGCATGCAGCGCGGGGAGACCCGTGCTTCAGCCACATCCGCCATTTTGACCGATTTCCGCAGAAAGTCCGGATACTGGCCGCAGAGCAGGGCAAAGGTGCCCCGGTCTGTCTGTCGTTCCATACTGAGGGTATTGCGATAGAGCCGGAAACCATGGTCTTCGAGGGTGGACTCAAGCTGGTGGAGTGTTACCACCGGTTCGAGGTTGTGATAGTCACTGATGGATGGAAAATAGCCTGCGGAAAGACCCTCGATCATGATCAGCAGTACGTTGGGTCGCTGAGCGGCCGGAGCCGCCAGAGTTTTCTGGTGGAAGAAGCCATCCTGCGGGCCGGGCGGGTCCTCCCTGGCCACCATTTGTTCCCCGAGACCGGTGCTGACCGGTGCTATCAGGGCTGCCGGAATCTGGGTCAGAAAACTGGCCACCAGGTTGTTGCCGGGGGTCGTCAGGCTGGGCATCGCCAGACCATAGGCCAGTATCAGTGCTGGCAGTGCCGCAATGCTGTAACGACGGTGGCTGGCGGGCCGGGCACAAAAGGACTGGTAAAGGCGGTGTAACAGCCAGGCGTAGGCCAGGTAAACGGGCAGCAACAGCAGGTGCACATTGAGCACGCTGGACGACAGGAACACCGGATCTGCACTCTTGCTGATCAGGGTCAGTTTCGGCAATGTGCCATGGGCGCCGAGGTGCATCCCGGCAGAAAAACTGAAGCACCCCAGGATAACAATCAGCAGGCCCCGGGCGACCGGACGCCGGGTCAGATCAAGACAGATGGCCAGCAGGGCAGCGCCCGCCAGGTCGGCCAGCAGCGCGGTGCCGGCGTTGGGCCAGACGCCGCTTCGCAGGACAAACGACGCCCTGAGCACCAGCAGCCAGACAAATGCCAGTGCCAGGGTCGTCAGGAACTGTCTGAGGCGCAGTCGCGAGATAGCGGACGTGTACAGCATAAACGGCTTCTCCGTCGCTCATGGGCGCCCGTGAGTCGGGCGCTTGCGGCGCTACAGAGGTTCTTTGTGCAGCTCCGGAGCTTTGTCGGCGCTGGCGGTCAGCCACCAGACATGAGTGTCCCAGTCGCCCAGTACGATGCGAGTGGCCGGTTTGCCCGCAACGGTTAGCGGGTGTTCGGCCGGGCGGTGAGTATGGCCATGAATCATCCGTTGTACGCCATGCTCTTCCATGGCGGCAACCACTTCCTCTGGCGTCACATCCATGATGAACTCATCCTTGCCCTTGTTCTTGGCCATGCTGATCTCGCGCAGCTGGCGCGCCACCATCTGGCGGTCGGCCAGAGGGCGTTGCAGAAACATCTGTTGCCACTGGGTATTGCGCATGTTGGTGCGGAACTTCTGATATTCCTCATCCAGCGTGCACAGGCTGTCACCGTGCATCAGCAGGGTCGGCGTGCCGTACAGATCGATGACCGAGGGGTCATCAAGCAGAGTCACTCCGGCCCGGTCGCAATAGTCCTGGCCGATCAGGAAATCCCGGTTTCCATGCATCAGGAAGAGCCGGCAACCGGAATCACTGAGGGCTTTCAGGGCCTCCGCGATCTGATTCTGCAGTGGCGTTTTTTCATCGTCACCAATCCAGGCCTCGAAGAAGTCACCCAGGATGTACAGGGCCTCGCAGCCCCTGGCCCGGTGCTCCAGAAAAGTGAGAAACGCCCGGGTAATGTCCGGGCGTGACTCTTCCAGATGGAGGTCTGAAATGAACAGCGTGGTCACGCCGTGCCTCCGTCTCCCTGGGCATCGTCAAGGACTTCGGCTTTCTCGATGACCACGTCATCGGCCGGTACGTCCTGATGACCTGCGCTCATGGTGGTGCGCACGGCGCGGATATTGTTGATGGTATCCATGCCATCGACCACTTTACCGAAGACGCAGTAACCCCAGCCCTCTGCATTTTTTGCGGTATGGTCCAGGAAACCGTTGTTTTCGACATTGATGAAGAACTGCGCAGTCGCCGAGTGGGGGTCCATGGTGCGGGCCATGGCCACCGTTCCGATCATGTTGCTGAGGCCATTGTCGGCCTCATTCTGGATCGGCTCCCGGGTCTTGCGTGGGGTCATGCCCGGTTCGAAGCCGCCACCCTGAATCATGAAATTGCCAATTACCCGGTGAAAAATCAGGCCGTCGTAGAAACCGTCGCGAACATACTGTTCAAAGTTTTTGGCGGTTTCCGGTGCTTTCTCGTGGTCCAGTTCCAGCTTGATGTCGCCGTGATTGGTTTTCAGCAGAATCATGTGTGCTTCCTGTAGGGTAAAAGATGATGACACGGTCGAGTAAATCCCGGTGCGAGGATGGTTACGATCGTCTGAAAAAACAGCTGACTCTCATTGTACTGAAGAGTTTGCGCCCATGCATGAGTTGACCGTGATTTTATGAGTATAATACGCGGTTTCCGGGAACCTCAGTGACACACCGACCTATCGAGATTCTATGAGCGCCGAAGCGAAGAAAGCCCACAACTTTATCCAGAACCTGATCGAAGACGCCATCGCCAGTGGCGAGCACCAGGGCAAGGTGGTCACCCGTTTTCCACCGGAGCCCAATGGCTACCTGCACATCGGCCATGCCAAATCGATCTGCCTGAATTTCGGCATTGCCGATACCTTCGGTGGTGACTGTAACCTGCGCTTTGATGACACCAACCCTGAGAAAGAGTCCCAGGAGTACATTGACGCCATCAAGCAGGATGTCCGTTGGCTCGGTTTCGAGTGGGCCGGCGATGTGCGCTACGCGTCTGACTATTTTGAGGCTATCTACGCCTATGCCGAAGAGCTGGTGCAGAAGGGCAAGGCCTATGTCTGCGCCCTGACTGCCGATCAGATGGCAGAGTACCGGGGCACTCTGAAAGAGCCCGGCAGGAACAGTCCGTTCCGGGACCGTCCGATTGAAGAAAGTCTGCAGCTGTTCCGGGATATGCGTGCCGGCAAGTACCAGAATGGTGAGCTGGTGCTGCGGGCGAAAATCGATATGGCATCCCCCAACATGAATCTACGGGACCCGATTCTGTACCGGATCCGCTACGCTGATCACCACCAGACCGGCGACAAGTGGTGCATCTACCCGATGTACGATTTCACCCATCCCATTTCCGATGCACTGGAGGGCATTACCCATTCCCTGTGCACCCTGGAATTTGAGGATCACCGCCCGCTGTATGACTGGGTGCTGGAGAATATATCCGGACCCTGCCAGCCACGGCAGATCGAGTTTGCCAGACTGAATCTGAATTACACGGTCACCAGCAAGCGCAAACTCAAGCGACTGGTGGACGAAGGTCTGGTGGATGGCTGGGATGACCCCCGCATGCCCACGGTTTCCGGTATGCGTCGGCGTGGTTACA
>NZ_CAXBDN010000119.1:0-12381 GCF_963974375.1 uncultured Marinobacter sp.
CACCCATAAGGCGCTGGCTTCAACAAAAACCGTCAACGTATTTTAGGACGGGTCACTGAGGAAAAGCGGCGACGGGTTAGGCTGCCGCTGACCCTTCAGCCTTCTTCCGGACTTACTCTGTCCTCAAGGGCGTCGATCATGAACTGGGGCATGGCCAGCGCGCCACGGTGGATGCCTTCATTGTAGTAACGGGTGACAAAAGGCCTGCTGGCGGCATCTTCCTCACGGAAGTAGCGGGTCTGGGCGACCTTCCCGCCCATGGTACAGCTCCACCAGCCGGTCGGGTACACAGGCTGGGGAAAGGGCAGGGTCTGCACATGATCGAACCCGGCCTTGCTCATATCCTCGTGGATATCCCTGATGATGGTGTCGGTATGCAGCAGCGGCGATTCACTTTGTTGCACCACGATGCCCCCTTCTCTGAGTGCAATCATGCAATCCCGGTAAAAATCCAGAGCAAACAGACCTTCCGCCGGTCCCACAGGATCCGTGCTATCCACAATGATTATGTCGACGCTGGCCGGCTCAACATCCCGCATCCAGCGGATACCGTCACCGAAAAAGAAATTGGCCCGGGGGTCGCCGTTCGACTCACAAAGTTCGGGAAAATACTGCTCCGACAACCGGGTTACCCGCTCATCAATTTCCACCTGCCAGGCTTCTTCCACGTCGGGGTGCTTGAGCACTTCGCGCAGGGTGCCACAGTCACCACCGCCGATAATCACTACCTTTTTCGGATTGCGGTGGGTGAACAACGCCGGATGGGTCATCATTTCGTGGTACAGAAAATTGTCCCGGGTGGTGAGCATCACGCAGCCATCCAGCACCATCAGATTGCCGAAGGTTTCGGTCTCATAGATCTCCAGCTTCTGGAATTCACTCTGCTCTTCGTGCAGCTTGCGCTTCACCTGCAAAGAGAAGGCCGTTCCCTTGTCCTGGAACACTTCCGTAAACCAGCCGTTGTCGAGTGTGCTCATCACTTTTCTCCAATCTGTGCATCGTGCCGTTTGGCGGCGTCGTCTGGTGGCCATTGTAGGTTGCCTTTGGCCCGAGCTGAAGTCATAGATCCTCTCAACTGGCCACTGGTTTTTCCCGGAGCCTAGTCGACGGGTTCCCGGCAGCCTACAATGTGCCCCTCCGGTATGGTCCGGAACCGTGCCGTGCCAAGGGCAGTCTCACCGCATCAGCTACAGGAATGAGTGAATGGTCGCTACCACCAACGCCAGCCAGGTCTATAACATCCCCCACTGGAGCGACGGCTATCTGGACGTCAGCCCCGGGGGCGACGTGCTCATGCGGCCCAACCGGAGTCAGCCGGAAAACACCATCAACCTGCCACAACTGGTGCAGAAGCTGACATCGGACGGTATTGCCCTGCCCGTGCTCATGCGATTCACCGACATTCTGCACGATCGCGTCAACACCCTCTGCGATGCTTTTAACCAGATGGCGCTGGAGCACGGCTACCAGGGCAGGTACACCGCGGTTTATCCCATCAAGGTAAACCAGCAGCGCCGGGTGGTTGAAGAGCTGCTGCGGGCCGAGCCTGCGGCCAGTCAGCGCCAGATTGGCCTGGAGGCCGGCAGCAAACCGGAACTGATGGCGGTACTGGCATTGTCGTCGGCCCCCGGATCCGTGATCGTCTGCAACGGTTACAAGGATCGCGAGTACGTAAGGCTGGCCCTGATTGGTCAGAAACTGGGTTTCCGGGTATTTATCGTGGTGGAAAAGCCCTCAGAGCTGCGCCTGATTCTGGAAGAAGCAGGCAATCTGAACGTCCGGCCACTCATCGGGGTGCGGGCCCGGCTGGCCACCATTGGCAAAGGCAACTGGCAGAACACCGGCGGCGAAAAATCGAAGTTCGGCCTGTCTGCCAGCCAGGTACTGGATGTGGTCGCCCGCCTGAAACAGGCCGGGGCACTGGACAGCCTGCAACTGCTGCACTTCCACCTGGGCTCCCAGATTGCCAACATTCGCGATATCCAGACCGGTCTGCGGGAATGTGCCCGTTTCTACAGCGAACTGCGCCACCTGGGCGCACCAGTGGAGACCGTCGACATCGGCGGCGGCCTCGGGGTTGACTACGAGGGTACCCGCTCCCGCAGCAGCTGCTCCATGAATTATAGCGTTCGTGAGTACGCCTACAATGTCATACACACCCTGCAGCAGGAATGTGAGCGCACCGGTGTGCCTCATCCGGATCTGATCAGCGAGTCCGGACGCGCGCTGACCGCCCACCACGCCGTGCTGGTCACTAATGTCATAGATGAGGAGCGGCCGGAGTCGGGGGTACCCACGGTCCCCGATGCCAGTGCACCGGTTCCGCTGCACGATCTCTGGCGCGACTACCAGAGCCTGCTTGATACCCGCACTCAGCGTTCGCGGGTTGAAATCTACCACGACCTGCTGCACGCCATGGGCGATGTCCACGCCCTGTTCGCCCACGGCGTGGTCTCACTGGGTCACCGTGCCGCCGCTGAACGCACCTACACTGCCTGCTGCCGGTTGCTGCAACAGCAGCTGGAGACGAGCAGCCGCGCCCATCGTGAAATCCTGGATGAACTTAACGAAAAGCTTGCGGAAAAACTGTTCGTCAATTTTTCTCTGTTCCAGTCGCTACCGGATATCTGGGGAATTGACCAGATTTTCCCGGTACTGCCCATCAGTGGTCTGCAGCGTCCGCTGACACGTCGGGCAGTAATCCAGGACATTACCTGTGATTCCGACGGCCGAATCGACCGCTACGTGGATGGCCAGGGCGTTGAAACCACATTGCCACTGCCGGAATCCGATCCGGACAACCCCCTGCTGATGGGTTTTTTCATGACCGGTGCCTATCAGGAAATCCTCGGCGACATGCACAATCTGTTCGGTGACACCCACTCGGTCGACGTCCAGCTTGCCAGCGACGGCACCATGACAGTGAGTCCGCCCACGGAAGGTGACACCGTGGCCGATATCCTCCGCTATGTGAATTTCGATCCGGTCAACCTCTCGCAGGCCTACCGTGACCGGTTCGCCGCCAGCGATATCAGCCCGCAAGAGCAGGCGCAGCTGCTGGCGGAGGTGCAAGCCGGACTGGACGGTTACACCTATCTCGAGGAATGAAATTTCTCCGGCACTGACCAGGCAGGCATTCAGATAAAAAAGATCGACGCCGGCGCTGATCCGGCTTTGATTCAGCGGCGTACATCTGGAACTGACAACCGCTGGACGAGTGCCTACAATGATGAACACGACGACTGCTCATTCCACTGTCAAGGAGCGCCCGGTGACCACACTGGACCAGAAGCCTTCACGAGCCGAGGGCCGCAAGGACCCCTGGAGTCTGCTTCTTGAGAAAGTGGGCAAGAGCCAGGACCGGCAGGCCTACCACGCCCTGTTCGAGCATTTCGCTCCCCAGCTCAAGTACTACGCCATGGCCAATGGTATGGCGAGCCATGCCGAGGAGCTGGTGCAGGAAGTGTTCGTCTCTATCTGGCGCCGGTCCTGTCTCTACGACTGGCGCAAGGCAGCAGCCTCTACCTGGATTTTCACCATCGCCCGTAACCAGCGGATCGATATGCTGCGCAAGATGCAGCGTACCAGCGCGGAAATGCCCATTGAAACCGAAGATCTGTGGCAGATTCCCGGTGAGGACGATAACCAGCCGGTGACTTCCCTGCACAGGCTTATGTCCGAGCGCAGGGTGCGGGAATCCCTGAAACACCTGCCGGAAGAACAGATTACGGTAATTGCCAAAGTGTACATGGAGAACAAGTCGCACCAGATGGTCGCCAATGAGCTGGACATCCCGCTCGGCACCGTCAAAAGCCGGGTGCGGCTGGCGCTGAACAAACTCAAGGGGATTTTGCAGGACCAGAACGTATGACCCGACATCACCCAGACAGCCTGATTCTGATGGAATACAGCGCAGGCAATCTCAGTGAGGCACACGCCGTGTGCATTCGCCTGCACCTGGACAAGTGCTCCCACTGCCGCAGCCGCGTTGATTCGCTGGACAGCCTTGGCGCGGTAATGATGGAGCAACAGGCACAGGTCTCGGTTTCCGAGAGCATGTTCGACAGCATTCTGGCGCGCATCGATCAGCAGCCGCCGGAAGTGATGCCTGAACCCAAACCGCCACGGCAGGACCTGCTGACCAAGCTTCTGGGCAATGACCTCAATGGCCTGCCCTGGAAGAAACAGCTTGGCGATGTGAGCGTACTGGACATTACCGAGCGATTCCCCGGCCAGAAGGACCGCGTGGTTTTGCAGAAACTGTGCGCAGGAGGCAAAGCGCCCGTTCACACCCATCGTGGTGACGAAACCACCGTCGTTCTTCAGGGTGCGTTCTGCGACAACCGCGGCGTTTTCAACCAGTGGGATTTCGTGGTCCTCGGCCAGGAAGATGAACACAAGCCAGTGGCTCTTGAAGGCGATGACTGTATTACGCTTTCAGTCCTGAGTGCGCCGCTGAAACTGACCGGTACCTTCACCCGTCTGCTGAACCCCTTCATTCGCTAGGGTCCTTCGGGCCCTGAAGCGGACGATTTCAAGAGCCGGACACCCCTGGGGGTTGTCCGGCTTTTTTTTCAGTTACAATGGCGGCTCCATCTGACTGTAACAGGCTTGTTATGACCACCGACGACTACAGCTTCCGCTTTGGCGGCGTTGAGCGCCTCTACGGACGACGGGCCTGCCTGGCCTTTCGCGACGCTCACATTGCGGTCGCCGGACTTGGTGGCGTAGGCTCCTGGGCCGCCGAAGCCCTGGCTCGAAGCGGCATCGGTACCATCACGCTGATTGATATGGACGACGTCTGCGTGTCCAATACCAATCGGCAGCTCCACGCACTTCAGGGTGAGTACGGTCGCACCAAGACCGAGGCCATGGCTGACCGGCTGAGGGCCATCAACCCGCAGGCCGACATCCGGGTTCACTTCGGATTTGTCACCCCGGGAAACCTGACTGAGCTCATCACCCGGGATATGAACGGGGTGGTGGATGCCATCGACAGTGTCAAATCCAAGGCGGCACTGATTGCCCATTGCCAGCGCAACAAGATTCCTCTGGTGGTGGCTGGTGGTGCTGGCGGCCAGATGGACCCGTCCCTGATTCAGGTGGCGGACCTCAGCCGTACCATTCAGGATCCGCTACTGGCAAAAATCCGCAATCTGTTGCGGCGGGATTATGGCTTCTCGCGAAATCCCAAACGGCGCTTCGGCGTGGAGGCGGTTTTTTCAACCGAGCAACTGACCTACCCGGCCGCTGACGGCGAAGTGTGTCACCAGAAGCCAGGCAATGGCCCGGTCCGGCTGGACTGCGCCACCGGTTTTGGCGCGGCCTGTCCGGTCACCGCAACCTTTGGCATGATGGCCGCCTCACGGCTGATCAACCGCATTGCCCGCAAAGCCACTCAAAGCGACTGAAAGTCGAGAACCAGCTTGCCCCGCACATGCCCCGCTTCCAGCAGGCGGTGGGCATCTGCCGCGCGGCTCGCCGGAAACACTTCATCCACATGAACCCGCACATCACCGTCTTCAATCAGCTCCAGAATTTCCTCCAGCTGGTCAACATCCGGGCGCACCGTCATACCATGGGCCCGCAGGCCCTGGCGCTCCGCCTCAGTGACCACCTCGTCAGCGGTCATGGTCGGGATAGTGACCAGAACGCCGTGCTCGCTGAGGGTATGCAGTGACCGCTTGCCGGTCTCACCGCCCACCAGATCAAGCACCGCGTCCAGGCCATAACACTCGTCAACAAAATCCACTTTGTGGTAGTCGATGACCTCGTGTACGCCGAATCCCGCGAGAAAATCCCGGTTTTCGGCGGACGCCGTGGCAATGACGTGGACACCACGCACCAGTGCAAACTGGACAGCAAGATGACCAACACCACCCGCCCCGGCATGGACCAGCAGTTTCTGACCTGTCTGCAGATCCGCCATCTCGAACAGCGCCTGCCAGGCGGTCAGCGCGGCAAGCGGCAGCCCGGCCGCTTCGATCAGCCCCAGTTCCTCCGGGACAATGGCCAGATCCGCAGCCGGCGCCGTCACAAACTCGGCACAGGCACCGCCCTCCATCGGAAAACCCACCATACCCAGGACACGGTCACCGGGTGCCAGAGTGGTCACCTGCTCGCCAATCGCCACCACTTCACCCGCCATGTCGTAACCCGGCGTCCAGGGTAGCTGAGAGCCGATCTTGCTGGCGACAAGGCCCAGACCCCGACGGGTTTTCCAGTCAATGGGATTGAGGCCGGCGGCGGCCACCCGAACACAGACCTGATCAGGTGCCGGCTCAGGTACCGGAGCGTCGGTCAGAACAAGCAGACCGGCGTCGCCGAAAGCGGGATAAACAAGTCGTTTCATAAACTTTGCGGCCACTGGTTCCATAACATACTCCTGAACGGACTGCCTGATTCTTCAGACTAGCAGAAAACCGCCATAACAGTAGCCGGGGGACATTCATGGCTCACCGGGGAAACTGATAGCCTCCCGGGGTTCGAATCCGCTCAAACACCGCCATGAACTCTTTCGGGATCCGGCTCGGCCGCTGGCTTTCCATATTGACGCAGGCGTGGGTCGATACCGCCCGCACCAGGGTCTTGCCATCTGCCGGCCGGATCAGCTGAAACTGCCGTGCCGAGCGGATGCGGCCATCGCAGTCGGTAAGCCAGGTACCCAGCAGCAAGTGGTCACCGGTATTGGCGGCGGCCAGGTAGTCGATTTCAGTGCGGGTGATCGCCATGGCCTTGCCGGTCTGCTCGTGCAGTGCCCAGGTCATGCCGTTGCTTTCAATGTGAGCCCAGCTCACCTCCTCCAGCCAACGCACGTAAACCACATTATTGGCATGGCCGATCCGGTCGGTGTCTTCATCGCGCACGGTCAGCTCGAGAATGAACGGGTCGGGCAAATCCCAGCCCGCCGTCGGGTGGTCGGTCATCAATCCTGTTCTCCAAGTCCTGGCACCGCTGACAGCGGAAGCCGTCCGATTCTGTCGCTGTACAGCGATCCGAAATAAAGAATGCCGTCATGGGGCGTAACCGAGGTAACACCCCACAGATAGTCACCCCGGGTGTCGTGCAGACTGGTCAGTACCTTCCCGTCCCGGCTCAGGGCCAGCACCAGGCCGTAGGGCTCCGGTGCCGGCTGCAGTGATCCTGGCAGTTTCGCCACCAGATCCTTGAGCCAGGGCTGCCGGTGAAGCTGATCAAGTAGCCCCCGCCGCAGGGCCGGCACGGCTACCCAATAGCGTCCTGCGGAATCTGCCTTAATGTTGTCCGGGTAGCCTGGAAGATTATCCACGAACACCTCGGCCTGGCCCTGCGACGGCCCCTTCAGCCAGTAACGCAGAACACGGTAGCGGGCCGTTTCGGTGATCAGCAGGTAGTCGCCTTGCTGAGAGAAGGTGACGCCATTGGCGAAATACAGATTGCGCAGAAGTACCTCAGTGCGGCCGCTGCGAGGGTCATACCGCAGCAGACGCCCGTTGGCCCGTAGCTCGAACAGATCCAGCCGGTAATTATCAAGCCGGTACCGTGAACTTGCGTCGGTGAAGTAGATACGCCCATCGTCAGCGACCGCGACCGCGTCGGTCAGACGAAAGGGCAAACCTTCCGCTTCGCGGGTCAGCCGCGTCACCTCTCCTGCCGGACTGACCGACAGCAGGCCCCGGACGGCATCTGCGACGATCAGATTCGCCTGGGCGTCAAAGGCCAGTCCCAGAGGGCGACCTCGGGTGTTTGCCCAGGACTCAACGACTCCCTCGGGCGAGATTCGCACAATGGAACCATCGGCCTGACCTGAGAAAAGATACCCGTTGCCGTCGATCGCGACGTCTTCCGGTCCCTGAACCCCACCCCTGGCCACCAGATCCGACAAACGCAGCCGCTCGTTGGGTGCCATTTCTCCCCGCAAACCGGGATTGGCAGGAGGTTCCCAGCCCCGGCTGTCGATCGGTGACGGCGCCAGCAGGAAACTGCCCAGCAGCAGAAAGGCCAGCAGCAATCCGGCCAGCAGCCACTTCACGTTGCCTCTCCTGTTTTCACACCTGGTGATGTCATGGTGCAACTCCTGTTTGCCGGTCAGCCCTCCCGCAGGAAGCGGCGGCACACCTCTGCGAACTCATCGGCCTTTTCGGCGTGCAGCCAGTGGCCGGTACCCTCAATCACCTCCAGCCGCGCATTGGGAAACAGCCGGTCAATCTCCTCCTGGTGCCGGGTCTGGATATAAGCCGAATCCGCACCCTTTATAAACAACACCGGCCCCCTGAACGGCTTGCTGCATACCGGCGCCGCCGCCAGGTTACCGTAACAGGCCTCAATCACCGGCAGGTTAAGGCGCCAGCGGAACACGGGGCCGCTAGCGGTCTTTTCATGATCAGGAATCCGCTCCAGATTTTTCAGCAGGAATTGCCGAACCTCCGGCGTGTCCACATGGGGCTGCAACGCCTCATCTGCCTCTTTACGACTGCGCACACCACTCAGGTCGAGCCCTTTCATGCCTTCCAGAATCGCGTCATGGCGGGGCTTGTATGCGACCGGCGCAATGTCGGCCACGATGATTTTTTCAACCCGCTCGGGATAGCTCAGCGCAACCTGCATGGCGACCTTGCCGCCCATGGAGTGACCCAGCAGGCTGACCCGGTCCAGGCCCTGTTCGTCAAGGTAGCGCACGACATCTTCTGCCATGGCCGGATAATCCATGGTGTCGGTGTGGGGCGACTTGCCATGATTACGGTGATCCAGGCCATGTATCTGCCACTCATCCTGCAGCCGCTGGCTAACGCCGCCAAGATTTTCATGGGATCCAAATACACCATGCAGCAGCAGTACCGGTTTACCCTGTCCGCTAACCCGGTGGTTCAGTGTGACGCTCATCAGCCAGTCTCCAGTCAGATGGAATTCCGCAATTGTTGTTTTGTCGCCGGGTCCTGCTTCCTTTTCCGCAAGCAGCCTCTCCAGCCAGTCCCGACGACCCAGGCTACGGTGCCATAACCCGGTAGCGACATGCTATTGTTGCAGGGTCGCTTTGCAAGAGTACAGTCAATGCCGGATTTTTCAGTGCTCGCCCTTGCCGCCCTGGTGTTTTACGGGGTTGCCCTGTTTTTCATTTATCGTATTCTGATGACCTACCGCACCGCTCAGGGCGCCCTGGCCTGGATCATCAGCCTGCTGGCACTTCCCTGGGTTGCTGTACCACTGTTTCTGATGTTCGGCCGGAACCGGTTTTACGGCTACGTCAGGGCCCGCAGAAGTGGCGACAAAGCCCTCGACCCGGTAATCGCCCACTTTGAGCGGCAAGCCTCCGCGTTTCCACACCCGGCCCAGGAACACTTCAACGACGAACTGCAGGTTCTCAGCAATCTTGGCCGCCAGCCATTTACCGGCGGCAACCAGTGTACCCTCCTGAAAAACGGCACTGCCACCTTTGAGGCACTGTTCGAAGCCATGGAGGAAGCCCGGGATTACATCCTTCTGGAATTTTACCTGATCCGCTCAGACCGGGTCGGTCAGCGCATCCACCACATTCTGCGGCGTAAACTGGGCGAAGGTGTCCAGGTGTACTTTCTTTATGACGATGTCGGCAGCTACTCGCTGCCCCGCAAGTACCTCCGGGACCTTGAGCGTGCGGGAGCGAAAGTGGCCTCTTTCGGCAACGGTAATGTCCGGCGGCTGCGCTTTCAGATCAACTTCCGGAATCATCGCAAGCTTCTGATATGCGATGGGAAAATCGGCTTCATCGGCGGCATCAATCTGGGCGACGAGTACCTGGGCAAACCCCTTGGCGCAGAACCCTGGCGAGATACCCATTGCCGGATCATCGGACCTGCCGTGCTTGGCCTGCAACTGGCCTGGCTTGAAGACTGGAACTGGGCAGCCACAGAAAATCCGGAACTGAGCTGGACGCCCGTCGATACCGGCGATCCTGGCCAGGAAGTGCTGATACTGCCAAGCAGCCCTGCAGATACCTGGGAAACCTGCACGCTGTTCTTCCTGAACTGCATCAACAACGCCCGCCAACGGCTGTGGATCGCCTCGCCTTACTTCGTACCGGATTTCCAGATCATGAACGCGCTGCAACTGGCAGCCCTTCGTGGTGTCGATGTACGCATTCTGATTCCGGAACACTCAGACAGCGTCATCATCGGCATGGCGGCCTATTCGTATCTCGTTCAGGCCGATCAGGCGGGTATCGGCATTTATCAGTACCAGCCAGGCTTTATGCATCAGAAGGTTATTCTGGTAGACCAGCGCTACGCCGCCATTGGCACCGCGAACCTTGATAACCGCTCGATGCGTCTGAATTTCGAGATTACGGCCATATTCACCGCAGCCTCCGTTGTCGCCGATGTGGAAACCATGCTGGAAGAAGACTTCCGTCAAAGTCGGCCATTGTCGGAACATGACTACAAGGCCCGTTCCCTGCTATTCAGAATTGCCTGTCGCGGCCTGCGTCTGGCAGCTCCGCTCCTGTGATCACCGCCATGGTTGAGTCCTACTCAAACAGCTGACCCAGGGAATAGCCCACGTTCAGGTAGAGTCCCCAGTGCTCCTGGTTATTGTAGGACAATGCCAGCTGCACCGGGCCGATCAGCGTGTCGAGGCCCATGAAGCCATTGCCTGACACCAGTAGATCGTCAAACCGGGCCTGATCGGAAGCTTCCCAGGCATTGCCAGCCTCAACACCCAATCCGGCGAAGAACGGCACGACCGGTCCCCCGAAATTGCGATAACTGATCAATGACATCAATGCCGCGTCCTGTCCGCTCACTTCGCCGCGACCGTAAGACGACAGTCGCCGGAACCCCCCCAGAGCAACGGCATTCTCGACACCGGCCTGACCACGACTGACCATGCTGGCAAATGCCTCACCGAACACCACCCAGCGATCATAGCGATAGGCCCTGGCCAGGCGCATGGTGAGGCGATCAAAATCAGAATCCGATCCCAGCCCCGGCCGCTCGAATCTTGCCCGGAAACCAGCAAAACTGCCCTCATCCGGCATGAAGGTGTCGTTCAGTGAGTCATGCACCAGACGCACCGTAAAGTTACCCTGCTGAATACGATCTTCGCTGGCGGGGCTGTCACCTACCCGGTCATCAACACGGGCATAGCCGCGTTCCAGACCGATGCGTATTTCGTTGTCGGGCCCCAGCTCGGTACCCAGAGAAAAATCCGCCTGGCGCTGGGAAACATCGACTTCCGCAACTCGCTCGCCGCTTTTAAACACCCGGTAGCGGTCCCGCTGAAACTCCAGACCCACCACGAAAAAACGACGATAGCCATGCTCGATCGGCTGGAACCATTCAGTGCGTACCCAGGGTTCGGTACCCAGCTGCAGTCCGGTCTGCCATTCACCACCGAACCGGTTGAGTTCAGTCATCCGCAACAGGGTGGCGACGTTAAAGCGGGTATCCCCATCAAAATTTTCTTCATAGCCAAGGCCAAAACTCAGATAGTTCGGACCCCAGCTTTTTTCATTGACCGCAATGTCGAGTTCGGCGCCGTCACTGCCATCCGGATTGAGGCTGTAGCTGACGGTTTCATAATAGCCAAGACCGTGAATCCGGTTAAGATCCTCTTCCAGCTGCGGTACATCCAGCGGCTCACCTGGCTGCTGCCGGATACGGTCCCGCAGAAACCGGTCAGCGAGGCGGGAGTCCTGGCGGATGCGGATACCGGAGATGATCCCCGGTTCGAAATCACGCCTCTGGCGCCGCGCCAGGTAGCCTTCCCAGGCAGTCTCGTCAACGCCCAGGGTGTACAGCTGGCCCGCATGCTGGCGGGTAGCGGTAGCACCCAGCTCCATCAAGGCCGCAGCTGCGAAAAAATCGGCAGAGGTCAGGCCCTCCAGGTCGGGCCGTATCAGCACGTCCCGGGGTCCCAGCTGGTCGCGCTGACTGACGACATTCTGCCGGGTCATCAGCGTGGTCAGCTGGGCAATGACGGAAAATGCCTGATCCAGGTTTTCGACTTCAAAGAGTTCATCACTGATATCAACGGCAATAATAACGTCCGCTCCCAGCCCACGGGCCACACTCACCGGCAGGTTGTTGGCAACACCGCCGTCCACCAGCATCTGCCCCTCGCGACTGACCGGGGCGTAGACCCCCGGAATGCTCATGCTGGCCCGAACGGCCTCAGCCAGACTACCATCGGCAATCACCACTTCTTCTCCGGTGGCCAGATCCGTGGCGATTGCCCGGAATGGTATGGGCAGCTGATCAAAATCCCGGACCAGGGCCGCCTCCCGGGTCAGCTCGTTCAGAATAAAGCCCAGGTTCTGACCGGCCACAATGCCAAGACCAATACGAAGGCCATCCCGGCCGACACCCAGCCCGGGACTTGCAGGAAAGCGCCAGTCGCGGGATTTTTCCCGCACCGGGCGATAATGCC
>NZ_CAXBDN010000120.1:0-12373 GCF_963974375.1 uncultured Marinobacter sp.
CGCCTGCCTCTACCGCAGGTACTTCTGCTACACCCGAGGTAGCGCCTGCTGTCGGGGTTGCTGTGTTGACAGCGGTGAATGCGTCACCACTTGGCGTTCCAGCTCCTCCAGTTACTTGAGCGAGGGTAAAGTTAGTGCCATCAGCTCTGGAGAATGAGATTGTACCGCTAGCGACAGCATCAGCAATTGTGTCTCCGCCAGTGTCAATCGTGAAGCCGCTGACCGTAGTAGTAGTAGTGCCATCGGCACTAAAGCCCAAGCCCTCAATAGCGTCTGAGAGCTGAGTATCGGTCAAAGTACCGCTAGCCAATACAGTTTGTTCTGCACCTGTAAGGGTGGTTGTGCCATCACTCAATGAAACGTTAAAGGTGATTGGATCACTGGTACCCGTTTCGCTCACCGCCCCAGCATTGAAGCTGATCGCACCGGAGTCAGCAGCAGTTGCCGGAGTGCCTGGAGTGCCTCCAACAAAGGTCGCGCTCAGGTCAGAAGCACTCAAGGATGCTTTCGCCCCAATCGAGTCACTGCGAGCGCTATCACTCAGATCAAGGTTGATTACCTCACCAGCATTCGCACCTACCTGAAAACCGGCGGTCTGGAACGAACCATCCAGAACTTTCAGCCCGTTGAAGGACGTCTGAGACGCAATCCGGTCAATCTCCTCAATACGCTGCTGCACTTCGGCATTCAGCGCCTCGCGGTCAGACGTGTTGTTGGTGGAGTTAGCGGACTGAACAGAAAGTTCGCGAATCCGCTGGAGGTTGTTGGTGATTTCGTTAAGAGCACCCTCAGCGGTCTGCGCCAGTGAGATGCCGTCGTTGGCATTACGAGTCGCAACGTTCAGACCGGAGATCTGGGAGCTGAAACGGGTAGAGATGGCGAGGCCAGCGGCATCGTCTTTGGCAGAGTTAATGCGCAAACCAGAGGACAGACGCTGGAGAGCCTGATCATTCTGACCCTGGGACTTGCTCAGTTGGTTCTGAGCATTCAGTGAGGCTACGTTCGTGTTGATACCGAGAGCCATGCTACTTCTCCTTCGACATTAAGTGTCGTTTCATCGTGGAAAAGGTCAGGCGCCCATTCTTTGGTTTGGTAGCGCCGCCCTGTTGCTTCAGTTAACGGCGCTTCGGTGGGTTCCTTTAGAAAAAAAACGGGGGTTTTTGTAAAGGAATGTAAAAGAGGGGCATAAGGGGCGAGATTTTCGGTCTGGCTTAGGGAAAGAAAGGATGTTTTGCTTCCGACACCACAGAAGGACATGGAATAGAAGAATAGAATCGGACACCTCAAAATTTCCCGAAGAACGCTCTAGCGAATCCATCACCATCATGACGCTTGCCGTTAAACAGTACACTGTGTAGAAATTGTCGATTACCATTGAGGAGGACAAGTCATGATTCAAAATGGAATGCTCCCCATTCACCCTGGCGAGATCATCCGGGAAGAATATCTGGAGCCCACAGGAATGAGTGTCAGCGCTCTGTCCCGCTCGCTGCATGTTCCAGTGACCCGGATCAACGAGATTGTCAGGGAAAATCGTGGCATAACCAGAAGCTCCGGCATAGACAGGCACTCCCAAAGAAGAGAACTCGCTACCCTCTCCCTAACATCGACAGCGGCCGTCTAAAAACACCACTCCTGACCTCTTTGGCCACAATTTTACCAACTTCGCCAAAATCCGGCCTGTTTACCCGAATTCAGGCCAAGCGAAGCCCCCGGCTATTGGCCCGTGCGTTGTTTTCGCTCTTTTGGGTGGGGATCAGGCCGCTCGTCGTCGCCTGCTCTGCTCCGCCCGCTGGTTCTGCGCATAGCGGGCCTCAAATTCGCAGGCTTCACTGAGCCACTCGCCCTGAAGCTCCGGCATAGACAGGCACTCCCAAAGAAGAGAACTCGCTACCCTCTCCCTAACATCGACAGCGGCCGTCTAAAAACACCACTCCTGACCTCTTTGGCCACAATTTTACCAACTTCGCCAAAATCCGGCCTGTTTACCCGAATTCAGGCCAAGCGAAGCCCCCGGCTATTGGCCCGTGCGTTGTTTTCGCTCTTTTGGGTGGGGATCAGGCCGCTCGTCGTCGCCTGCTCTGCTCCGCCCGCTGGTTCTGCGCATAGCGGGCCTCAAATTCGCAGGCTTCACTGAGCCACTCGCCCTGGGATAGCCCCAGGCGGGTGAGGATCGGGGGTATGGATGTGGGTATTGCGGCGCGCTTTGTTGGATGAATGATCCGGCCAGTGTAGTCCACCAGTTCCAGATAATCTCTCAGGCTGAATAGAATGCCGCGCTGCAGTTCGTTCCGTTCATTGCCCTCAAAGTTCAGCAGCGGCTTGAGCGAGACTGGAAACTGACGCAGGTAACGGGAATCCACTTGGCTCTGAATGGCCTGTACCAGGTCAAACTTTGGGTTCAGGCGCTCCTTGATACTGGTGTGGTCAGACGCCTCTGGTGTCTCTGCCATAGCGGCTCGTACCGGGTTCAGATCTACATAGGCCATGCAGCTCAGTAGAGCCTGATCGGATAGCAATGCTTGTGACTTGAAGCGGGACTCCCAGAAGTGGCCAGTGCAATTATCTTCCCGATTGGCCTCCCGGGCGATTGGCTCATTCAGGCACTTCATGAACCAGCTCAGGTCGCCAAGGCGTTTGCGGTAGATGGCAGTGGTGCGATCCAAAAAGCGACGCTCAGCAGCGACAAGCGGCTCCCCTTTCAGGTGCCGCTGAACGATGAGTGGCCCCCGATAAAGACTGCCCCAGCGTTCCAGTACTTCCTCGTCTGTCCACGCTTCGCTCTGTTCCGGGCACAGTTTCACCACCAGGTGGTAGTGGTTCGACATCACGGCGTAGGCGCAAAGGTCGATGGCAAACAGGGATGCCAGCAATCGAATTCGTTCTTCTATCCGGTGGCGCCGATGTTCGTAATCCGTGCCAGTTGTCCGATCATAGCCGCACAGGAAGGTCCGGCGAACGCAACGGGACACGACGTGATAATAGGGAGTATCGCTGATCGAGATGAGCTGTTCGCGGGGACGAGGCATGGAAATCCTTTCCGGGTTGCTGGCCAGTCAGTAATCATCGGTCAATCTCCGGAATCGCTCAATATCGTGATTGGCGACGCAAACTAACAGGGTCATGCGTGGGTAGGCAGGCAGGCATCCATACATCCCGCCGGGAAAGGTAAGCATCGCCCCTCAATTCGAGCCGAAGAAGTAGCTCGTCCAGGAGAACTTTGCTAATTTCCTTTCTGGAAAATATGGACAACACCGCATGACAAGTCGCTGAACTACCTGAACAACAATACCTTCGGCATGCGCCAGACCACCAACGCGGCCGGCCGCACCGTGTGGGAGTCCATTCCTGTGGCCGATACAGCAGACGTACGAAAACTCACCAGGCTTGCCAAGGTCGCCCGGGTGGCCGGACCCGGGGTTATCGTGTTTGATGGCTACCTTCGTGCCAGCAGTGTTCACCATAGCTGGAAAAATAACGACCTCAATTGGCAGCGCAAAGCGGTTGTTGAGGGCACCTCTTTTGGAGCCGGCATCCTTTTGGGAGCTGCGATTGGCACCGTGATCGCTTTCACGCCTGTTGGGCTTGCTGTAGGCATAGTTGTCGCAGGTTCAGCGGCAGTCGGAGCAGATTATTTTATAAAAGGTCGCGTAGGGAAGCTTTATGACCGGTGGTGATCATGACTGATATGCCGTTGGACATCTTCTTTGCTTACATAATGGTTGGAGGCGTGGCAGCCATGTTCCTTGGATGTCTGCTCCTCAGACTCACGTTAACCCGTCGCCTGAAGAAAGTGCTGACAGCAACCGGAGACTACTGGGATAGCGGCACCCTTGATTTCGGCCTTATCAATACCACAATTTTTGCCTGGGCCTGCACAATGCCTTGGTTCCAGAAGCTTAAGAAATATCAACTGCTCTACCCTGACCTGGACGTAAGGTCCTTCGCGAACTGGTTTGAACGGGCTGCGGCCTATGGATATATCTACGGTGTAGTCGTGATTTTCCTTAGCATTCCTCTTTCTTACCTTTTCGAGTCATAGTCTTGATGAAACTGCCGGCTGAAGAAGAGTCGATACGCAGGTAGGGAAACGCCCCACAGGGACAGACACTGCCCCCCCCGATTATCTGGCAGTCGACACCCTTGCTTTAACATTCGGGAAACAACACGGGTATGGACAGCGCGGACATATATGGACGCCTCCCCGGGGTCAAGGGTGCCAGTCGATGAAGCGGGTGGTTCACGGACATATATCCGGCGTCGTTCTGGGGCGACTTGGTGCTGCGCCCCGCGCCTTGATGAGATCCGACCCCGACAGCCTATACAGGCACTCGTGCTGCAAAGCGACTTGTCCTCAGATCAGGCTCTTGCCAGGGCCGGGTAACCGGTTGCTTCATCCGTTGGCGGGTCTAACCCGGTGAGTTCATTCTCCTGATTTTGTGTCTTTCGTCGCTGGTTTCAGGCGACTGCTTTGCGGACGTCGAACGTCTCTCCATAGCGAATCACGCGCCATGCGATACGGGCGCATTTGTTGGCCAGGGCAACGATGGCCTTGTTGTGGCCACGCCGTTCCTTAAGGGCTATCAGCCAGTGCGCCAGTGGATCGTCTCGACGTATCGCTCGACGCATGACAGCCCTGGCTCCGTGTATTAACAGTGCGCGCAGTTCACGGTCCCCGTTTTTGGTGATTCCCAGCAGTCGTGTCTTGTCGCCGGAACTGTGCTGACGGGGCACCAGGCCAAGCCAGGCGGAGAAGTCTCGACCGCATCGGAACTGCTTACCAGAACCCACGGCAGCAAGTAAGGCAGCCGCTATGATCGGACCGATGCCGGGAACACTTTGCAGCCGCTATGATCGGACCGATGCCGGGAACACTTTGCAGGCGCTGCCAGTCCGGTGAATGACCTGCGAGCCGGGTCAGCCTCTGTGTGAGGTATTCGATTTTACGGTCCAGGACACGAAGGTCGTCTGCCATTGCCGCAATCATTTCGCGGGCGACATGAGACAGGTTATTGTCAGCATCCTCCAGCGCGCGTGGCAGTTGGATTCGAAGCTGGTGTAACGACTTAGGGAATGTCAGACCATATTCTGCAGCGATGCTGCGGATCTGGTTAGCCAGCGCCGTGCGGTTTCGTATGTGACGGCTGCGCAGCCGTTGAAGCAGCTGCAAATCCTGTTGCTCGACCGATTTGACGGGAACGAAGTGAATATCCGGCCGCTGAGAAGCCTCGCAGATAGCGCGAGCATCACAGGCATCCGTTTTGTTGACTCGCAGGAACGGCTTGACGTGCTGAGGCGGAATAAGCTGAACATTGTGCCCCATCGCCTGCAGGGTGCGACCCCAATAGTGCGCGCTGTAGCAGGCTTCCATTACCACCGGTACCTCTGGGTATTTGCGCAGCTCCGCCAGAAACTTTTCACGGGTCCGCTGACGGTTGAACACCACTTTGCCAGCCTGGTTCACACCGCAGATCTGAAAGACGTTTTTTGCCAGATCGATGCCAATCAGTTTAACTTGCATGGTGACGCCTCCTCTTTCGAGTGACTGGGTTTGACACCATAAGTTTGGCGCATTGCGACGCCGTCTCGGAAGGGGAGGCGTCCATCCCATCAGGCACTCCAAAAACCGGGGGGTTGAATCAGACACCTCAAAATTTCCCGAAGAACGCTCTGACAAACTCATCACCACCATAACGCTTGCCGTTAAACGATAAACGGTATAGCATCCTTTACATGATCAGATCATTTCGTTGCAAAGAGACCCAGGCTCTGTTCGAGACTGGTAAGACTCGCCACTTTTCGGCCATAAAAAATGCAGCCGAACGAAAGTTGATCCTGCTGCAGACAGCCGAAACGCTGGATGACCTGAAGTCACCACCCGGGAATCGACTTGAGGCCTTGAAAGGCGACCGGATTGGCCAGTATAGCATTCGGGTTAATCAGCAGTGGCGGGTTTGCTTTCGATGGACTGCCGATGGGCCTGAGGATGTAGAAATTGTCGATTACCATTGAGGAGGACAAGTCATGACTCAAAACGGAATGCGCCCCATTCACCCAGGCGAGATCATCCGGGAAGAATATCTGGAGCCCACAGGAATGAGCGTCAGCGCTCTGTCTCGCGCGCTGCATGTTCCAGTGACCCGGATCAACGAGATTGTCAGGGAAAATCGTGGCATAACGGCTGATACCGCCCTGCGACTTGCCCGCTATTTCGGGACGAGTGAGCGCTTCTGGCTCAACCTGCAAGTCGAGTATGAGCTTCGCAAGGCGCAGATAGACAAAGGCCCGCAAGTGCGCAAAGAAGTCCAGCCGCATGAGGCCTGAATTAGGCAGGCAAGTGTTCGGCGACAAATAGGATGACCGGTCGTATTGCCGCAGCAGTTTATTGACGCGGGTCTAACAAGGACGCACCAACATCCCTAAGTCATACATCAATAACTGTATATATAGCCAGTATTTTGTTGACAGTACAATGCCAGCCACCGAAAATATGCTCAGGCTCGCCAAGGACTCACTACTATGCCACGGAACAAGGCAAGAACCAGCCATGACCAGAATTTCAAGAACCTGATTCTGGACTACCCGATACAAGCACTGCAGCTGTTCAGCCCCGAAGAAGCATCCAGTCTGGATGAGTCTGTCCGGATCGTACCTATACGGCAAGAGCAACTGAAGGAGCGTCTGGGTGATCGCTTTCGCGAACTGGATATACCGCTTTTAGCAGAGTGGCCCGATGGCCGTCGCGAAGCCCTGCTGTTTATACTGGAAGAAGAAACCAACCCCAATCGCTTCTCAATCCATCGCCTGGCTCACTACTGCCTGGATGTAGCAGACCTGTGCCAGACCAGCCGCATTGTGCCAGTGGTGATTTTTCTGAACAGCAACGGTAAAGAATCGACGGAACTGACACTGGGTAGCGAACGATACACCTACCTCAGCTTTCATTATTTGCGCTGTGCCCTGGCAGAGATGAAGGCGGAGGATTACTGGGAGAGCACCAACCTCATCGCCCGGCTGTGCCTCAGCCTGATGAGCTGGAGCCAAAGCCAGAAACTGGAAGTTTATGCCCGGGCCACACAGGGCCTGACCACTTTGGAATCCAACCCGGAAAAGCAACTGAAGTATCTGGACTTTATCGACATCTACTCAGCCCTGGATGATAATGAAATGGAACAGTATCAAGCAAAGTATCCGAAGGAGACCAACACCATGGCTAGCTTGAGCGACCGGCTCCGTGCCGAAGGATTGGAACAGGGATTGGAGAAGGGTATGGAGCAAGGAATGCATCAAGGCGTGGAAGGCACTTTGAGAAAGCAGATCCTGCTGAAATTTGGACAGGTTCCGGTTTGGGCCGACGAGCGCCTGACCAAAGCCACCGATGAGCAGCTCGATCAATGGGTGGCTCGGATTTTATCCGCTGAACGCATCGAGGATCTGTTTGACTGACGCAGGCCCCGCCCCATAGGGACAGACACCGCCCAAGCCCCAATTATCTGGCAGTGGACACCCTTGCTTTAACATTCGGGAAGCAACACGGGAATCAGAGCCCGGAATCCAGACATTCCATGTAAAAGCAGCAGGTCCGCTGCTCTTATCGTAGATCCGTTTCGGCCAACCAGATAAACTAAGTCCAATGAACTAAGTTGGAAGGTAATTGCCATGGAATCTGTAAATATGCACGAAGCCAAAACCCGGTTGTCACAGCTGGTTGCCCGTGCAGCAAAAGGGGAAAGCTTTATCATCGCCAAGGCGGGAAAGCCCGTTGCCCGTGTCACCGCTATTGATAGCCCAGAGCCAGATCAACAAAAGCGTATTGGCTTTATGGCAGGCGAATTCAACGTTCCTGAAGATTTCGACCGGATGGGCCAGGACGAAATAGCAGGGATGTTCGGAGCGTGACGTGAATTTACTCCTGGACACCCACATACTGCTATGGGCAGCGGCAGAGCCTCATAAGCTATCGCCCGAGGCATCCGCTCTTATCGGCGACCACAAAAATACCCTGTATTTCAGCGCAGCCAGCGTTTGGGAAGTGGTCATCAAGAATGGGCTGGGCCGGCCGGATTTCCAGGTTGACGCCCACCTGCTGCGCCGCGGCCTTGTGGACAATGGCTATCTGGAGCTGCCTATCACCTCTCAGCACACGCTTGCTGTCAGTCACTTGCCGGATATTCACAAGGATCCGTTCGATCGTATTCTGGTTGCCCAGGCCGAATCCGAGGGCTTTTTGCTGCTGACAGCAGACGAATTGGTAGCGGGTTACCCCGGGCCTGTTCGGCAGGTTTAGTTTTTGGGAAATAAGGCAGGAATCAGTGCCCGGAATCCTGACGCTCCATGTATTGCCGCAGCAGTTTATTGATGCGGGTCTGATAGCCCTTACCCTGAGCCTTGAACCATTCAAGAACGTCTTCATCAAGTCTAATGGTCACTGACTTTTTGGCAGGCAAGCGAAGTTCCGCCCTTTCAAAAAAGGCATCGTCCAGCTCCGGAATATCGCTGGTATCGATCGCCTCATCATCCATGTCGGCGAGTCGCTTCCAGTCTGTTCTAGATGCTTTGTTCATAACGCCGTACCTCTGATTTTGTTGCTTTGCGGGCGGAGATAATCCGGACTACGTCACCGCGCCGCTCAGTGTATACCACCACTCCAATCATCTGCCGAACCAGTCCAATGGCCACCCAGCGCGGCTCACCATAGCCGTAGCGATCGTCGATCGCGGTCAACATAGGGTGGCTGAATATATCGATTACATCGCAGAAATCGATTCCGTGCTTGCGAATGTTGGCTGCATTTTTCGAGGCATCTCACTCAAAATGCATGACACGTCCTTGTATTTACATTTGTAGTTACATCGT
Organism: uncultured Marinobacter sp.; assembly: GCF_963974375.1. Lineage (GTDB taxonomy): Bacteria > Pseudomonadota > Gammaproteobacteria > Pseudomonadales > Oleiphilaceae > Marinobacter. The sequence continues at coordinate 8,857 of NZ_CAXBDN010000120.1, forward strand.
AATGGATTTCGTAACCGCAGTCATCCCAAGAAAGGCAAATCGCGGACAGTCACCGCTTGCCTCCCCCACATACGCCTAAAAAAGCGGCAACCCCATTCCGCCGTCCGCGGCAGAAAACCGGCAGACTGTCCCAACCATTCGTTTACCTCGCCAACATTTCCCCATATTTTTCATAACTATAAAACCATTTCTGAAAAACTGGCACAGCCTTCGCTTAAGTTCCTGCAAAACGGCAATTCCACGAATTTCCGCCGGCACGGCGTCCCCTCTTGATCGGGCACTGGGTTACCGGCATCTCTGAGCAGGGAGAATGAACATGCCTCAGGTCATTAATACGAACATCGCTTCGCTGAATGCCCAGCGGAATCTGAACGCTTCACAGGCCGACTCCAATGTTGCCCTGCAACGACTGTCGTCAGGCTTACGCATCAACTCGGCCAAAGACGATGCAGCAGGCCTGGCCATTTCCGAGCGGTTCCAGTCGCAGATCGCGGGTCTTAATCAGGCGCAGCGAAATGCCAACGACGGTATCTCTCTGGCACAGACGGCTGAGGGCGCGATGGATGAAATCACCAATAACCTGCAGCGAATTCGGGAATTGGCAGTACAATCTGCCAACGCCACCAACAGCATTTCTGACCGCCAGGCTCTGAATCAGGAAGTCCAACAGCGGATTGAAGAGATCAACCGGATTGCCAGCCAAACCTCGTTTAACGGCTTGAAAGTGTTGGACGGAACGTTTGCTACGCAGACCTTCCAGGTGGGAGCCAATACCGGGGAGACTATTGCTATTAGCGGTCTGGATTCTCGTGGGAGTCAGATAGGTACGGTTTCGAAAGAGACTGATGAGCTATCAGGATTCACCATCACACCCGCAGGCTCCGTGGATACGGAAATCGATCTCAGTGCATCGGGCCTGGATCTGGGCGGTGGTCAGGATGTATCCGGCACCGTAACCATTAGCGGCATTGAGATTCCAGTTAACGTAACGTCAGCCGCTGGCGCGGGAGATATCGCCGCAGCAATCGATTCCGGCATTGCAGCAGCGAAGCTGGTTACCGGTTATAACGGGCAACTCGACGGCATTACTGTGGCTGGAGACAACGGGACCGGAATCATTACCTTCACCAATGATGAAACCAATGATTTGACTGCAAACTTCGATTTGACAGATAACACCACCGCGTCAGCTCAGCAAGCCTCATTTACTTCAGCTGCTGTCGTAAGCGGCACTCCCTCCACAGCTATCGATATTTCCGCCGGCTCCGGATATAGTTTTGCCAATGGCGGTGTGATAGAGATTGATGGTGTAACTGAACCCGTTGTTATTGAGGCTAACCAGACCACCACCCAGATCGCAGACACTCTTCAGGCAGCGTTGCGACTGGCGACTACGGATACAACCCTGACAGTTACCGACACAGCGGGCTCGCTCACTATCAATACAACGGTGGCTTCACCCGGCACGACAGTTCCTGCTTTCACGATTGACAGCAACGATGTCGGTAACACCTACGCTCCCGGCGACCAAATTATCAACGCCGCCCTCTCGGAAGCAAAAACATTAGGCTCTGCTTTTGAAAACCGTGAAACCTACGATTTTAATGTGGATATCAACGGCACCGTCTTTAATTTTGAGGGCATGGGGTCCCTTAATGATGTCGTTAGCCAGGTCAACGCGGAATCCAATAATACCGGGATCAAGGCAAATCTGAACGCGGACAATGATGAAATAATCTTCTCATCACAGTTCGGCGAGGCGTTTACCATTGATATTCAGGCTGATCTGGATGGCGACGGTACCTTCGACCCGGCAACGGAAACTTTGAAATCCGTTGTCGCAACGGTAGAACTCAATACAACCTCAATGAACGATTTGGACATCTCCACCCGTGAGGGCGCAGACCTTGCCATGATCGCCGTAGACTACGCCATAGATACCATCAACGGTTTCCGCGCGGAACTGGGCGCCGTCCAGAACCGCTTCGAGTCCACCATCGCCAACCTGAGCACCACCTCGGAAAACCTCTCGGCCTCCAACAGCCGGATCCGGGATGCGGACTTTGCGGCAGAAACCGCCGAACTGGCTCGCACCCAGGTGCTGCAGTCCGCAGGCCTGTCGGTACTGGCCCAGGCCAACGCGAGGCCGCAGCAGGTACTGCAGTTGCTGCAGGGCTAATAGCGAAGTTCAGAAAAAGGAAGGCCGGGCAATTGCCCGGCCTTCCTTTTTCTGTTCCATCTTCCTCGCCCGCTCTTCCGGACATCAACCATCAATCCCTTTCGACAATATCATTTTAGCCCTCTCCTCCAGGTACTCAGAGAATTCATCGGACGTAAACGTCATCGTACGGCCCTCCTCCACATCCTTCAGGCCGACGTTGACGGCTTCACGAAGAGCCTGCAGCTTGTCTTCATAGACCGCCTCAGCTTCCTCAATCATTCGAAGTCCTGCGCGAACTACTTCACTGGCATTCTGATATCGCCCTGACGCCACAAGACTCTCAATAACCTGCGTCTGGTGATCCGTTAACACCACATTTCTGGTAGCCATGCTCCACCTCCCCAATCTGTTATTGGCATAATATGCCAACCAGCAGTTATTGCAAGATTGGGAAGGCCAGGGCGTGGTTGCCCCCTACCAATGCACCCCCCGCATCAACGCCGCAAAGGCCATCTGCTCGCTGGTCACCTGGTTTCTCCGGCTGCTGCCCGCCGCACTGGAATCCGGAAACATCTTGAAGCCAGTGTTCATCACGATTTCGCCCAGCTTGGGCGCAATGGCGTGGGTCACCTGGGCGAATACCCCCAGTCGGGTGGCGATGCGTTTGGGGCGGTGGATAATGGCCTGTACCACCATGTCGGCGGCTTCGTCCGGGGTCAGGGTGGGTACGGAATCGTAGATCTTGGTGGGGGCAATCATCGGGGTTTTCACCAGCGGCATGTTGATGGTGGTGAAGGTAACGTTGCGGTCCGACCATTCCGAGGCGGCACAGCGGCTGAAGGCATCCAGCGCGGATTTTGAGGCCACGTAGGCGGAGAACCGGGGCGCATTGGTGAGTACGCCTATAGATGAGATGTTGATGACATGGCCTTTCTTGCGGGCCAGCATGGTGGGCGCAAAGCCCATGATCAGCCGCACCGAGCCGAAATAGTTCAGCTGCATGGTGCGTTCAAAGTCGTGAAAACGGTCAAAGGACAGGTTCAGGGCGCGGCGTATGGAGCGGCCGGCGTTGTTGATCAGCACATCGATATGCTCATGCTCCTTGAGCACCTCCGCCACAAAGCGGTCGCACTCCTCCATTTCCGCAAAGTCGCACTGAATGGCGTGCACGGTGGCGCCTCTGGCCCGCAGTTGCTCTGCCACTTCCTTCAAACGCTCCGGCTTGCGGGCGCCAATAACCAGGGACGCACCGGCGTCTGCGAGCTTTTCCGCCGTTGCCAGGCCAATGCCGGAGGTGGCGCCGGTAATCACACAGACTTTGCCGGCAACGGCGCCGCGCAGGGTGCGGTCCTTGAA
>NZ_CAXBDN010000121.1:0-12209 GCF_963974375.1 uncultured Marinobacter sp.
CGTGCAGCCGAGTTTGGATTCACGTTGCAGGCTGTCGATGGTGTTTCTTAGGAAGCTACAATCATCGAACGCAAATCACTCGAATCCTCTGAACTATCTCGATCTGTCATAACATTCTCTACTCACATTTCTCGAATATTGTCAGATGCCGAAGCATCAGCGTTGCTTCGAAAACCCCAATACGGGGTGATACCGCCACCCCTGTTCGCTTTCCCCTAGAGTGACGGTGCCAAACTTTCTGGCGCAGGCCTCCAACTCCATACCCAGTTCGTCAGCCAGGGACACCAAAGCCTCCATATAATCTGGCTCGCCCCATGGCCCGACCCTGGCATTGCACAACTCGGAATCGGGGATGCGCTGGTTCTTCGTTTCAACCGGAATCAATAGATCTGCCTTACCCGAACCAGCTTTATCTACCGCGTGCAATTGATAGTCTTCACCACTCTCCTCCGGCATTAGAACAAGCTCGGTTTGCTGGATAGTGTTTTCACGAAATGGCTGCTGTTGGAGGCAGGCACCGGTCAAGGTGCCATACCGGAGCGACCACCAGGAATGCGCTCGCAGTGGCGGCAACGGCGCGGGTGTCGCCGCGTTCATTCTCTGCCTGCGGGTGAGAGGCTTCTCCATCGGCATAGTATTCGCCTGAACCGGTTCCGGAGGCTTGAGCATGCAGTCTGCAAGTCGGGCATGCTCCAGGTCTACCAGACTGTCATTTGGTGCCAGTGGCTGTCGCTGGGTAATCCTCGGGCGAGCATCGATAGCAGACAACTCATCATCAGTAAGCAACTTTTCCATGTGGTGACTATGGAGTAACCATGGGTCTTTCCCCTCGAATCCTGGTCGGCAAAACGCAGGTTCTGCCGGGTTTCGCAGGTGCTTCATGTTCACATCGAAAATCAAAATATTGGTCTCGGCCCACTCCACTAGCCGATGCCGGCGCACTCGTCCAGCCAATTGGATCAGTGACCGCATGGAGGAGGGCTCCACCAGTGCCCAGTCGTAATCGTGATCCCGCCCTACCTCGGTGACGGGGGACCCCAGGACAATAAAGAGATGATCAGGTTCCTTCGAGTTATCCAACCGGCCTCTTATGTCCGTGTGCTGGAAAACTCTGTCGGCCTGCCGTCGATCCAACACCTCATCCAACTGTCGCTCGATTGACGACCGTATCAGCAAGGGGTGCTGAGAGTGATAAACGCATAGATGAATACGGCAGCCTTCTGGTGGTGCACTCCTGAACAGGGTTAAGGCCACTTCAACCAAGGGCTCGATATTCGCCATTCTGACGAGACCGAAGCTGACCCGTTTATTCGTTATAGGATCAACTGAATGGTTTTTCTGATGCAGCGCTATGGCGTTGACCATGATCTCCGCTGCAAAAGGGGGGCAAAGGCTTTTTAAATCCCGGCCATCAATGGCCAAGGGCACGACCTGGCTCCGTCTTCTTATGGCGGCCAACCCTAATTTTTTGTACCTTTGGTCAACAAATACCTGATGGGTTTCTCTGAAGGTCTGGCTGTCAGAGCATTCTGAATGGCTGCGGTCGTTTTCATCGAACCACGCACAACAGATATTCACTGGCTGGCCAGGGGTACCCCGATTATTCTGGAAGTGTCGGCGACCATCAGAATAGGCCTCAAACAACCCTTCAACCATCGCCGGCGGCAGAGTAGCTGAGGACAAAAGCACCCTTGAGCCCAACAGGCCCGCCCAATGAACCAGTCGGGTTAACGCCGGCAAGTCAGCCAGATCGAAGTCATCGGGCTCATCAAGCACCAGATCACTGCTCATCAACCGAATCATCGGGGCTATCTGGTGTCCGCCCCTCAGGCTTTCTGTGGCAGGGATCAAGTGGTCTACGGTACAGGTTAAAATGGGAGCCGCTATTAATGAATTGACGTAGGGATTATGACCCGTGCGGCGCAATACGGGGTGCGCCTCAAAATTGCCCTCAAAATGCACATAGCTGTCGTCATCCATTAGCGGTTGTGACGACTCGGAGCCCGTTCGTGCGGCCTGGCTCTGTTGATGTTCGAACAACGTGCGACTAGCACTCCCGCCCACACGAATGGCTAAATCGTCTTCCCCCAGATTCAGCAATTCCCGGTAGGCTTTGCCGGTCTGCAGAGTCAACGTTCTCAGGCCCAGTGCAATCGAGAACCGCGCGCCCTGATCAGGGTCCGCCAGAGCGTACATAATGCGACCGTTGGCTAGGGTCTTGCCACATCCTGTAGAAGCCATGTTGATACCGAAAAATCCCTGCGCCCGGGATCGATCCCGCAATCCCTCGGCCATGTCAAAGGCTTTGTCCTGCCAGCGAAATCGCGGATTTTCACTCCGCTTGCGAAACCCCTTGTGACGGGCCAGACGGGGCAGGTTGCTTGCCAAAGAGGGCAGTGACCGGCAAATGGCCTGAACGTGCTGTTCGACACCCAACAAATGCTCGTCCAATGGCTGGTTAACTAATCCAGTATCCCGGTTGGTATTAGCGTACAGCGAATAACCCGTTGCCCCTCTGACTCTGAGAGCGGGGTCTGTCAGGCTCGAGTAATGGTGATCAGCCAGCATTAACGACATGCGTGCCACGTGCATGACATAGTTGTCATCGAGCCAGGCCTTATTCTGCATTCCCGTCCTGCCCAGCATTCTCTTTGCCAGTGAAGAAGCTCGTTTTTTCCACTTTTCTGTGGTGACCGGAAGCCCCTTGCTTACGTCCCAGTATGGCTCTATGTCTGTCCTTTCTTTTCCCTGAACCACCTCGTTCCAGTCTGGACCGATTTTATCCAGAACATCCCGCAGCTGTTCTGCGCGGAACCCCTTCACTTTCGAGCCGAGCCATCGCTGCTCGCCACTGTCATCCTTGCTGGGCATGACGGGCAAGCGGTGGTGAGTGAGCACTAGCCAGCCGATGGCCCTCGCCAGCGGCGGCATCCCTCTAAACGGGTTTCCAATATCCGAATCCAGCCCATCCCGATAAAGCCGCGATATCCATAGCTCGTTGTCTTTATCCGTTGGTTCCTGCAGCCTTGCCAGCCAGGTGGCATCATCATCCGCTCCAACAAACGCCTGAAATAATCGTAAAGACAGCCATTCATGACGGTAGAGATTTCTTTCGAGAGGCCCTTTACCAATCAGTTTCTGCTGAAATGCAAGGCTGGCCTTGCCGAGGTCATGGAGCAAAGCGGCCATAGCAGCAAGGAGACAAATATCCTCGCCATTGCGCCAATCATTCTCGTCATTACTGCGCAGGATGTCCCTGCGAGTGAAGTTGGTGGGAACAATACCCCTGACGCCAAACTGGGAGGCGTCCCCGACTATCCAAATCAATTCACTGTGATCTTTACCTCGAATCCAGTGACAGGCTACAGCGGTATTCTTGCGCGCCTTCTTACGCAACAACCTGCGCAAAGTATTCAGGCCCTCCATAGTGATTGGTGTTTGCCAGGTTCGGTGCCCCTTGCGCTCAGCAAACTGATCCAGAATGCGGCGTGTTTCAGTCAGCGCATTGCCCGAACACTGAGACACCAGTAAAACGTTCATCGGGTGCTTACCCTGATGTCAGCTGCTACCTGCTTGAGTGTATCAATCATGAAGTCGAGGGATTCTGTGCGGGACAATGCTTCAATACACGCTTGGCGAAACTCTTGTTCCTCGTCCCCGCGCATCGCAGATACAAATGCCTGGGGCAGAATTGTCGCGTCCTTTACCAGGTCGGCCACGTCAAACACCAGCCCACCCCTACGGGTTTTACCATGAAGTACAGCCAGGCCGTGAGGAATACCCAGCACCCATGTTGCGGTTGCGCCAAGCCCGTAAGCGAGGTAATTTCCGTGATCCAGAAACCGGTTAGCCGGGTCCACGCTGCTTCCGCGCTTGGCACGCACGAATTGCCCATAATCAACAGCCGTAGAAGCCAGCTTGAAAAGCTTCTTAGTGACTCTGGCCTCCTCTGTCAGCAATGCAGTGTTGTCAGTCGCCGCCATTACGGCCACTTTAGATGCGTCCAGAACTGGTTCCAGTGCGTCAGAGCTGATTGAAAAACCTCTATCAACTAACACTCGATTATTGAGCCAACACTTACGAATCCTCTCCAGTCGGACAATCTGGAAGGTCTTGGCTGCGTCCAGCCGCAAGTCATCATCAAACCAGAAGTTCACCCACGCCTGCAGATATTCCGTAGGGCGATACTCGCTCTGTGGGGAAAACCAAGCTACTTCAACATCCACCTCATTTGCCGAAAACAACGGGGTTCCACCGCCGCCACAAAAACCAACAAGAACTCCGGCCTTCGCCAGTTCGCGCATCGCCGCCTGGGTTATCGAAGTTCCGGTGCCCAATAAAACAGAGGTTGTATTCGCAATAGGGATGTTCCAATAAAGTGAGCGACGTCCTTCATCTGTAACGAACTCAACTCGACCGCCATTCACCAGAACTCTGCAATGCTGCAGGTAGTAGAGGTTGGCGCGCTTGGAAACGAGTATAGTTTTCAGGTCACTTGGTGCCAGCTCGCCCATTACTTACCTCCTATACTTCAAGCTTTTACGAACATTAACGCACCCACTGCCCCACCAAGCGCACCACTGTCCAAATCATCAGTAAATCGAAGCCATCTTCCGTATCCGGGCGGCTACGTCCTGCCTCAGTTCCTCCGGCCCCAACACTTCCACATCCGCCCCATACCGCAACACTTCCATGATCAGTTCCCGCTCATCGGAATATGGCACTGCCAGGTGGTAACCATCGGTTTGCCACTGGCCGACCTGATCCGGGTGCCAAGTTTCCTCAGCTACCCATTGGGCCGCATGATCTGAGAATCGGAGCTTTGCCGTTCCTTTTGGGGTGCCGCCAAAAATACCGAAGCTTGATGAGCTAAAGTCATCAAGCTCTGATGTATCCAAGGATTCAGCCGCGAGAGTATCCGCCTGGGGGTGGGTAATGCGGTCCAGCGAGAACAGGCGCAGCGCCTGTGAGTCTGTGCATTTGGCTAACAGGTACCAGTTGGATCGATAATGAAGTAGGCGCTGGGGATGAACTCTGCGGTACTTGTTTCCAGGTCCGCTGCGTGCGCTGTAATGAAAGGTCAACTGCCGGCCTGTCAACATTGCCTCTGCGACAGGATCAAAAATCTGGTGGGCTGTTGTCCGTGTCTGGAGCGGCTGTATCTGAATGCGTTCGCTGATTCGCTCGGCATCGTGCCCCGTTTCACCCAAAAGGCGCCGAATTCGATCTTTCAGCGGGGCGAGTCTGTTCGTGATCAGTCCTGGGTGCACACTTTCAAGCAGTTGCTCACAGGCCAACAATGCATAGAGTTCTGCGGGATTCATCCAGAACCCGGGCAACTCGAATACTGGTAAATCCTTCGCGTAGCGGTGTCCGTTGCCTTCTCGGCAATACTCCAACGGTGCGCCTAATGAATCTCGAAGGAACTCAAAATCACGGGTTACGGTATTGCGGCTAGCCTCCAATTCGTCCATAAAGACCCGCATGGCAACAGGATGGTGGGCGTTACGAAGAAGATCATGGATTTTATAGATACGGTCAAAACGGCTCATTCGCACTCCCTGCTTGTAATCGTTATCCCTCAAGATTAGCTACATATTCATATGCTCGCCACTGGATAGTCGTGCCGATTTGCCAAATAAACTACAAACCAGAAGTTAGCGAGCGCAGGTCCAACGGTTCAAAGTCGGGAGGAAAGTAAGCCTGAAATCAGATTGACGGGGAATCCTTGTCGGTAGCCTTCAGCATGGCACGAATGCGGTCAATGTGGACCTGAGAATCTTTGGCCCGCTGGGAAATTGATGAGGGGGATTTCCTGTTTTCGTTCTTGCTCATGGTGACCAGCAGGTTCTGGCGCTCCTCGAACATGCGCAACGCGACCCAGAGGGTTTCTTCAATTTTTACCGTTTGCTGCGCCAGCAGCACCGACGAGGTGAACGCATGGCCCGTATGGCAGCGATACCGCAGAAGCTTGCCTTCCTTTATCTGCCACAACACCCCACCGCAGTCCGGGCAGTTGTAGGGCACCTGATCACCGAGGGCCTCAACGGAAGGTAAATCACTGAGCACCCGCAGGGCGATTTTTGCCTCGATCAGTATGTCTTCCGGCACGGGTCCGCTTGCAGCCAGGTCTCGCCTCACAAGATCGGCCAGCAGTACGCCCATTTCGGCCACCGGCAAAACGTGATCAACCCCGACATTTGCGATGACCGACTTCGGCATGTCCGGATAGGACGCATCGTCAGGGTCCTGGGCAATGCAGACCCCGCCACACCGTTTGATGGCCATCATGCCGCTGGTGCCATCATCCAGATAGCCGGTCAGAACGATGCCGATTACCCGGTTGCCGTAGGCCACGGCAGCAGAGCGAAACAAGGGATCAATTGCGGGCCGCGACCGGTTTTCCCGGGCGCCTTTGGTGATGAGGATCTTTCCCTTCGCAATCAGCATGTGCTGATCCGATGGCGCCAGATAGATATGACCGCTTTCGAACTTTTGTTCATCGCGGGCATGAACACAGGTCAGACTGCTGCTCTCGTTCAGAACCTGGACCAGTGCCTCGCCGGTGGTGTCTGCACTCATGTGGCTGACAATAAAAATGGGTGCTGGAAAATCCTTTGGAAACTGGGCTACCAGTTTTTTCAGTGCGACCATGCCACCGGCGGATGCGCCTATAACAATGAGCATCGGATGTCTGTTGTCATTCATCACCACCTCCGTCTATGGGGCGGCATCGTCAGCAAAGTCTGGTAATGAATAACCGACCTTGCGACCGCAGAAAAAATAACAGGTATACCCAATATAGCCGCTGTCCGGAGTCAGGGCCAGCGCCCGCCGGCACAGCACAGGCACCCTCCCTTGCGGCCTCTTATTCAGCCGGCGGAAGGCAGGTTGCCGCCCAGCATGTTTTCGACCACGGCGGCATTGTAGAAGGCTTCAACGGTCTGAATCTTGTCGTTACGGACTCGAAACCAGACCGCAAGCCGCACATCTCCGATGGGCTCGAAGTTGGTGCGGTAATCCAGAACCGCGAACACATGCTCCCCTTCGGCACTGAGCTGACGGAGAATCAGGTCTTTCTGTATGGCAGCCATACCGAACTGGTACGACAGCATGTCGTCGCGGGTCAGGAAGCGCATATTCGGACCCACATATTCAAATTCTTCAGTCGCCAGCAAGGCCTTGGCCTCATCAAAACGCTGGGCATGGATATCAGCGATGAACTGCGCCACGATGTCTTTTGGCTGCATTACCAGACTCCAATTCTGTGATAAGGACAATTCAGATGCCGGGCGAACTCACCACCGCCCCTGCAAGGTAGCTACCACCCGCCGTGGTCCGCCGTGATCACGGTGTTCGCACAGGTAGATGCCCTGCCAGGTGCCCAGGGCCAGGTGGCCATCGCTGACGGGGATAATCAGGCTTGGGCCAATCAGAATACTTTTGATATGCGCTGGCATGTCATCCGGGCCTTCCTGGGTGTGCTGGTAGTGGGGCGCGTTTGCAGGGACCAGTACATTCAGATGGCGTTCGATATCGCCACGCACGTCCGGGTCGGCGTTTTCGTTGATGGCCAGAGACGCCGATGTGTGCTGGATAAACAGGTGCAACAGACCCACCTGGCAATTGCGCAAATCCGGCCCCTGTGACAGCACGTCATTGGTAATCAGGTACACACCCCGGGCAAGGGCCGGCAGTTCTATGGTGTTCTGGTCCCAGATCATCCCATGCTTCCTGTGTTGATGACGGCTCCCGCTGCCCCGCCGGCTATTTGTTGTTGGGCTCGTTATCCCAGGGGTGCACCGGCAACAGGGCTTCAGTAGCCTCCGGGTCCATGGATGAGCGGAAATAATCCATGGCCTTTTCTGCTTCACCCAGCTCGTCAAATCGGGCCACGTGATAAATGGCCTCGCCCTCGTTCACCAGGGGCAGGTTGTTCACGCAGATCACTATACCGGAGACGGGTGACAAGACACTGACTTCCGTCTCACCAAACGGATCCGCCACCATGGCCAGCCGCTGCCCCTTGCGAACCCTCTGGCCGAGGCGGGCCACCGGGCGCATGATGCCATCAATATCCGCTCTTACCCAGGTCGAGGTAGCGGCGGTTTCAGAGCGTTTGCGGGGTTCTTTCGGGCCTTTTTTGGCAGGAATCATTTCCAGTTCCCGCATCACCCGCACCACGCCCTTGACGCCGCTGTTGATCACCACCTCATCAAACCTCAGGGCCTCACCGCCTTCAAAGGTGATGACCGGAATGTCCAGGGAGTCGGCGTAGGCCCGCAGGCTGCCCTCCCTGAGACTGGCGTTGAGGATAATGGGAGCGCCGAAGGCTTCTGCCATGCGGGCCGTTTCCGGGTTTTTCAGCTCGGCACGGATCTGCGGCAGGTTGAACCGATGCACCGCACCGGTGTGCAGGTCGATGATGTGGGAAACATTTTCCATTACCTGCGTGGCCAGCAAGTGGGCAATACGGCCCCCCAGTGAGCCGGACTCGCTGCCGGGAAAACAGCGGTTCAGGTCACGACGGTCCGGCAGGTAGCGAGTACGCTGGATAAACCCGAAGATATTGACAATGGGCACCGCCAACAGGGTGCCGCGCAGGTACCTGAGGTTCGAGTTTTTCAGCACCTGCCTGACGATTTCGACACCGTTGATTTCATCGCCATGAATGGCGCCACACACCATCAGCACCGGGCCGTCCCGGCGGCCATGCACAACCTCAACCGGAATGTGCAAGGGCGTATGGGTGTACAGCTTGGCCACCGGCAATTCCACCGTATAGCGGGTGCCCGCCTTGATCTCGTTGCCGGCAATTACAAAGGGAGCACGCGCCACGTTTTCAGCCCCTCCCCCGGGTTTTGGTTTTCCAGGGCTGCTGATTCCGCTCGGTCCAGTTGATAATCATACCCGCCACGTTCTTGCCGGTGGCCTTTTCAATGCCTTCCAGTCCGGGTGACGAATTCACTTCCATCACCAGTGGCCCACGGCTGGAGCGCAGCAGATCGACACCGGCCACGTTAAGGCCCATGGCCTTGGCAGCGGTAATGGCGGTTTTGCGTTCCTCTGGCGTAATCCTCACCAGCGAGGCGGTACCACCACGGTGCAGGTTGGAGCGGAACTCGCCCTCTCCAGCCTGCCGCTTCATGGCCGCAATCACCTTGTCGCCAATCACGAAGCAGCGGATGTCAGCGCCGCCGGCTTCCTTGATGAATTCCTGTACCAGAATATCGGCTTTCAGGCCCATGAAGGCCTCAATGACACTCTCCGCCGCCTTGCGGGTTTCCGCCAGCACCACGCCGATACCCTGGGTACCCTGCAGCAGCTTGATGACCACCGGCGCACCACCCACCATACTGAGCAGCTCCGGCACGTTGTCGGGCTTGTTGGCAAAGCCGGTGACCGGCATACCCACGCCCTTGCGGGCCAGTAACTGGAGTGAGCGCAACTTGTCACGGGAGCGGGTGATAGCCACCGATTCGTTGACCGGGAACACCCCCATCATTTCAAACTGGCGCAACACCGCCGTACCGTAAAAGGTCACCGAGGCGCCGATTCTCGGGATCACCACGTCAAAATCTTCCAGCACTTCCTCATGATAATGAATCTGCGGTTTGGCAGAGGTAATGTTCATGGAGCAGTGCAGGGCATCAATCACACGAACTTCGTGACCTCGGTTAATCCCCTCCTCTACCAGGCGCCGGGTAGAGTAAAGATGCCGGTTCCGCGAAAGTACCGCTATTTTCATTCTTTGTTCCTTAGTACCGGCTCGCCGGCGAGATAGGAGGATTCAGGGAGGACACTGCAACGATCCGCCATGGCGGTACGTCCCAGCAGCATCCGGAACCGCATGGAGTCGCGGTTGGTTAATGTCATTTCTACGGGCCAGGTCTGGTCACCCAGGGTTACCCGGGTTTCGATCACCAGTCTCAGCTCCTTGTGGCCACCGGAATCGGTGACCGTTCGTTCATCAATGACGGCGGCGTCGCACTCCGCCACCTTATGCATCTGGTGTTGCTCGGGGTGGACCCAGAATTTCACTCGCCGCTGACCGTTCTCGGTGTAGGGCTCGGTGCGGAAGGTATGCAGGCACGAGGTGCGCGCCCCGGTGTCCACCTTGGCCTTGATGCGGGCAATGTCCAGATCCGGTAAAGCTACCCATTCCCGCCACCCCAGGGCGATACGGGGTTCATCGGGTTTCGGTTGGGGCGCCTTCTCCGCGGGCTTTGATGGCATCCGCCGGGTCCTCCTCGGTGGTTTCGGTTGGTTGTTGTGTTTCGGTCTGCTCTGCAACTGGCACGCCGTCACCAGTGAGTTCTATCCGGAACGGCTCGGAGTGCGCACCGGCATAGACACTGGTGTGCGGGAACGGAATTTCGATCCCTTCACTGTCAAACGCCTGTTTTATTCCGATCATTAATTCGCTGCGGGCTGTCAGTGTGTCTATCGACTGGATCCAGCAGGATAACTGCAGATCAATGGAAGATGCACCGAAATCCAGTACCAGCAGAAACGGTTTGGGCTCCTGCAGGCACAGGGGACTTTGTCCGGCAACGCCTAGCAGCAGACTTCGTGCCCGATCAATATCTTCGGCATAGGCGATGCCGACCTTGATATCAAGCCGCCGGATGGCAAACCGGGACCGGTTCACCACCTTGGTTTTGATCAGGGTTTCATTGGGAATCCGCACGTAAAGGTTATCCGGCGTTCGCAGCTTTACGCTGAGCATGTCGATAGCGACGACCTCGCCCATGGTACCGTCCACGTCGATCAGATTACCGATCTCAAAGGGCTTTTCCACCATCAGAAAAATACCGCTGATCATGTTGGACGCCGAGGTCTGTGACGCAAAGCCGATCGCCACCGTCAGTATGCCGGCGGCGCCCAGAATCACATCCGGTGCAAAGCCCGCTTCCCGCAGTCCTGCAATGGTGAACAGCACCAGTATGACGTAATACACCAGGCGCCGGACGATGGCAGCATGGTGACGGGAACTGCGTTCCAGCATGAATCGGGCGACGGATCGGGAGGCCAGCGTCGCCAGCACAAAACCCGCAGCAAACAACGCAATGCCCGCCAGCCAGCCGGCCCAGGGAAGTCCGGACATCAATGCGTTTCCTTAATCATCGGTTCAGTCACACAAGGCATTAACCAAACATCCTGTCCACGGTCCTGATGAGCCCGCCACGTTCCGCTTTCTCGCGGGGGGCCGATAACAGCTCGGCTTCGCCGGCGGCCACCGGCACGGTACTGTCCACTTTCAACCGGGCGGCGTTCATGCCGGTCTCGCAGGTCACCGTGGTCAGGGATGTCCACAACTGCCCCTGGGTGTTGCGATAGATACCCAACAAGGGTGTGGGCAGACTGAAACGTTCCAGCAACAGCGGAACCTTGCGATGGTTGCGAACCAACACCGGACTGATCGCCCGCCAGGGACGCTTGGGAACGGCTTCCAGCATCAACCGGGCGTGGGTGGGAGCAGAATAGCAGACATCGCCCTCCATAGTGTTACTGCCAACCCAGGTCATGTTCTGGGCCGCCAGCGGCAACTCGGCCAGTTCGTGAAGCTGGCTGCCCACACACACCCGCATCCACACCAGCGTGCCCACATAGATCGTGCACTCGCCCTGGGGTGGAATGGTCAGCGGCTCGTAGGGCCGGATCACTGTCGGCAATCCTGCCAGCGCCGGCAGAAACGTCACCGTGCCGGACTCATCCGGACGAATAAACCGCTGCAGACTGGCGCCGCTACCGGGCAATGTCAGGCTCAGGGACTCGGTCCAGCGCGAGCGCTCCTCACTGCGGGGCAGTTTCTCAGTGCGGATCTGCCATTCCCGATCAAGCAGAGTCAGCCAGAGCCGGGTCTCGCTCAGGTCATGGCGCTGGGTTTCCCCGGAGCCAAGCTGATAGGCGTGTCCCCACTGTCCGTCACGAACAATGGCCTTCGATTTCCGGTCGACTACGTTTTGCAAGGAAACACTCTCTCAATCCGCGGCTTGATCACATTGGCCTGCCCGGCAGGATTCCCAGCCGCCGATTCTACGCTGTGAGCGGTGGTTTCAGTCATAACCCCGGCAGGTTTTCTTTTACGAAGATACACTTACTATAATCCAGCCAGCCGCTTCCAGCGAATATATGCCCCTGGCCCTCCGTTCATCGCAAGGACACGTTATGCCCCAACTGGTCTGGTTCCGCAACGACCTGCGCAT
>NZ_CAXBDN010000122.1:0-12138 GCF_963974375.1 uncultured Marinobacter sp.
ATTGACGGCCTTGAGCGGGTTCCGGGTGCCACAGTGCAGTTTGGTGATCAGCATTGGCAACAGGCCCGTCAATTTGTGCCCCTGCATAAACGGCGCATTGGCCTGGTGTTTCAGGAGCACAGCCTGTTGCCTCACCTGTCGGTACGGGACAATCTGCTCTACGGCTATCGCCGCACACCCAGGCCTCTGCAGCGCCTGCACCCACCGGCAGTCACCGCCATGCTGGGCATCGACGATCTGCTGGAACGGCGTATCGACCAGTTATCCGGCGGCCAGCGCCAGCGGGTGTCCCTGGGCCGTGCGCTGCTGATCAGCCCGCAACTGCTGTTGCTGGACGAACCCATGGCGGCACTGGATACCCAGACCAAACGGGAAATCATGCCGTTTTTATCCCGCATGGCGGCGGAGTCCGGCGTGCCGATTATCATGGTCAGCCACGCCCCGGACGAGGTTGAGCGGCTGGCGGATCGGGTGGTGTTTATAAAAGACGGGCAGATTCAGCAGATCGAATCCCTGCAGCAAGCCCTGGCCCGCCCGGACTCGCCGCTGTTCGAGGACGCCGGTGCCGCCTCGGTACTGGTGGGCAGCCTGGGTGAATCCGACGGGGACGGAATCCGCCCATTCGGACCTCCACAGGCGCGACTGTGGGTGCCCAGTGCAGATTCGGTGAAGGAACAAACACCCATCCGGCTGCGCATTCTGGCCCGTGACGTCAGCCTGTCCCTGATCGACCCCCAGCACATCAGTATTCAGAACCACCTGCGGGTGACCATTGAATGCATCCACCCGCCCACCAACCACCGCACCCTGGTGGCCTGCCGCACCGCAGAAAATCAGCTGCTAATGGCAGAAGTGACGCCACGTGCCGTCAGCCAGCTAGGCCTGCAGGCCGGTCAAAACCTGTATGCCCTGATCAAATCCGTGGCGTTACTGGACTAAACGGAACTGCAACGCGGTCAGCGCCACATCCGGGGCAGCACGTCGATATGTCCCGGCCTGTTTTTGTGCCAGTAAATCAGAAGATCTTATACTCCATGAAAACCGCATCCGGATGCGGGTTGTACCGATAAGGCTCAATTTCCCTGAACCCGATGTTCCGGTATAATTTCAATGCCTTATCCAGCTCAGGAATACTGTCCAGAAGCACCGAGTGATAGCCCATTTCCCTGGCCTTCTCCAGGAAAGCCTTCGTTAATGCCCGGCCAATACCCATACCGCTGTACTCCCCCAGAACATACATGCGCTTCATCTCGGCGACATGGGGCTCATAGTGACGGAGTCCAACGACACCGACGGCCAGGCCTTCAATTCGCGCTACCAGCATCGCGCCCCCGGGAGGGCCATACATCTCTGGCAGTGACGCCAACTCCGCCGTGAAACCCTGAAATTCAAGATCGTGGCCCAGAAAATCGGCATAGGCCCGGATCAGCCCACCGGCGTCGTCAAACTGCTCTGCCGTTTCGGCCACCTGAATTTCCACTGGCATAATCTGTTTTTCACGCAAGACTTCGCCTCCGGCGATATTCGCTTTGACTGATTCTCGCAAGGACTTCGTGTCATGCGTTTTCAGACACATCATCAAATCGGATCAGCGAAAGCGCAACCGACTATTTGCTACGTCCAATTATTGCTCGTCACCGGCTATGTAGTTCAGACTTAGTTCTCGTCATAGGCCTTCTCCAGGTCCGCAACATCAAATTTCTTCATCTTGTGAAACGCCAGGCTGGTCCGATCCACTAACATTTTTTCCTGTAAAACTCGGCGTTCGCCTGAATAACGCGGTTCATATCCGGAGCAACCAATCCCTCCGCTTTGGAAAATGCATCCGTCGCCGTGGTATCAAAACGCGTTGTCTGGATAAAGTGCAGCGCTTCCGGGTAGGTATTCATTAGCCGGCTCAGACCGGGCATCCGCAGAAGGAAGCTGAGTACCGGAATGGGCAAGTAGCGCTTTGGCGGACGTTTACCCAACACCTGGGCGACCTGTGCTAGCAAGGGAAGAAGTGGCGGGGTATCCGGATCCAGAGCCAGAAGCCGGGCCGGAGGGTTCTCAACCAGTGTCGCACGGGCAATCAATGCGGCCAGATGGTCCACCGCTACCAGTGGCAACCAGTGGTCCGCAGTGCCGGGTATCATGGCCAGACGGCCCTGTGCCAGGTTATCGATCAATTGATAGAGCGGCTGCGCCGGATCCAGCTCGCCGCTGAGGCTGTTTCCCGCCACGGTAGCCGGCTGCACCTCCACCAGATCAAGCCCTTGCTCCACCATGGCCCTCACCCGAAAAGCAGCTTCCAGCTTGCTGGCTTCGTAAGTACCGGCGCGACGGTACACCTGATCCCATCCGGTTTTCTCCGGCTGCTCCAGGTCGATACCCAATGCCCTGAGATGGGCATGATTTTCCAGCATGAAGCCGCTCACGAATACCAGCCGGCGACCCAGGTGACGAGCCAGTTCCGCTATCGCCAGGCTTCCGGTCACGTTAGTGGCCCGGGCTTCTTCCTGATCCAGTTGCCAGCCAAACCGGGCACCCAAATGAACAATGGCGTCAACCTCCGGCAGCCCCCGGAACAGCAATTCCGGAGGCTGATCCAGGTCTCCAGCCAAGGCCTCCACCAGATTGCCTTGTCCCCCCAGGGCATCGACTTTTTTGCGCAGGACGGGAAGCTGTTCAGGCCGGCGCATCAGGGCCAGCACCGGGTGCTGGTCTGCCGTCAATCGGGCGCACAGGTATCGGCCAATAAAACCCGTGGCTCCGCTGATCAGAATCGTCATCACAAGCTCCTTACGATTGAGTGAGCTGTGACGATAAGGTATAGAGTAAGCTCTAAGGTCAATACCCTGGAGTTGTCATCATGCACATCGCCGAACTGGAACGACGAACCGGTGTCAGCCGCCATACCCTGCGCTATTACGAAAAGGCCGGACTGCTGGTGGAAGTAAGCCGCCAGGCTAATAACTATCGGGACTATCCGGAACAGGCCGTGCAACGGGTACAGATGGTGCGGCAACTCAAGGACCTGGGTTTCTCCCTGGGCGAAATCCGTGATCTGCTCAACGCCGTGCGAAGCAATCGCATCGACTGTGAACAGGGTGCCAGTCTGATGGCGGAAAAAAGAGACGCCGTCGCCGCCAAGATAAAGGAACTGAGAAATATCGGGATGATGCTGAAGCAGGAGCAGAAACGCCTCGAGGCAAGTGCCGAGGCACAACGGTTACTTTGATCCAGCGGGTTCGAACCCGGTACTGCCCGTCATCCCGGCTTTGCCAACAAAGTGGTGGGGCGACTTTTCTTCAACTAACATAAAGTTTACCAGGCTGCATGCGCTGCCATAGGTAGTATCGTTTTGGTTCAACGAGCAGGTTGAGAGATCTATGCAGAGCAGATTCGGAACAGTACGAGGACCAGATCATGGACGCTCAAGACACACTTCCTGCTTTTCTTCAATTGTTGACCACGCCGCTGGATGTTCTGCTGGGCCTTTTCATACTGTTTCTGTTCTGCAATAAACGTTTCAACAAATGGCCAAAAACCGAATCTCTAAACTTCAGCGGGCAACCGGAAGATTATATCGATCAAAAGCGATACTCAACGTTCCGATTAATTTACTTTCTCTCGTTCTCTATTTATTCCCTGGCATTGTTTCTGGTACCGGATTTATTGAAGGTGCTTTTCCCGGCCTTCGACAACCCACTTTTGGAAGCGTCGGCTGATTATCAATATTTTTCGTTATCTGCAGCGCTCGCAATAGGAACTCTCAAGATTTCTACGGTGCAGAACCGAGATGAGGAGTGGCGTAAAAATTTACACGACTGGGCAAGGATACCCAGGGCGGTCGAAGACGTAATGCACCAGATACTAATAAACAACAAGATCACCATAAACAGCCACTATGAACGAGAGCTGAAAGTCATAATATCGGAAAAGTTGTCTGGACCTAACAAAACATTCTGGCTCGGTGCTTTTGAGAAATGGTCTGACCAGACAGAAGAAAATTCCGTACATTTACCAACGGTACACGATCTCATTTTCTGTTTTTACTGTCTTAAAATTGTAAAAGAACTCTCTCCGGCGCATATTTTCATAAAAGACATCAAGGATATTGAAGACAAAATTGAAAACATTGCCAATATTTTACCATCTCAATTTGGCTCGGCATCAGAAAAACAGACAGACGACGAACTTGGCAAAATAAAACAATATTTAACAGAATGCATATGCCGACACATTATAAAAACCTACTCAAACCCAAGGGATCAGTACGATTCTTTTTCACGGTTAGGGTTTCAGGTGCGTATCCGCGATACGCCCAAATCTATAAACTTCAACATCATGATTTACTGTATAATTTCCGGACTTTTCATAACTGCGCTGACGACCAGTTTCACCATAATTTCCATTGACCGCCAAACTGAAATCTCGTACTTCACAAACGCACGATTTCTGACCTGGACCAGCGGTGCCTTTATATGCTCATGCTTATCCATGTTTTCCGGGGTGTTTTTCTATTTTAACAAAACCCTGCCAGACCTTTCCAAATACCTGTCTGCGTTCATGTTTTCTTCTTTACTGGGATTCATATATTTTCATATTTCAACCGAACTCATGAACCGATCTGACGATAATGTATTGGCCCGAATGGTCGTTTCTTCAATGTATGCGTCGATTTCACTGGTCGTGCTCAGGGCCCTTGAAATAAGAACTCATTACAAGCGTGAACTGATCGTGAATACAGCTTTCAACAGCGTTGCCCTTGGTGTATTCATGATGATTTTTCAAATACTCACCACCATTGCATTTGACAGCAGTGCGCCGCTTGTTGAGTCTGGCCTGATAGGGTTCCTGAAGGGCGCGCTCTGGGGAGGCATGATTACCTATCTTATAGCCGGGTCAGCCAGGAAAAGTATACTTTTTGGTATGCGAAGTTCGCCAAGAGCTCCGGAGCACATTGTATTAAAAATTATCGAAGGAGATTTTTCTGAAAGAACAATAACAAAAGATATTTCACGAGGCGGTGCGCAGATCAAGACTCAGGCAAAATTCAATAAAGGACAAGTAATCAATTTATCTTCTAATCAATTAGGAAACCTGAGTGGCGAGATACAGTGGGCTCACAGGTCGATAACAGGTGATCAACATCTTGGAATAAGATTCCTGGAAAACAATGATAAACTGAAAAATTATTTAAGAGTCAAACATGGCGAGTATTATGCGCAACTGACTCTGGATTAACCGGATCCGGTTTCTGCGTGGACTGATTGATGACGTCCACCACGTCGTTGGCAGAGCGGACGGCGGATTCCAACAGCGGCACGCCTTCGTAGGCCCAGGACCCACAAAAGAAAACCTTGCGGCCGCGCTGGCAGTGCCACTGGCCGAGGGCATCGTGTACCCGCCCGGTACCAGAGTGAACGACGGCACGCTCGAATGGCACCCGGGCAAGTACGGTGTCCGGATCCGGCTCGAACAGCGGATTCCAGGTCTGGAACACCGGATCGCTGCCCTGAAGCGACGGCTCAACCTGATTGACCCAGACGGTAAATGTGGGTTTTTCCAGCGCTTTGTCCATCTGGAAATTCAACGCGGTCCAGTCCGATTCTTTCGCGGGCATAAAGCGCGGGTCCCGATGAACCCAGAGTTCACCGGAATCGAACCTTATGTTATCCAGCAATGCCCGCTCATCACCAAACTGACTGTCATCCAGAAAGCTCAGCTGATTGGCCTGAGTTGCCACGATTACCCGGTCGAATACCCCTCCGTCACCCCGTTCGTTAAACACCTTCACCCCTTGATTACTTGCTTCAACCTGCGCCACAGGGCTGCCGCTGTACAGTGGCAGGTCTTTGGCGAGGCCCTGGACCAGGGCCGAAGTTCCACCCTGCAGACGGCAGAGTCCGGAGCCATGAAGAATGCCGTGGAGCAGCGATAGCAGTTGCGCGGCTGGCCAGTTGAGCAGGTGTTTTTCCTCGCAGGTGCAGATAGTGGTGAGGATGGGCAGCACCAGACCGCGCCAGAACAGCGGATCGAAATCCTGGTGCTCAAGAATCTCGCCCAGCGTAACATCGGTATTCCCGTGTTCGAGCTTGCGGGTCAGGCGCGCCAGTTGCCAGAAGCCACGGCCCAGGCGCAGCGCCCGAAAGTTCAGATACCGCAGGGAGCCGATGAAGGGCCAGCCCACAAGGGGCAATTGTGCGCTGCGAAACCAGGTGCCACGGTTGGTCCAGCTACAGGATGCATAAGTGCGAACCTCGAAGGTACCGACCCCCACCTCTTCCGCGAGCTGCAGCACACAGGGCCAGGTGTCAGCACTCATGACACGCAGAGGGACATCCACCAGACCGCCGTCTACCGTGAGAGCGTGGGCATCCATGCCATGGCCGGCGCAGGCTTCGAATACGGTGACATCGTGGCCGGTACAACGCGCCCGATAGGCCGCCGCAAGCCCGGCCATGCCGCTGCCAATCACTGCAATCGAGTAGGTCATTCCGGACTCCTGTCTGAACCAGACTTCACGACCCAGGTAACTTTAAGCTCTATCAGAACCTTTGCGGGCCCTGATCAGGAAAGTGCTGCGCTATCCACTGTGGTACCCCTTCCGTGGCCTTGCGGCGAATGACTGTGGCGCCGGGAAGGTGGGCCGGCTCTCCCGGGTCGATAACGGTGACAGGTACATCAAAATCCACCAGCCTCGCCAGCCCGGCAGCGGGATAGACCTGTAAGGAAGTCCCTACCACCAGTAGCCGATCTGCGGTGGCCACTACCTCTGCGGCCAGTTCCATCATCGGGACCAGCTCCCCGAACCAGACCACATGGGGGCGAAGCTGGCTACCCTTCTCGCAGTGCTCTCCCAGCTCGATGGCTTTATAGCCGATGTCATAAACCAGCCCGGAATCCACGCTGCTGCGGGCCTTGGTAATCTCCCCGTGCAAATGGATAATCCGGCTGGAACCGGCGCGTTCGTGAAGATCGTCCACATTCTGGGTCACGATGGTCACCGGATGATGACGCTCAAGTTCCGCCAGCGCCAGGTGAGCCGCATTGGGTTGGGCATTTTGCAACTGACGACGCCGTTCATTGTAAAAGCGCAGGACCCGTTGCGGATCCCGCTCAAAAGCCTCTGGTGTGGCCACGTCATAGACACTCTCCTGCTCCCAGAGACCGCCATTGTCCCGAAACGTGGCCAGGCCGCTTTCGGCGCTCACCCCGGAACCGGTGAGTACCACAATATGCTCTTTCAGAATCATGGGTGTTTGTCCTTGCCTGTAGCGAGCACCTATTCGCCTCAGGGATGATGATACTATGGCGGTCTACAGGCCGGTAATTGGCCAATCAACGCCGGTTTTAACCGCAGGATACACCCTCCATGATATCCCTCAGCCCGGCCATTCGCGATTACGCATCGCGTTTGGTGGAACTGGTAAAAAGGCATCCCGGCCTGATTGCCCTATTTGGTTTCGTGTCAGGCCTGGCCAGCTTTTTCCTGGTAGAGCGCAAGGAATCTCTGGCCCAGGTCATCGCGCTGATCATGCTGGCGGGCTGGGCCTGGTTGCTGCTGGAAAACTGGCTGCGCGCCGGGATCCTGAAGCGCTTCGGGTATGAGATGCCACCGGCGGTGATGCGCTTTGCGACCCAGCTGATCCATCAGGAAAGCCTGTTCTTTACCCTGCCTTTTTTCCTGGCGGTGACTACCTGGGATCATGGCCAGGCGGGATTCACTCTGCTTTTGGTCGGCTGTGCCTTGGTGTCGCTGGTAGACCCAATCTACTACAAATGGCTGGCGCCGCGCCGCTCGCTGTTTGTGGCCTATCACGCCCTGACGCTGTTTGCCGTGCTGTTGGTTGTTATTCCGCTGATATTCCACCTGAGCACCGGCCAAAGCCTGTGGTTGGCGCTCGCCCTGGCGTTGCTGTTCAGCTTACCCAGCCTGGGAGGGCTGTTGCCCAATGGCTACTGGTGGCGCATCCCCATGATGGCGCTGATGTTGACCGCCATGGTCGTCGGCACCTGGATGATACGGGAGTGGATTCCACCGGCAGCGCTGCGTTTGACGGGGATTACCCTTTCGCAGCATGTCGATCGGGAGCAGCGTGAACCCGGCGAAAGCATCGTCCGTATTTCCGCCGATCGCTTACATCAGGAGGGTATGTACGCCTGGACGTCGGTGCGTGCTCCCCGCGGCCTGCGCGAGAAAATTCACCATGTGTGGATTATGGACGGTAAAGAAACGGATCGCATTACCCTGGACATCAGCGGTGGCCGGGATGAAGGTTACCGGGCCTGGACACACAAACGAAACTTCCCCACCAACCCGACGGGCCGTTGGCAGGTACGGGTGATTACCGATTCCGGTCAGTTGGTGGGGCTCACCCGCTTTACGGTTACCGAACCCTCGCCGGAGCCGGTAAATCCTCTGTGATCAGACGGCATCCTCCGGCCCGCTTAACTCGTCAATCACTCTTTCATGAACACGCACATCCGCATCATTGAACAGGGTAAAACGGATACGTTTGACCGATGACAGGCGAGGCAGCATATCAATCACGGTCCGGAACGCGACCCTTGCCGCCGGCTCCATTGGGTAGCCAAAGGCCCCCGTCGACAAGGCCGGGAAAGCGACAGACGTGATCCCGTATTGTTCTGCCAACTGGAGCGCATTTCGATAGCACGAAGCCAGCAGATCTCCGGAAGGCTCATCTACTCCGTAAATCGGGCCGAGGCAGTGAATGACATAGCGATTGGGTAGATTGTGCGCACCGGTGATCACGGCTTCCCCCGGGCGTATGGGCGCCAGCGGGCGACATTCCCTTTCCAGCTCCGGACCAGCGCCTCGATGAATGGCCCCAGCCACCCCGCCACCGATGCGCAGCTCCGCATTCGCCGCGTTCACGATGGCTTCCACATCGGACTGCTGTGCAATATCTCCCTGCTGACACTCGAGCGTTATCCCATGGATATTTCGTTGTGTCATTACACTCCCCCGGTATTCCTTTTGCCACTTGGTGCGCTAGCGAACAGACCCCACGAAAGCAATAGCGCATTATTGCTACAGATGAGGCAAAGGAGTCGCCTGTACAGGACGTAACATCGTGTGCCACATGGAAGCGGCGCTAGCCCCATTTCGTAATCGTGAACAGGATGGATTCGTTATGAACAACATAGTCTATATCGTCGGTGCAGTGGTTATCGTCCTGGTGATCCTTTCCTTTCTCGGTTTTCGGTAAGATTTCGCCCTCACGGGTTCTTCATCAGTGACTTTTGGTTGCGCCAGTCCGTTTAACTGCTGGTACCTTGCACCAGGCCAGGCACCGTCAGTGCGCTGGTTTTTCCGGCTGGCCTGATACCAGCGCTGAAAGCCCTTCGGCCTGAACCGGGGTTTTTACTGCATCCCAGGATCATCTGGTTAGTGCTCTATGCTACCGGTCCGATTCATGGTTAATACCATCACTGATCGGAACATTACCGATCTGATGGAGATTTACGCCCGCCAGACATCCAACATTGAATCCATACACGTCTGGCTTGGCGCGCGTTTGATGGTGGGTGTAGATGCCACAGTTCGAGCAAAAATAGTGCTTTGCAACCAGGGTGTTGAACTGATACAGCCTAAGCTGCTCTGCACCTTTAATGATGCGTAAACCGCTCGAAGGCACATAGGCCATAACCGCTCCCTTGCGCGCGCAAATGGAACAATTACACCTTTTCAGATCAACAAGTCCGTCAGGCAGATCAAGCTCGAGTTCCACCATGCCACAATGGCACGTAGCACTGTGCTTGAGTTGAATCTCAACTTCGCCCACTTGTTTGAGCATTATGATGATCTCCCTTTTGACTGGCGAGGCTGTAGAAAAGCCCGATCTTGAGCCATTCCACCGCCTGACCTCATGATTTCAGCAAGTCATTTGATCCTGCCTCCCTATATATTTCCTGGTCGACCTGGTGCAGGGTCAGGGTCAATGGCCATCACAGACATTAAGATTATAATCACTGACCAAGCCAGACCCTTTCTTCTACTCACCTCCAGGCCTCGGGCAAATCACTGTGAGCACCCTCCATCGAAGTAAAAAAGGCCAGGCCAAACCTGCTCGCAAGAGTCTGCACCCGAGGAATCTACACAACCAGGGCTATGACTTCCCGGCACTCGTAAAAAGCCACCCAGCACTAGCCCCTCATGTGAAACCGAACGCACACGGCGATCTTTCCATCGATTTCGCAGACCCAATGGCAGTAAAAACTCTCAACGCTGCGTTATTGAACCGATACTACAACATTATCGATTGGGATATTCCAGAGGGTGCGCTTTGCCCTCCAATCCCGGGCAGAGCCGACTATATCCATTACATGGCGGACTTGCCCGGGCTTGAACAGCCCGACATCAAGCTGCTCGACATAGGGACTGGAGCAAATGGAATCTACCCGCTACTGGCCTGCCAAATCTACGGCTGGCAGTGTGTCGGAAGTGACATTAGCACTCCGTCGCTCGAGAACGTGGCCACGATTATCGCCAACAACCCCACACTCAAGGAACGCTTCACGCTGCGCACGCAGCATGATAAAAACCACATTTTTGAAGGGATTATCCAGGCTGGGGAGTTCTTTGACGTCAGCGTATGCAACCCACCTTTCCATGCCTCGCTCGATGAAGCACTTAAAGGTAGCCAGCTTAAACGCAATAACCTGGCTCGTAGTCGCGGTGAACAAAAAGCAAAAATCGGATCCCCCGCTCTGAATTTTGGCGGGCTGGGAGCAGAGCTTTGGTGCAAGGGGGGTGAACAGCTGTTTCTGAAAAAGCTGATAAGAGAAAGCAAGGTGTATTCAACTCAATGCCGCTGGTTTACCAGCCTGATTTCAAAAGCCGACAATGTTAAGCCTGCAAAGAAGCTGATTGGTAAGCTCGGTGCCGTTGATATACGGGAAATCGAGATGAAGCAGGGAAACAAGATTACCAGGGTATTGGCCTGGACATTCATCTGAGCCGCCCCCGGGGTTTCCGGCCTGCAGGCAACCACTGAAGCGGCGGAAAATCGGTCGCTGTGCAGCCGATTGTTAAATCCTTTGGCGTACGGTATCCTGACCATGTTCAACATCCTGTACAGGAGGGGCCATATGGATGCCATTAGCTACACAGCCGCCAGAACCAATCTAGCAAAAACCATGGAACAGGTCTGTGAAGACCATTCCCCTGTGATCATCACCCGGAGCAAGTCGCAGTCAGTGGTAATGATCTCCCTGGAGGACTACGAGGCGCTGCAAGAAACTGCATACCTCCTGCGTGCACCAAGAAACGCACGGCGTTTGCTGGAATCCGCTGCCGAGCTGGAGAAAGGCGGTGGTCAAGAGAAGGAACTTCTTGAATGAAACTTATCTTCTCCGAGAATGCCTGGGAAGATTATCTGTATTGGCAGAAAACTGACAAAAAGATTCTTAACCGAATCAACAAGCTGATCAAAGAGACCAAGCGAGAACCGTTCGAAGGTGTTGGCAAACCGGAACCCCTCAAACACAGCCTTGCCGGGTACTGGTCTCGCCGGATAAACGAAGAACACCGAATAGTTTACAAGGTCACGGATGACGCTTTGCTTATCGCCCAGCTCCGGTATCACTATTGATTTAACGCCGCTCAGCACGCGCGGTTACGGAATGGAGGCGCAGCCGCAATGTAGTAGACGTCGCCGTGGCTGGCATGGTTAGAGCAATTGGGTCATGTTCCACCATTTGCTGTTTTCCTTCGCCCAAGAATCCGGAAGGTAACGAATCCAATGGTCCCTACCAACGCCACATTCAGCAAGAAATGAGGAAAGGATACCCACGTCGGGTACTCTTGGGGAAGCATGACTCGATATGAGCGTGGAAATGACGGCGGATCTAGTTTATCCACGCTCTGCCACACAAAAGTCACAGGGAAACCATGGGGAACCTTGAGCATCTCTGACCGTGCTAAAACCGTTGTTGGTACGATTAACGATGCCATGACGATAACCACCGCAGGCACAAACGCCCCGATAGTTGTCTAGCCATGCTACCAACCTCCTTGTGGCTCTAACGCTTGAGCTCAGCGGCGTTTGCGGCGGCGGCTTTTTTTTTGCGAATGTCCCGTCCTGAAATACGTTGTCATCTGGAGAGTGAGCAGATGGGCAACGATAC